>CALMJY010000331.1 GCA_937864815.1 uncultured Bacteroidota bacterium
GTCTGATGCCCTTTATTGATACACATACACACCTGTATCTTCCGGAATTCAATGATGACAGGGATGATGCAGTCGAAAGGGCTGTCAGATCCGGTGTTACCAAAATGCTGATGCCCAATATTGATATTCATTCTGTCGGGAAGATGCTGGAGACAGAAAACCGGTATTTAAGTTCCTGCTATTCAATGATAGGACTGCATCCCACATCAGTAAAAGAGGATTACCTTCTTCAGCTTGAAGAACTTGAAAAAATATTCACCCGGCATAAATTCATTGCCATCGGCGAAATAGGGATCGATCTTTACTGGGACAAGACATTCATAAAGGAACAGCTAATTGCCTTCAGGAAGCAGATTGCTTTTGCCCTTGCTCATAATCTGCCGGTTGTGATACATTCGAGAGATGCATTCCCTGAGGTTTTTTCGGTGCTTGACGAATTTGCCGGTAAGGGGTTGAAAGGTGTTCTGCATGCCTTCACCGGAAGTGCTGATGATGCAAAAAAAGGGACAGAGCTTGGGTTGAAACTGGGCATTGGCGGTGTTGTAACCTTTAAAAACTCCGGGATTGACAAAGTTGTTGAGACAGTGAAACCGGAAAATATTCTGCTTGAAACTGATTCACCATACCTTGCACCTGTACCATACAGGGGAAAAAGAAATGAGAGTTCGTATATTTGCATTATTAACAAAAAGATTGCAGATATTTACGGAATGAGAGAGGAGGAACTGGAAAACATTACATATGCCAGTTCTGTATCTCTCTTCAAGCTTTGACAGTACCTTATGAAAAAACCAGGTAAAGAGGCCTCTCTTCTTATTATCTACACCGGCGGAACCATAGGAATGGTTCATGATCCTGTTACCGGATCACTTGTTCCCATCGATTTCAGATATATTTCGGATCATGTTCCGGAATTAAAAAAATTCGGATATGAGCTTCATTCAGTATCATTCGATCCGGTTATTGATTCTTCAAATATTGACCCCGCTGTATGGGTCAGGATGGCATCAATAATTGAGGACAGGTATGATGAGTTCGAAGGATTTGTTGTTCTTCACGGAACAGATACGATGGCTTACAGCGCCTCTGCTCTCAGCTTCATGCTCGAAAACCTGAATAAACCTGTGATCTTTACCGGCTCTCAACTCCCCATCGGACTCCTGCGCACCGACGGCAAGGAAAACCTTATCACTGCTATTGAGATTGCTGCGGCAAAGACAAACGGAAATCCTGCCGTTCCAGAGGTTTGCATATATTTTGACAACAAACTTTCGCGCGGAAACCGTACAACAAAGCTGAGTGCTGAACATTTTGATGCATTCAGTTCACCAAATTATCCATACCTGGCAGAGGTAGGTCTCCACATCAGGTATAACAGGAATGACATAGCCCCTCCTCAAAAGGGCAGCAAACTGGTTGTGAACAAGATATTCAATACAAATGTGGCAATTCTGAAGCTCTTTCCGGGAATAACAAGAAACCTGGTGCACTCTGTATTGAATACAAAAAACCTGAAAGGACTGATCATTGAAACTTTCGGATCGGGTAATGCACCAACCTACGACTGGTTTGGCGAGGAGCTGCTCAGATACATAAAAAAAGGTGGCATCATACTGAATGTGACGCAGTGCCATGGCGGCAGTGTGGAGATGGGGCTCTATGAGACAAGCAGGCAGATGCTTTCAGCGGGAGTGGTAAGCGGTAAGGACCTCACATCAGAAGCATCAGTCACCAAGCTGATGTACCTTCTGGGGAAATACACATCACGGGAAGAGGTGATAAAGGGACTTAACAGATCACTTGCAGGAGAAATATCCTTTTTGTAATTTGCGGCCCCAAAGAAATTTACTTCTCTTTAGAATATGCCCTCCTTCGCCAGGGCTACGGAAGGCGAAAACCACCTTCGCTAAAGCTTCGGTGGTCAAAGGGAGAGATGCAGGAGTGGTTTAACTGGCACGCCTGGAAAGCGTGTGTCCCGCTAGAAGCGGGACCGGGGGTTCGAATCCCCCTCTCTCCGCAAAGCCATAGCAAACCCTCACTGCTTTTTGCAGTGAGGGTTTTATTTTTCGAATAGGCGAGCAAATCCCGTTTTGTGAAGCCAATGAGAAAAACAAAACACCATGGCAGCCAGATGGCTGCCTGGTTTGCTATGGCTTTGTTGGATACCCCCCCGGGGATCACAGCCGAACGAAGTGAGGCTGTAATCCCAACAACCTCACCCTAATTCCTCGTTGTCTTTCCACCTCACTCTAAAGGGGCTGTCTTATAAGTCTGATTTTACCCCCAACCCCCCAAGGGGGGCTTTCAAATCCACTGATTTTCAATAAGTCCCCCCTGGGGGATTTAGGGGTGGATATAGAAAAAGATGCTTTTGAGACAGTCTCCTTGAAAACCAGTTAGTCTGGTAATTTGTTTCATCTAATTACCAAAGTATAATTATGTTTTACACTCTTAAATACAAATAATTTACAGCCAGAGAGTTAAGGACTGGTATATGTAAATGAATATTTATTAATACCTTCGTTATTTAAATCTTACATTATGAATAATAGAATCATCATACTATTATTCGTTTTTCTGGCTGCAAACTCTCTGACAGGCTTATTCGGTCAGAAATCCGGGGGAACAATCACAATCACAGGGTCTGTTGTTGTAAGGGTTGACAGTGCATGTTACCCGGTTGCCAATGCAATAATTATGGTTGATGGAGAAAAAAGCGGCGATGGTACTGACAGTAAGGGATTTTTTAAGATCAAAATTAAAAAGGACAGCAAAAAGATCGGCGTTTATACCCCATCCATTGGATTTGTTGAAGAGTTAATAGGTGGCAGGACCAATGTCAATTTTACATTCAGCAGCAAGTTTCCGTATCAGAATGTCCTGAAAGCTGATTCGGGTGATGAAACGGTAGATGCCGGTTACACCAGGGTGAAGAAAAAAGAACTTACAACACCTGTAGACCAGATAGACGGGACAAAATTACAGTATTCGGGCTATAATAATATTTATGAAATGATCCGGGGAAGGGTTCCTGGTGTTATGGTTAATGGAACGAGCATTATGATAAGAGGTACCACCTCGGTCAATCTGAGTACTGAACCTTTGCTTGTTGTTGATGGAATTCCGGTGTCTACCATAGAGAATATCGATCCCCAGATGGTGAGGTCAATAGAGGTACTTAAGGGCTCGGCTGCTGCAATTTATGGTTCCAGGGGTTCTAACGGGGTAATACTGATAAATCTATTAAAGGGAACAGACAGGTGAAGGACCTTTAATATCCTCATTGAATCTCAGCCTCATTACATTAACTCCAGGATCAACCCTGAACTGAAGTGAGACAGTTACTGGTATTAAGAATAAATAATATGATATAAATAGCCGAAAAAATACTGTTGCAATTTGATTTGGAGATACCTGTCAATCCGGAGAAAGAACTAAATTTATATAATCATCAAATTTGACAACCTTAAGTTACCTGTTAATTAATAAATCAAAAATCCTTCCTGATATGAAAAAATCAATTATTACCCGGCGCAATTTTCTTGGAAAAACAGCAACTGCAGGCATTGCAGGAATAGTCGTTCCTTCAATAATTACTGGCTGTGCCCGCGAAACAGAGAAAAGAGTGGAATTACCATTGATGTTGGATCGGGCTCCCGACGGACCCATTCTCAAAGCAGGACTCATAGGATGCGGAGGTCGCGGGACAGGCGCAGCTATTAACTTCCTGGATGCGGGACCAAACCTGAAAATTGTTGCGCTGGGAGATACATTTCAGGATCGTGTGGATAACTGCAGGGCCACACTGCTGAAATCCAAAGGTCAGGAAATCGCAATCGAAAACTGTTTTGTGGGATTTGATGCCTTCGAAAAGGTAATTGCTTCCGATGTTGATATTATTCTCGATGCAACACCTCCATACTTCCGGCCTCAGATCCTGGCAGCAGCCATTCAGGCCGGGAAACATGTATTTGCAGAAAAACCTGTAGCTGTTGATCCTGTTGGTGTAAGATCAATTATGGCATCTGCACAAAAGGCTAAGGGCAAGGATCTTTGTATTATGCCCGGAACACATTACCGGCATCAGCGTGACCGTGCCGCCAACTGGCAGCAGGTTTCCCGGGGTGCCATTGGTGAAATTGTCGGCGGAAATATTTACTTCAATATGCAAAAGTTATGGCACCGCGATCCCAATCCTGCATGGAGCGAGATGGAGTATATGATCCGCGACTGGGTGAACTGGTGCTGGCTCTCAGGCGACCATATCGTAGAGCAGCATGTTCATAACATTGATTTAATGAACTGGTTTACCGGAACACACCCTGTCAAAGCCACTGGTTTTGGCTCAAGGCAGCGGCGGGTTACCGGTGATCAGTACGATAACTTCAGTGTTGATTTCGTATTTGAAAACGGCATACACTTTCACAGTATGTGCCGTCAGATAAACGGATGTACACCTAATGTATCAGACAGGATACAGGGAACAAAAGGATCTACAGACTGTACCGGCGCTGTTTATGACATAAAAGGAAATATAATCTGGCAATATGAATACCCACCGGATAAAGATGGCAATCCCGGAAAAGGTTCCATTGTTGAGCCTCACTTTCAGGAGCAGATAACATTTGTTACGGCCATCCGCAACGGCAAGGTGATAAATGAAATAGAGAAGACCGCTGTCGCTACCCTCGTTGCAATTATGGGAAGAGTTTCAGCCTATACCGGAAAAGAGGTGACATACGAAGAGATGATGAACTCTGACATGCAACTGGGACCCAAAGAGTTTAACTTCGGATCTGTTGATATCCCAAAGATGGTTCCGGTTCCGGGACTGGCTTATACAGGGTAAAACTTCAATGGATGACCATCAATCCGTTTACCGGTTAACAGAGCTGCCAATGAGTTGATTACTACATCAGTCTCCGGCTACCCTCATACTGAATTAACTCCTCCTTGAGCCTTGCGTCGGTCGCTTTGCCATTGTGACTGACCGGGCGGAAGTATGAAGTGTTGGTGACTATTAATTACGAATTAAATCAGTAGTGCAAAAAAGACTACATAAAGTCCGTAATAACTACCCAATCGGTAAATTATGTGTATTTTTAATCCTTATATAAAAAGTAGGATTAAGGGATGAGTATCGATATTTGGATTACAAAATTTTAACTCGAAAATATTTTGAAAAAGATTTTTGTTATTGTGGTGTCAATAATTATTGTCTGTCATTTTTCAGCTTGCAAAAAAGATGAATCCCCAGAATTACCTGAGATCTTAATTAAATCTGAAGATATTAAAGGTGGATTAATGTCAGTCTTCTTTTTAGATAACAATACTGGATGGATTGTTGGTAATTATGATACAATATATAAAACAACTGACGGAGGAAGATGGTGGACAGCTACTGCATCTGGTGAGTCTGGATACTTATCTTCTGTCTTCTTTGTGGATGAAAATAAGGGTTTTTGTGTTGGAGATGGTGGTACTATTCTGGAAACCTCCAACGGAGGTAAGACCTGGATAAACATCGATCGATGGGATGGTAATTTGAATGCAGTAACGTTCCTCAGCACCGAAAGAGGATTCATCGTGGGGGACGTGGGAACAATTTTAAAAACTGAGAATGGTGGAGCAACCTGGGACTATGTACGTAGTGAAACAAGGTATTGTTTAACGTCAATTAGTTTTGTTGATGAGAATGTTGGCTATATAGTAGGATGGGCCGGTGCAATTCTAAAAACCCTAGACTCAGGTAATACCTGGACTTTATTGAATGGAAACAATCTTTGGCTAGAATCCGTGAATTTTGTTGATCAAAATAGTGGTTTTGCAGCGGGAAAAGATCTTCTAACTGAAAAAGGAGTGATTATTAAGACTACAGATGGAGGAATAAATTGGACTACTGTAAATCAATCAGATAAAGGTCTATTTTCAATCTGTTTTACTACTCAGAATGTTGGGTACACAACAGGGTGGGATGGTGTTCTCTTAAAGACAAAAGATGGTGGATCAAATTGGTCGACAATGGAGAGTGGAACCGTAAATCACTTATTTTCAATCTACTTTCCAAGTAAAAACACTGGATTTGTGGTCGGAAATAATACTATCATTAAACTAAGTGAATAATCTTGATAACAATATTTAAATACCCCTAAACCTAACACGGTCAATGCTATGAAAAGCACTGCCCCGGGTTAACAAAGGTAAATAATATTCTTAACCTTATAAACTTCTTCAAAAACACTTTAAAATCACACTTCGAACCGTGTCTCTCAACAGTGGGATGTGGTCAGTTTCAAATCAATACCGCCATTGGCGAAATTCGTAATACTCAATAAAACTTGTGCCTGGACGGCAAAAAGTGCCTTTGGGGCAATCTGCTAATTGCCAATTTTCACCCTGTCTGCATCAATTACCTGACAGTTTTCCCGATACAATGTGGTAATACCTACGATTAAATTATCAACGCCCCGGAAATAAGATGTACTGAGGATAGGGACCCAGGTTAACAACAACTTTTCCCTGGTCCGTTACGACATTCAGTTCATTACCTTCCCAGTCTCTTGCCGTCATCCCGGTATATTTCTTAAGCTCAGACTCATCAAGAATTACAGTATGAGGAACTTCAGTGGTCCATGCGGCAATTTTTTTGTTACCCTTATCATCCCTGAAAAGAAGTACAAAATCATTACTTCTCCTAACATCCACTCTTCGGACCAGAGTGAAGTCTCTGAGCTGATCATTCATATTTTTAATCGCAGTATAGGCAGGTTTTGGTGCCAGGTCATTTGTTACTGTCCCGAAATTGTGTTCATGCTCATCCGGATCCGGTCCGTCATTTTTCCAGTCATACCATATCGAAAAAGGGATACGGTATACCAGGTTGGCAAGCTGCATCCTTACAATATAAGCCGCCTGTGTCTCAACAGAAACGCCTTTGGAGGAAGAAGAGTATCCCCATTCACCGCTAACAATGGGAATTTCAGATCTGCCTGCAGGAGTGTACTTAGTGATCAGTTCACGTATCCTGTTGTAATCTTCAGCAACAGTCTCGGGTGACAGGTTGTACCTTCTGTATGGATGAACACTAACCGCATCAATATATTCTGCAATACCTGAAGCAAGGAATGCTTCAATGAACGACACAGGTAGCTGTGAGGTAGCGGGCCCTATAATTATGGCCTCCGGAACAGCTTTCCTGATGGCTTTGCAGGTTGCAGCCGCAAGTTTATTGTATTGCTCAACATCGGGTGCAGGTCTCCAGAAATTTATATTAGGTTCATTCCATATTTCCCATATAATATTATTCCCGCGGAAGTGCAATGCTGAAGCTGCTGCCCATTTTGCAAAGGCTGCAACGCTCTCTTCATCATTGGGTGCGGCTACCGATTTTGTTATTTGTCCCGATATCGGATCTTTCGATTCAGTTTGTTCCTCATAGAGCGAATTGGAATAATCGAGGATATAGAGCGCTCTTATCCCCCGTTTATTCAGGTTTGCAGTCAGTTCATCATAAGCTGACCAGTCATACACCCCTTTTTCCTTTTCCGTACTCTGCCAGGCAAAATCCATCCTGATTATTTTAAATCCGGCAGCAGCAATCATATCCAGATCTTTCTCATGCCCGGTGGTAAAGTGAATATTTACTCCTGAATAAACCTTATCTCCAGGTCCGAATTTTCCAGGCTTTTCATATTGTCCTGATAAAGTAAGCACTGAGATACAAGTTGTTAAGGCAATTACCAAGCTTATCTTTTTCATCTTTTCAAACTATTTATTTTACTGCTGAAAACCTTAACATAATCAACGAGCATGAACTTTGGGAGTTCCGCCATGTTTATTGTAACAGCCCAGGGAGCTGCCTCAGCTGTATCCTGTTTTGAATATGTACACGAAGCCAAAATCACAAGAATTACAACACAATTCTTCATTTGAGGGTGGCTTTTATTTTAGTAACTCTATCATTTCCCTGTCAAGTTTCATTCCATTGTAGTTTTCATACCTCACATCCTTCCTGCCACTGTCGGCAACTCCGAATGATCCCCTGAAGCACCACATTGCATAGCCCCATTTGTTCTGTTTCCATAACTCCAGGTTATTCTTCAGGAAAGCAAGAGTGACATCATGAGGAGTCTGGTTATAAACTCCGAATTCACCTACATAGACTCCGATACCTTTTGCTTCAATATCCTTCCATGGCTGAAAATGTTTTATCAGTCTTGACCTGTCCCATAGTTCCCCTTTGTCATCCTTCATCGGCCAGGTTGGAGGTGTATTTAATGGAGAGAATGCCCATGCGGCTTTGTAATGTGTAACAATACCAGGTGTATAACCTCTGGCACACTGGGCTATTTTCAGGTCAACAAGGTTGGTGCTTGGTCTGAAATCATATCCGTCAATAGCAATGAGCCTATCAGGATCGATACTCCTTATTTCCCCAACAAGGTATCTTATTACTTTATCGTGCTTCTCCTCCGTGGTACCTGTCGGCTCATTAAAAAGATTAAAACTCACCCTGCTGTTCGGTATGCCTTTATATCTCTCCGCAAAATGCTTCCAGTGGAAAGCACATGCTTTCAGTGTTTCCTCGTCATCCCAGATACTTGTTTTCTCTTTATACTGAGGTTTGAATACTACATCATTTATTGTATAACCCGGAGACCTGTGGAAATTGATACAGACATGAAGTCCGTACTGCTTACCCCAGTCAACTGCCTGATCAATTTCTTTCAGATGCTTCTCCTTCAGCTTATACCAGTCGTCCTCCTCACACCAGCATTTATATGACATCGGCAACCTTACGTAGTTAAATCCGAGTTCACGGATAGCGGCAAAATCAGATTCCCTGAACGGTTCATTCTTAGCTCCCCATTCAGGTGCAATATCCATCCATTCATCGGGTTTGTGAGTAAATTTCTCCTGGAGATTGAAGCCCTTCCAGAGTGGAAGAGTGTTGTAAGTGATGTCCTTCTGCCCGCTGATCATTTCTGCCTTTAATGCTCCTGAGTTTATTAAAGCCAGTGCCCCAGCGGCGGATGTTGTTTTAAGGAATTCTCTTCTTTTCATTTACTTGTAGAATCTATTATCGTATGCCGTGTGTCGTGCGTCGTGCGCCCTTAAATTTCAATATCAAACTCCCCGAGCTTCAGCGGGTACTTACCGTACTCCCTCACCAGCTTTACAATATAATCATATGTACGGCCCGAAACAGATCCGGATACAGAATGATCAGACTGGAAGATGAATCCTCCTCCCTTTGCCGCGTTCAGCTTTTTCAGCGTTTCACGCCTTATAAGCTCAAGGTCATTTGTTTCCCAGATCATTATGTCGTTGTTGCCGCAATATCCTATTTTATTCCTGTAGAGTCTTTTCAGCTTAATGACATCCATCTCGGCTTTTACCTCAAGCGGATTATACGCATCCAGCCCCATATCGGCAAAATCTCCGAGGATTGCATTAACATTACCGCAGCCATGATAGATAACAGGCAGTTTGTTTTTGTGGCATTCGTCTATCATTGCCTTAACCCATGGTCTGAAATAATCACGCCAGTAATCCGGATCGAAGAGCATCGAATTTTTGTATGCCACATCACCCCATATCACAAATCCGTCGAGAAGCCCTTCGGCTGCTTTTATCTGAGCCCTGGTACCGTCGAGATAGAACTGACCTATCCTGTTTATCACAGCGCCGAGTCTCTGAGGATACATACCAATCCAGAAGAGAAAATTCTCCTGTCCGATCAGTCTTGTAAGACATTCCGAACATTCAATAATACTGCCGTATACAGGGAAATCAGGCCTGAGTTTCTTTACCGTATCAATCCAGGGAGCAGAATTTCTTTCAAATCCATCTCCGACACCTGCAATCTGGTTATCGCCCGAAGAAAAGAACCTCCTGGGATCGGCAGGATCATCAAACTCAAGGGCCTCCAGCTTTTCAATTGAAGTTGTGTCAAACGATATCCATTCAGGCATCGGAAAATCAAATCTCTTCCTTATTGTTGCCAGAAATCCTGTTTTGATAACCACCTCTTCACTATTCTCGCGGACAGTTTCAAACGCTTGTATGAAGGGATCCATATTGGGAGTTGTCACTATCCAGTCGAGATCGTAATAATAATATGGACTGGCATCTTCAGGCAGTTTAAGTTCCTCACGCCACCTTCGTATAAAGCTCCCCCAGAAAAAATCACTTATCGGGATCCTGTCGGGCTCCTGGTGATTCAGGGCCTTTTTCATCCTTTCAAGCTTTGCAAGGCAGTTTGCTGTACGGTTCATATCATAAAGATTTTAGTACAATTTCCTCTCCCTTTTTTGTTTCCCTTTCAATTACACCTTCAGGGCTTACTAACCTGAGCTTATTTCCTGCTTCACTTAATATCCTGATATTCGCTATTTTACCATTCCTTAACTGCGCACTTACAAGAAATGCACCTGCAGCCCTGAGCTTATAAAATTCAGCATCTTTGTCAGAAGGCCAGTTCGGGAAAAGCCTTATCTCACCTTTGTAGCTTTGCATCATACATTCATTAATAACTGCAGGCAGTGCAAAGTTCTCGAACCATACCCCCATGTGATCCATGAATCCATAATTCCCAAAGTCATTGTACCTGCCGTGAACCTGAATTGCCCGGTCAGATGCTGTACCGTTTGGCAACAGACAATAGTATATCTGTCTTTTGAACTTTTCCAGATCAAGCATTCCTATCCTTGCAGCCTGCAGGTTTTTGAATACCAGGTCGTTTCCTCCTTCATTCTGCTGATTCATGAAAGTATTTTTCACCAGATTAAGTGTCTCCGGATCTGAATGCAGACCATGATCCTCTCCGGGAAAAACTGTTATCAGCACATTTGGAACATTGTAAACAACCTGGTCATGTTCACCCGGTACTGATACTATAACCTTCCCGTATTTGTCTGAATCAGCAGTGGGGTAATCAGGGTAATTTTCGAGGATATCTACAACATCAGCAAGCAGGGAAGCCTCACTTTCCTTCAGGTCAAGGACATTAACAGCTTCCTGAAAAGCCTTAAAGATGAACTTAATAAGAGTCAGGTCAACAGTGCAGTCGAAATTATATTTAAATCCCGGCCTCAGTGCATAAAGTTCAGGTGGTATAGTCGGAAATACATGGTATTTGTTATCATTCCATTGCGGACCTCTTGCCTCAGGTCGCTTCATATAGGCAACAAGGAATTCAACTGCTGCCTTAATTGGTTCATAGCCCCTGTTTTTCAGGTACTCCTTATCGCAGGAATAAAGATAATGCCACCACAATCCCTGGACTGCCCAGGGAGTTTCACAGATTTCCCATCCCCAGTGCGGGACAGGATATGGATTCATGGTCATTTCCACAGGGTATGCCGAGTGAGGAAAATATGCCCCGGGAAGCTTATAGTATTCCCTGGCCCAGCTTCTGCTCACATCCATCAGAAATTCAATAAGACTTACATATGACAGGTTCTTTTCAAGGTGATTGCTGGAGAATGTCACCCAGAAGGGTTGCTGTGTATTATAGTTCATATGATAATCGCCATGCCATGCAGTTCCTATGTTGTTGTAACTCCAGTTGGCAAACAATCCGGGGGTATTAACACCCTCTTTTACAGCACAATTCAGGAAATAAAGATTGTGGTACCATATCTTTTCCAGGAACTGGTCTTCAAGAGCCACTCCCGATTTATTCCAGTATTCCTTCCATAATCCATCGCTCATTTCACGGGATGCTTCAAAATCCTGAAAGGAAGGATCCTGAAGGTTCTCAGGTGCCGGCGGCAGGGAGGAGCTTAAATCCTCATCAAGAGTTATATAGCCAACAAAACTATCCTTTCCCGTGATTGAGCCTTCCAGCTTACCCATGCTTTCATTATTACCATCCCAGTTTATCCTGGAGGTCTTTTTAAGTTCAGAATTCACCTTCACTGAAAGGGAAAATGCTTCATCTTTAGGATGACCTTTTGTCGGGTCGTATACAGCTGGTTCCTCATATGGCATAATCTGCCTGAATGAAAGTGTTCCTCGGGAAAGGTCCTCAGTAATTCCATATGCCGGAAATTCATTCGGTGTTGACGGATCAGGCATAACATGTACCCTGTCAAATACGCTGGCTGCCGGGGATCCGGTTTCATCGACAAGTCTCATCCATAATTTATCATCAACCATATCAGCAAAGACCTGAAGTACTATATGTTTCTTTTCATTGGTCAGAAGATAAACCTCACACATACCGTTAGATATATCGAGCTTATGACCAAGCATTTCTGCATTCCTCAGATCAAATCCCAACAATACTGATCCGCATGGAAACGGACGGGGATATGGTTTCCTGTAATTCTCAGCTGCCATGGTGCTGTATTCGGCATACCAGGGGTCATCGGTAAGAAGTGCAAGTGTATCGGGTATTGATTTAACCTTATTAAATACATAGTCAAAGGTTTTAATCTTTTCCCTGTTATCCTCAGCCACACGTATATCCCAGACATTATTATGTCCGAAATAAATTACGATTGCATCAGGTCTTGTTGTGACTACAGCTCCCATACCACCATTGCCAAGCAATGCACCATCAAAAAAACCAATTGCCGGCTTGTTCATTTCTATCGGGTGAAGCTTTGCCCTGTCGAAAGAGGAAAATTGGTCAGTACCTGATTTATCATTACTGCAGCCGATAAGGATCAGGGCTATAAAGAAAAAGATTGGTAACCTGGTCATATTGTTCATTTTAAGAATACTAATCTGATATATTATACCTGAAAAACATCCCCCTTACCCCCTTCAAAGGGGGAATAGAGCCTTCTGGCCCTGCACCCTTACGCCTTCCGCCTTACGCCTTTATCTTATACACCATCAACGCACTCCCATGCCTCACATACAGTCTTCCCTTGTAAATCACAGGGTGCGAGAAATGCGGTCCTTCTCCCAAAGGAATCCTGAACCTGCTGATCGCCTTAAAGGCATTCCTGTCAGCACTCATAAGAGCCATCTCCCCTTTCTTACTGTAACAATAGAAAAACCCGTCGGCAAGAAGGATGCTTCCGTCACCGAAATCAGTGAACGAATGAAGTGTTTTGCCATCGGTAATATCAACACACATCCATTTATTTGAATTATAAACAGAACCATAGATAAGACCATCCCTCAGTATAAAGCCTTCCATGAGGTTTTTGAAATCCATGTTCCTCCAGAGCTGGGTTACCTTTTTTCCGTCATCGGATAGCTTTAAGGCAACAAGGCCGTTATTGCTGGTTTCATTCTCACTGGCACAGTAAACTATTCCGTTTGAATACAATGGAACGTTTGCATGGATCTTATAAGTCTGGTTCTGGTTTACATCCCAGTAAAACTGGCCTGTTTTTGCATCAACCCCGATTATTGAGCCATCAGTCATTGTAACAATGAGCTCGGCATTCCTGTGCCGTACATAAATTGAAGAGCAGTAAGCAGAGGGTTTCAGGTTCCCAGGACTTGTCCATATTGTTTCACCTGTAAACCTGTTCAGGCAGGCCACATTGTCCTTGATCCCTCCCGGGGTGCAGAAGATCCTGTCACCTTCAATGAGCATGTTTTCAACCAGTCCCCATGTTACTTTTCTTGCGCCAAAGCGATTCTGCATGTCCAATGTCCAGACTTTTTCGCCAGAACCGGCATTAATGCAATATATCACTCCATGCCCGCTCTGGAAATATACCAGGTCGTCAATAACAAGCGGGGTGGATCTGGGTCCGGCATAGTTCTCATCCCATTCAGGACCATAAGGCTTTTTCCAGATAAGGTTACCGTTATAATCAAATGCAAAGAGGAACCCTGTCTTGTTTTCAAGACCTGTGATAAAAAACCTGTCTTTCCCCGGACCTATGCTTGTGTGTCCTTCTCCCAATCCCTGGTAAGACCATATCATTTCAGGGCCCTTTTCAGGCCACGCTTTCAGCAAACCTGTCTCAGGTATTATTCCGTTCCGGTCAGGCCCCCTCCACTCATATATCTGCCCGTTGATAATTCCGGAAAAAAGTATCAGGAGGGTGGTAAATATAATTAAGCGCTTTTTACCCATAGTTTCTGTCATATTAAGTTAATCCCGTTAAATATAAGGAAATATTATCTTAATTTTAACAAGACAATTATCTACAAAACAGAGCCCATGGAAAAGAAAAAATCACAGGCATTAAGCAGAAGAAGTTTTTTGCAGAAAAGCTCATTGGCGGCACTATCGGCACCACTTTTTAATCTTAATGGTTCTGACTTCAATGGTATGCATTCCGTAAAATCTGCTTTTCCTGCCAAACAGGAATGGAGGAATAAACAGGAAGGTATGGTTTACCGGCAGCTTGGAAGAACAGGCCTTATGATTTCAGAACTTGTTTACGGTACAGAGAGAAATTCTCCTGAAAATACCCGTCCAGTGGAAATTGCATTTGAGAAGGGGATAAATTATTTTGATACCGCTCCGGCTTACAACAGGGGGCTTGCAGAAGAAACTCTTGCAAAAGTATTTAACACTTCCTCAAAAAGAGATAAGGTTTTCATTGCAACTAAGGTTACTCCTTTTTATACTACCAGAAACAGGCTTTATAAAGAGATATTCGATAAACTAAATGACTCTGCAAAAGAGGAAATACAGAACAAAGCTAACAGGAGCCGGCTGGAATGCGGAATTGAGAGATCAGAATACTTTATGGTCTACTGGCCTGGGCAAAGAAACCAGCTCGACGGTGCTTTCCTTAGCAATGCCATGATGGATAAATATGGTGAAAGGGTTGAATCCAGCCCTGAACTGAAAAAAGTAATTATCACCAGTGTTGAAGAATCACTCAAGAGAGTCGGTACTGAATACTTTGATGTTCTTCATTGCCCGCATGCAGCAGCAACTCCTGAGGAGATAAGTTGTCCTGTAATTATTGAAACATTCAGGGAACTGAAGAAACAGGGCAAGGTAAAGCACCTGGGCTTCTCAACGCATCACGGAATGGAAGCCCTGATGAATACTGCTTTTGAACTGGATTATTTTGATGTGATACTGCTGGCATATAACGTTATTAACCATGCTTTCCTCGACCCCCTGCTCAGAAAGGCAAAGGATAAAGGCATTGGTCTTATCGCAATGAAGGCAGCAATGGCTGTTGCAACTCCTTATGACCCTGTACAGGTGCCTGTTCCTCAGTGGAGGGTTGACAAGCTTAATCACATAATCCCTGATGAGATGAAACTACAGGTCAAGGCATTCCTCTGGGCTCTTCAGAATCAGGATCTCTCAGCTGTGGTTGCCGGCATGTACACTGAGGAAATGGTGCTTGAAAACCTTACATCTGTTGGGAAAAAAATAAATCTTGTACATGCATAAAACCTTAGCAGATCAGTTACGACTGAATAAATCTCTGATCTTAGCTATATTAACCTCTGCTTCAGGATTAAAAGACTCTGAATTCATATAATTCAACATCGATGACATCAGTTGTTTTGTAACCAGACGATCATCATTAAGATTTTTCATATCTATGCTGCAAACCATCAGCTTGCCTCCGCTAGTTTTTACCTCGAAGGCAAGTGCAAGTTTCCTGTTTCTAAACCAGTCGTCAACAGGTTGAATTATTGGTCTTAGTTCTCCGGGAAGATCATCTATTACCATTGCCTGTGAATGTGAAACAGGATCCCACCACTGCCAGTTGCTGTGGAAATCTGTGGGGAAATTTTTAAATGCAGGGTTATCAGGATCACAAAGAATACCAAGCGTATGAGGAGGCTGGTTATTGGTCCAGGCTGTGTTCCAGAATATGCTGGAAAAACCAATAGCGATCTCAGCTCCTTTTCCTTTTGCAACTTTCCCGTAAGGAAGATACAATACCGATCCTCCCTTTTTAAGTACAGACTCTGCTGATGCATCAAGCCTGTCGGTTATCAGTACCGCGCCCGGTTCTGTCTTCTGATCTGCAGGATATACCCAGATATCCCAGCTGTTATGATATTGTGTATTCTCAATTGAAACATCTAATCTCAGTTTACAAGGTTCAGTGATTTTTTGAAGACTGAATGAGAATGATCCTGCCGGAATACAATTTCCGATTCCGAAAGAAGACTTATCCATCAAGTGTGTTGCAATAGTGTCATTTTTGCTGCCGATAAGTCTGCATGCAACAACACTGTTTTTGATTTCAGTTGCCCCGAAGTTGGCTATTTCAACCTTTCCGCTCAGCGATTCATTGTTTTTATAAACATGCTTTTCAATCCTGGCCAGGGGAACGACAGAATTGCAGAACATTCTGAACTCTTCAGGAGATATATACCCTTTTGATTCAAAAAACGGGTTGAGTATCCCCACCAGTGCTGTTCCCTGTCCCGGGAAATCATGAAGCTGCAGCAGATGGAATCCGGCAAATCCCGGTGTTCTCAGTGCTGCCTCAATATCTGCCTTATAACATAAAGCCTGCAGTTTGCCGGATGCCATCAGGAAATCTTCAGCCTGATCACCCATTCCGTTTTCCTGAAGTGATTCCCGGAAAATCTCGAAATTCCTTGCCTTAAGAACTCCGGTGTACTTATCAATTTCCTTAAAATCCGGATAAACGCACCACTGCCCTATCTCATGACTTACAACCGGAATAGTGTACCTGGAGATAATATCCCTGAAATCATACATAGTCTGCGGAGCCTCACGGTTGATTATACTTTTTAAACCTCCTCCCCAGACCTGAATTCTCGGCTGAGGAGCGAGGTTATACTCATTTTCAGGAATGAAAGGCCAGCCTGCAGCTGAGGTGTAAAGATGCCTGTTGTCTTTTGCTTTCCAGTAATCAATAAGTCTGCCCAGATATTCACTCTGTTTATTACCGGCAGGTTCATTTCCGTAAGCAAGCATGCAGAATGAAGGATGATTGCCGTAGGCTTTGAGAATCCTGTCTCCTTCCCTGTAAATATAATCGTCAATAATGCCTCCTTCTCCAAGCTGAGTACCCTGGTTGGCCCATGATGAACATTCTATATGGAAGTACATACCCAGCTTATCAGCAGCAGCAAAAGCTGCTTCAGGCGGACACCAGGAATGAAACCTGATTGTATTCAGGCCATAATCCCTGCAGGTCTTCAGCACCCTCTTCCACGATTCTTCATCGGTTGGAGGATAGCCTGTCAAAGGGAAAATACAGCACTCAAGAGTTCCCCTCAGGAAAACCGGATGACCGTTTATTTCAAAACGGGTCCCTGATGCTTTGAACTCACGCATTCCGAAGTTACTTTTATGTGCCTGTAAAACTCTCCCTTCATGATCTCGCAGGCTGGCTTCCAAAGTGTAGAGGACCGGGGAAAATTCATCCCATGTCTTAAATTTCTTTCCCATGGGATAATCAATAACCAGCTGAAACAATTCGGAATCTGATACAGCTGATACACTTTTTGCCTTCACCTTAACATCATTCTGACTATTAGCTTTCAGAACGATCCTTCCATTAAACCCATTCCCTGATTTATTCCTTACCTCAACTAAAACCTTTGCCTTATTATTCTTTATGTCAGGGTAAATTGCCACATCATCGATATACACTGAAGGCAGGGCTCTGAGGCTTATGTCTCCGGCAATACCGTTCCAGTTCGACTGTGTATGATCGCTTACACTATGGGAATTTACGCCCACAGGAACCACCATATCATTATTTACCCTGATACTAATCCTGTTTTTACCGGCAGCGAAGAAATCAGTTATATCATACTGATGTGCAACGGCAAGACTGTTCTGCCTGCCTGCTTCCTTCCCGTTTACAAAAACTGTAGTCTCCCAGTGTGGCCTTTCCAGGTAAAGGAAAACTCTCTGAGCAGCAAACTCCTGAGGTAATTCAAATTCTTTCTGATACCAGGCAACTCCCCTGTAGTACTTTACGGGCTGAAGCCAGAATGGAACTTTAAAGTTCCCGGGCTGCCGGTATTTCTCATATTTATTATCATTGAAAAATGACCTGTCGACAATATCTCCTGTCCAGTTGGTTGAAAGTGACACATCATAACCTTTACCGTTTTCAGCCATGGAACCCGGCAGCTTAACTGTCTCATTCATATCTGCTTCATACCATTTTTCATTAATCCCCTGATCGAGGGAATCAATACGGAATTTCCATTCTCCTGCCAGTGAGAATTCAATATTTATATTCTTTTCCTTGCCGGAACAGGCACAAATAATTAAGAGGATGTAAAAGTATTTTTTCATAAATAGCCGGCTTTGGTTTTTTCTGTATTCTTTTATTAATTTGGCTGATATTAATCAAAAATATTGAATTTCGGCCAGATTGTTCCGGAATTCATCGAATAAAAAGTCCTTATGAATAAGAATCTCCTTCCGCTTCTATGCATGGTTTCACCGGCAATCACATCATGTAATATAAGTCATGACAGGGATGATGCTAAAGGTGTAAAACCCAATGTCATACTTTTTCTTATAGATGATTTCGGCTATGGTGATATCAGCTTCGAAGGAAACAGCCAGATACAAACTCCGAACATCGACAGGATTGCCCGGGGAGGTTCCAGCTTCACGAGGTTTTACCAGAGCGCAGGAGCTTCTGCCCCCACAAGAGCATCATTGCTGACAGGACGGTATCACCTTGAAACAGGGGTATGGGATGTACATGATGGCAGGGACTTTATCAGAAAAGATGAAACAACAATTGCGGATGTCCTTAAAAAAGAAGGCTATGCCACAGGGGCTTTCGGGAAATGGCACAGTGGCAAGACTTACTCGTATTTCTCCTGGAGCCGGGGTTTTGATACAGGGATACATCCGGTACTTTACAATTTCCTCGACAACAAACTGATATTCAATAATAAGATTGTTAATACCGATGGGCCTGTTGAAGATGTACTGGGAAACGAGGTGGTAAAATTCATTGAAAGGAACAGGGACAAGCCCTTTTTTGCCTATGTCCCCGTACAGTCTGTCCACGAACCGTTTAACTGTCCTGCAGCTTTATTCGAAAAATATAAGGCAAAGGGCTACAGTGATCATGTATCAAGGCTATATGGAATGATAGAGCTTTTTGACAACAACATTGGCAAAGTTCTCGATGCAGTTGAAAAAAACGGCCTTGAGGAAAAAACCATCATCATGTTCATGTCTGATGACGGACCTGCTCCCGGCTTCGATCTGTCCTATTCAAACCGCAGGATGAACGAAAGTGAACAGGCTGAAAGGTCGAGGGCATGGAAAACGCTTCACAGGGGAGGAAAGGCTTCAATCTATGAGGGCGGAGAGTTAACCCCGTTTTATATTATGTGGAAAAATACGATCCCCCGGGGAAAGAAATTCAATGAATTATCAGGGATCATCGATATTTTTCCAACAATTCTTGACGCATGCAATATAAAGATTCCTGAAAATAACCTTCCCCTTTCAGGTAAAAGTCTCTGGCCTTTACTGAAGGGAAAAAGGATAAGAGACTGGGATAACAGGTATTATTTTGATAATACAAATTTTTATCAGATACCCAGGGGCAAAATCAATATTGATCATCCCAGGGTAAGGCAGATTTCAGTCCAACACAGAAACTACAAGCTGATCAGGTTTGATATGTTTCATTACGGGAAAGATTCTGTTTATTGTGAGTTATATGACCTGGAAAAGGATCCTCTGGAAAAAACCAATATTGCATCAGCTAATCCTGAACTGACTAGTTCACTTAGAAAAGAAACTGAAAACTGGTTTGAATCAATACTCAGAGGAGGAAGAGCTTACGATCAGGGAATATATGAACCTGGAAAATGGGAAGAAAGGGGCTCTCCTGTAAATTTGGATGCTTATGTTGATTTATTTTCAAATGATCTTAATATTGAAAAGACCTTATTTTCAATAGATAATCTGAAAGAACCTGGCAGCTATATCAGCTACGACATAAACATTTCAGAAAAAGGGACTTACAGCGTAGAGATTGGATACAATGCTGAGTCAGTAAACCCGGGGAGTGAGTTCATCGTTTTCACAAAATATGATACGGCATCATTAAAAATATCTGGAAAGAACTCATCGGTCAGTGAAATACTCTCACTTCCGCAAGGACGTCAATTGCTGACTTTAAAACGTACCAGAAAGGGAACAGGAAGAGCTGAAACAGAAAGGATCAGCAGTATGATTATACACAGGATACCTGAAGATAAGGATACTTTGGTTATCCAAAATCCCCAAATAAGAATCTCACATGGCAAGGATAACAACCGCACTTTCTCTCTTCTGAATGATGTGGCAGATTTTATGTTCCTGGGAAAACGGCTGGATTCACTTTTTCACATCAGGAGCAATGAAACATTCTTAATTGAACCTTTTGCAGATAATCCCGGGCAGATTGCTTCTGTGACCTTTTTCCGTGATTTTGATCCTGTTAAAGAAATTACAGCTCCTCCGTTCCTCTTCGAATTACAGTGTGCTCCCGGAGAAAAATTCACCTTAAATGTCGAATTCAAATCAAGAACCGGGGTAAAAAATTCTGTCAGAGCTTATCTGATAGCTGACTGATATTAAGAGACTCTTTAAATATATTCTTTTAAGATGGTACTGTTCTTTTGTCTCTACTTAAAACCTACCCTTACCCCATAGCCGTCAACTTAAGGAAATTATAAACTGAATTGAAGTAGTATTATAAGTTTCCCCCCACCTAAGCGGGGCACGCTCTCCTTCAAAAGCTAATCTTTAGTCACATATTATTTATATATTTTTTCATTATAAGAAGGAGATCCCTCTCCCGCTGAAGCGGATCGGGATGACAGGTTCTTTTATTGTAAAATGTGAGGGAAAGAAGCGAAGCGAGGGATCTCCTTCTTCAATCAGCATTTAGCTTATTTGCAGATGTAATTAAAAATTAGCTTTAAAAGGAGGGGAACTCAAAGCCCAATACTTCGTAGCCCTTTGTCTCCCATTCTCCCCATCTCCCGGTCTCATCGTCACCTCATCTCTCTAAGAGCTTCAAGCATCGCTACAACATTTTCAAAAGGAACATTTGCCTGAACGTTATGAACAGTATTAAAAACAAAGCCACCGTTATTGTTAAGTATTTCACACTGCCTTTTGACCTGTTCCTTTACCTGGTGGGGAGTTCCGAAGGCAAAAGCCCCCTGTGTATCAACACCTCCTCCCCAAAAAACAAGTTTGTCACCGTATTTTTTCTTAAGAACAAGCGGATCCATGCCAGTTGCATTTATCTGAACCGGATTTATTATATCGAAACCTGCCTCGATGAAATTATTCAAAAGGGTCTCAACCGCCCCGCACGAGTGCTTGAAGGTCTTCCACCTGGTATTTTCATGAATCCAGTCGTTTACCTTGCGGTAATAGGGCAGCCAGACTCTGTCGAATGTTTCATTGGAGCAAAAAGTTGAATTCTGTGTCCCGAAATCGGTGCCGCAGGTAAATACAACATCAAGCTTGTCGCCAATCACTTCATTATACTTTCGGAGGTTTTCAATTGCTATATCTGTCTGCCGCTCATAGAGTTCCTTCACAAAATCCTCCCTCATAAGTGTTGATATGTACCACTCTTCAACTCCTCTTATACCCTTAGGATCTTTTAGTTGCATGGCTGGTACGAGGGCAATATCGCCAAGTGCTGTTCCTCCAAGTGAGGCGACAACTGCCTTGTTTTCACTGTCAGCTCCCTCAGCCTGTTTCTTCCAATACTGAAGGTCACTATCGGTTATGTATCCAAACTCTTCAAGGTTATCTTCCACTTTAAGCGTTGAATCATCAATAGGTTTCTGCCTGTTCAGGGCATCGAAAAAATATCCTGATTTTGGCATCATCGCTGTCGGGGGATATGATGTATCACCTTCAGCATAGATCAGGATATCTCCGTTGTCATTATACTTATAGTTGAAATCTCCGGGAAAAAGTACTTCCTGTCCCCACAGGGTTTTGTGTACTTTCCAGTTCTCATTTGCTATGCCGAACATGTTTTTATGCCCGTATAATCCAACCACATCCAGATCCATAGCCTTAACAAGTTCGGTGTCGATCTCACCCAGCATCTGGTAAGGTTCAATTACCTTTACCGGACGTTTTTCCAGACCGTAGTACTCACGTAGCTTTTCCACAATAAGAACATGTATGCCGGTAACTGCTGTTGATCCGAAATCTACAACAACCCTGTCGGGCTGCTTATGATTGATTGTCTTATGAAAATTTAGTTTAGAAGAGGAAGCCATCTGGTTATTTTTATGTTTTACAATCCGATTTAAAGATAATCGATTCCGGATATTTTAACATTTCTTAAAGAAGATTCTTTCCCCAGAGATTTCTGTTTGTGGTATCTTTGTAACATGATTGCTGATAATCAGATACCTGAACCGATATTATTTAATCCTCTGAAACATCATCTTGGATTTATTAAGGATTTTGTCGGTATCCGGTCTGAAGCCGGCAGAAAAACCGCTGACAATGATCTTGTAAAAGAACTTAAGCACCTTGGAACATCTGTTATGGATGTCTATAATGGCAAGCTTCCGATAAATAAAATCTGCAGGGAGGTCCTCGATTTCCTCTTTGAGAAAAACCTTTCTGAAAGGTTATCATTTTCAGACTGGACGGGCACAAAAATGAATGAATTCAAAATTATTCATTTGTCAGATGGATCGGAATGGACTCTGAAGTATCACAACCATAATTCAAGATTTGTTCATATCTTTCCGGCACGGGGCAGTCGTTACTCTTTCAGGGTCAAGTCCAATACACTTAAATCAGCCTTGCTGTATTATATTAAAGTAGGAAAGGATTTTGTGACAGGTGACGATCTTAACAGTGTCAGGCCTCTGCTTGGACTTTCTCCGGTGAGGGATTCTGTTGACACTGAAGCTATTCTGGAAATGATTGAGATTTTAAGGAATTAACAACAGTCTTAACATGAAAAACAGGGAAAAAGTACTGAAAAGAATATCAGTAACTGCAGGTATTGTTGTTGCAGTTGCAGCACTCATTGCCTTCAACAAAATAAGTTCATCAAGGGGGAAAGTGGTAGTGTATGCAGAAGCTGAAAAAGATCTTTTTGAGATCTCTGTTTCCAATTCAGGTGAACTTATTGCAGAAAAGTCCATCGAGATAAAAGGTCCACAGATGGCACAGGGAAGAACAATGGGAGACCGGGGAGGAGGACATAATAACATGCGTTTTATGGACCTTAAGATTCAGGATATAGTCGCTGAGGGAACTATTGTAAAGGAAGGTGATTATATAGCTCAGCTCGACCGCTCCCAATTCGATAACAGTCTTAAGGATGAAAGGGAAAAACTAAAAAAAGAGGTTGAAACCCTTGAGATGAAGCTGCTTGATTCAGCAGTTGTCCTTACTAACCTCAGGGACGAGATCAAAAACCAGACATATACTGTTGAAGAGGCTGCCATCACACTTGAACAGTCAAAATTTGAGCCTCCTGCAACAATACGTAAAGCACAGATTGATCTCGATAAACAGAGAAGGACTCTGGAGCAGAAAATAAAGGCTTATGCCCTGAGGGTGGCGCAGGTCACGGCTGAAATTAACAACCAGAAGCTTCATGTTTCAGTGGGAGAAACAACTGTAAATGATCTCGAAGATTACCTGGCACAGTTCACTGTAAAGGCTCCTGCAAACGGGATGGTCATATACAAGAGAGAAAGAAACGGCACCAAAAGAAAAGCCGGTTCAAACATCAATCCATGGGATCTTACAATCGCAACATTGCCTGATCTCTCTTCGATGTTATCCAAAATGTATGTGAATGAGATTGAGATAGCCCGTATAATGAAAAATCAGAATGTCCGGATTTCCGTTGATGCCTTTCCTGAAAAATCCTTCACGGGTTCAGTTTTCAGCATTGCCAATATTGGAGAACAGCTTCCCAACTCCGATGCAAAAATGTTCGAGGTTCTTATTAAAGTCGACGGTTCTGATCCTGCACTTCGTCCATCAATGACAACTTCCAATAAGATTATAATCGAAACTTTTGCTGACGTAATTTCAATACCCACTGAGTGCGTAAATGCAGGTACAGACAGTATTCCGTTTGTCTATCTTAAAAATCACACAAAGCAGATCGTGGTCCTTGGCAAATCGAATGAGAAGTTTGTAATTGTCGAAAAAGGCCTTAAACCCGGATCACAGGTATTTATTATTCCGCCTGAAAATCCGGATGACTTCAGGTTATCAGGAGAAGAACTTATACCGGAGGTACGGCAGAAATCACTTATCCTGAATTATTAAATATTATAGGGACACGCCATGGCGTGTCCCTGCCTGTGATCCCGGGGCGACTCGAACGCCCAACCAACAGAACCGGAATCTGTCATTCTATCCATTGAACTACGGGACCTGTCAATACCGCAAAAGTATAATGAAAAGCCGGGTTTAGCAAATTCCGGAATATTATCTCGATTTACTTTACTGTTTGGCCTCCGAAGTTTTAACCACAGAGATCACGGAGATATTACACTGAGGACACAAAGTAGTATAATTAAATTATCTCTGAGCCCTCTGTGAACCCGGTTTCTCAGGAATGTTTGCAGGATGCGTCTCTGTGCCCTCTGTGGTTAAAATGAATTATAATAAATATTTCCTATTTTCGCAGACTGATAATTTTGATAACACCTCAAGCTTAAACACAAAATGGATTATAATTTTCAACAGATCGAGAAAAAATGGCAGAAATACTGGGAGAACAACAAAACCTTTAAAACTCCCGACGACTTAACCAATCCAAAAAAATGCTATGTCCTCGATATGTTCCCCTACCCCTCAGGCGCAGGTCTGCATGTGGGACATCCCGAGGGTTATACCGCCACCGATATCTACAGCCGCTACAAAAGGATGAAAGGATTCAATGTTCTCCACCCTATGGGCTGGGATGCATTCGGTCTTCCCGCAGAACAATATGCAATCCAGACCGGAACCCACCCTTCAATCACAACAAGGAATAATTGCGATACTTTCAGAAGACAGATAAAGGAACTCGGATTAAGCTACGACTGGGACAGGGAAATAAATACCACCGATCCGAAATACTTCAGGTGGACACAATGGATCTTCATCCAGCTTTATAATACCTGGTTCGACAATACTTTGCAGAAAGGCAGACCAATTTCTGACCTGGAGATCCCTGAAAACATAAAGAAACTAGGAAAAAACGAGGTAGCTAAATACGTAGATTCACTCCGTCTTGCTTACTATGACAATGCACAGGTATGGTGGTGCCCGAGCTGCCGCATTGTTTGTGCAAACGAGGAGGTACTTAATGACGGATCGCATGAGAAATGCGGTAACAGGGTTGAAAAAAAGAACCTCAGGCAATGGATGCTTAGGATACACCATTATGCTGAAAGACTGCTGACAGGATTCGAGAATCTTGACTGGCCTGAAGGCATAAAGGATATGCAGCGTAACTGGATAGGCAGATCAACCGGTGCCGAGGTCGATTTCGGCATTCAGGGACTTGATTCAAAGCTTACTGTCTTTACCACACGTCCCGATACTCTTTTCGGGGCAACATACATGGTTATTGCTCCCGAACACAAGCTTACTGAAATCATTACAACCGATGCATGCAGGGATGAAGTGGAAAAATATGTAAAGGCCACCTCACTTAAATCCGACCTTGACAGGACCGATCTTGCAAAGGACAAAACCGGAGTATTCACCGGAAGATATGCCATTAACCCTGTAAATAACAAACCCATTCCCATATGGGTTGCTGACTATGTTCTTACCGGCTATGGAACAGGTGCAATTATGGCTGTTCCTGCCCATGACACCCGTGACTTCGAATTTGCAAAGAAATTCAATCTGCCCATTCTGTGCATACAGGATCCCGATGTGACTGATAATGATCAGAAAAAGAGGATACTGGAAGGAAACGAATGCTGGACTGAAGATGGGAAATATATCAATTCATCCGATACTTCAACAGGAATCGACATTAATGGTCTTAACAAGGAAGCCGGAATAAAAAAGATTACTGACTGGCTCGAGAAAAAGAATCTTGGAAAAGCTAAAGTAAATTATAAGCTGCGCGACTGGCTTTTCAGCCGCCAGAGATACTGGGGAGAACCATTCCCTGTAATTCACTGGGAGGATGGAGAGATAACTCTCCTTGAGGAAAAGGAACTCCCTTTGCAGCTTCCTGAACTGGAAAAATATCTTCCGGGAGAATCGGGTGAATCCCCTCTTGCCAATGCTGACAAATGGCTGCATGTTACTGACAGCAAGGGGCGTAAGGGAAGACGTGAAACGAATACAATGCCTCAGTGGGCAGGTTCGTGCTGGTACTACCTGCGGTTCATTGATCCCGGAAATGATGAAATGATATTTGATAAGGTGAAGGAAAAATACTGGATGCCGGTTGACCTTTATATAGGTGGCGCAGAACACGCTGTACTTCACCTGCTTTACAGCCGATTCTGGCATAAAGTCCTTTTCGATCTCGGTATTGTATCAACTGATGAACCTTATCAGAAGCTCTTCAACCAGGGAATGATACTTGCATTTGCCTATGAATCAGAGACCGGTATGAAAATACCTGCCGATCAGGTTCTTGAGCGTGATGGTAAGTTCTATCATAGTGAAAACGGAACTGAACTCAGGCAAATTGTCGCTAAAATGTCCAAGTCGCTCAAGAATGTGGTCAATCCTGATGATGTCACTTCAAAATACGGGGCCGATTCATTAAGATTGTACGAGATGTTCATGGGTCCCCTCGATGTAACTAAACCATGGGATGACAAGGGCGTTAAAGGGGTTTTCAATTTCCTTGGGAGAACATTCAGATTCTTCGCAAACAGTGAGAATATTTTTACCGGTAATGAGGATCCTGAAATACTGAAAGGATTGCATCACCTTATAAAAAAGGTGGAAGGCGACATTGAGAATCTTCGTTTCAATACAGGCATATCAGCCATGATGATCTTTCTGAATCTGGCCATGAAAAAAGGAAAAGTATCATATGAAACTGCACTCACATTTTCTAAGGTACTGGCTCCGTATGCTCCCCATCTGGCAGAAGAGATCTGGCAGCTTCTCGGCAACTCCCGGTCACTTACCTATGAACCATGGCCGGCATTTAATGAAGAGTATCTGAAGGAAGATAACTTTGAATATCCTGTATCCTTTAACGGAAAGACGCGCTTCAGCATTCTTCTTCCGGTCTCAGCAACAAAGGAAGAAATTATCAGCGCAGTACTGGCCGATGAAAGAGCAGTCAGATGGCTTGACGGAAAAACTCCCTCAAATGTTATTGTTGTTCCGAACAGGATTGTCAATGTTGTAATTAAGAATTAACCGGCTGATGTCAGTCAGAATTCACATCCTGCTTCCTGCAATTCTGTTTTTGACACTTTACGCCTGTCAGCCATCAGGTAAAAGTGAACCTGAGGAATTTTCTGTGACTACCGATTCATCAACTATATCGACTTCTGATACTGCAACACCGGTCTTTATGTATGGTATCAGATCTGATTCCTTCGATCTTATTCATGGTAAGATTAAACGTAATGGTTTTCTTTCGGAAATTCTGATTCATCATGGGGTTACGATGCAGGAAATTGACCAGGCAGTCAGAAATTTCAAATCGGTTTTCGATGTAAGATCAATACGTGCAGGCAATAAATATGTTCTTTTCTGCGACAGGGACAGTAATGCAAGGGCAAGATATCTTGTTTATGAGCACGATCCGACTACCTGCTATGTGTTCGGTTTCAATGATTCCATATACATAACACCCTACAGGAAAGAAATTAAGAGTGAAATTAAATATGCTTCAGGTACCATTGAGACTTCATTGTGGGAGGCGATGATGGCCGACAGTCTTCATCCGTCTGTGGCAATAGATTTATCGGATATATTTGCCTGGACAGTAGATTTTTTCGGACTCCAGAAGGGAGACAAATTTAAAGTCATTTATGAAGAGTTATTTGTAGATGATAAATCGCTGGGAACAGGAAAGATTTTCGGTGCACAGTTTTGCTGGTCAGGTGACGTTATCACAGCAATCCCTTTTATTCAGGAAGGAAGAGAGTCATTTTTTGATATCGACGGAAACAGCCTGAGGAAGGCATTTCTAAAAGCACCCCTCCAATTTTCGAGGATAAGCTCACGGTACTCAGCTTCAAGGATGCATCCGATACTTAGAATAAGAAGACCTCATCATGGAGTTGATTATGCAGCCCCGGTTGGCACGCCTGTTCATGCAATAGGTGACGGAAGAATTACTTCAGCCACCAGGGAGAACGGATCTGGTCTGATGGTAAGAATACAGCATAACAGCGTTTATTCAACCGCATATCTCCACCTTAGCAGATTCGGAAAGGGAGTTTCAGCAGGCACATACGTTAAGCAGGGTGATGTCATAGGTTATGTTGGAAGCAGCGGACTTTCAACAGGTCCTCACCTGGATTTCAGGTTTTATAAGAATGGCTCACCAGTTGATCCGCTCAAAGTTGAAGCCCCTCCTGTTGAGCCGGTATCGGAAGAAAACCTTTCGAGATTTGAAGTAAATAAAACGGTGGTGCTGGATTTGTTGGAGACATTTGATTAGGTGCTGGGTGCTGGGTGCTGGGTAGATTATCCAGAACCCAGAACCCAGTACCCAGAATCTGTAATAATAAAATATCAGGAAAACTCCGGTAATTTTCTGAGGAGCTCTTCGATTACCCTCGGGAAATGTGCATACTCCAATGCATGTACTTTTTTAGCCAGCGATTCATGATCATCGCCGGGTTCCACTATGCATTTTGCCTGAAAAATAATATCCCCCTCGTCGTAATGGTTGTTTACATAATGAATGGTTATTCCTGATTCCTTTTCACCATTTTCAATAACGGCTTTATGAACAATTTCTCCGTACATGCCTTTTCCGCCATAAGAAGGCAACAAGGCAGGGTGAATATTTATAATCCTTCCTTTATATTTCTCGATTATGTTTTCGGGTACCAGCCAGAGGAATCCTGCAAGGACAATAAAATCAATTCTCTTTTCAATCAGATAATCAAGGATCTTTCGTGTGTCATAAAAATCATGCCGTTCGAAAAAAAGAGTTTCCACACCATAGTTCTCAGCACGGTTTAAAACCATTGCATGACGCTTGTTAGAAAGTACAATAGTTACTTTTGCGCTCTTTTGGGTCGAAAAGTATTTAATTATATTTTCAGCGTTTGTCCCGGATCCTGAGGCAAAAATCGCTATATTCTTCATATAGTGATAATTATATTATTGGTGTTATTTATGTAACAATTAATCAAAATGCTATTATAATACTGATTATCTTTGACTTAAATTAAATGTCAAATAAAAATATATCAAATCTCTTGAAAAATATAGTACAAATATATTTCTTTGCATGGTTCAAAAATTAATATTAATTAAATTTTACAATTATGTCGGACATTGCCACAAGAGTAAAGGAAATTATAGTAGACAAACTTGGAGTTGATGCAGCAGAAGTAACTCCTGAAGCAAGTTTTACTAATGATTTGGGTGCAGACTCTCTTGATACCGTAGAGTTGATCATGGAGTTCGAGAAAGAATTCAATATCGGAATTCCCGATGACCAGGCAGAAACCATAAGCACTGTTGGTGACGCAATAAAGTACATTGAGGAAAATGCAAAGTAATTTGCATTTATAAAAATCCATTTATGAGAAGAGTTGTAGTTACGGGGATTGGAGCATTGACTCCACTGGGTAATAATTTGCAGGAATATTGGGAAGGACTAAAGAATGGTGTTAGCGGTGCTAACATGATCACCTATTTTAACACTGAAAAGTTCAAGACGAAATTCGCCTGTGAATTAAAGAATTACGACTCCTCAAAGTATTTCGACAGAAAAGAGGTTAATAAGCTCGACTTGTACTCTCAGTATGCCATGATCACCACAGATGAAGCTATAATCGATTCGGGACTAAACCTTGAGAAAGTCGATAAGGACCGGGTTGGTGTGATCTGGGCATCTGGCATTGGAGGTCTGGAAACCTTTTTTCTTGCCATTAAAAGCCATGTTCTTGGTGATGGAACGCCTCGTTTCAGCCCGTTCTTTATTCCCAAGATGATCGGAGACATCGCCGCAGGTGTTATTTCTATCAAATATGGCTTCAGGGGACCAAATTTCGGTACTGTTTCAGCATGCGCCTCCTCTACAAATTCAATCATTGATGCAATAAACTATATCCGCTGGGGAAAAGCCGAAATATTCATTACCGGTGGATCTGAAGCATGTGTCAATGAACCAGGAATAGGAGGTTTCAATGCACTTCAGGCTCTTTCCACAAGAAATGAAGAATTCAGTACCGCATCACGCCCATTTGATAAGACACGTGATGGATTCGTCCTTGGCGAAGGATCCGGTACTCTAATTGTTGAAGAATATGAGCACGCTAAAGCCAGAGGAGCAAAAATATATGCTGAACTTGTCGGGACCGGTCTGACTGCCGACGCCTTTCATATGACAGCTCCCCATCCTGAAGGCCTGGGCGCCAGGAATGTTATGAAACTTGCTGTTGAGGATGCAGGTATAAGGCTGGAAGATGTTGATTATATTAATGTTCACGGTACTTCAACTCCGCTGGGAGATATTTCTGAAACCAAAGCAATTATCGATGTCTTCGGCGAACACGCATATAAGCTGAATATCAGCTCGACAAAATCAATGACAGGTCACCTTCTCGGAGCAACCGGTGCAATTGAAGCTATCGCCTCTATAATGGCTGTTAAGTATGATATAGTGCCTCCTACAATCAATTTCAAGGTACCTGATACCGATATTGATCAGAATCTCAATTTAACTCTCAATAAGGCACAGAACAGAAAGGTGAATTACGCCATCAGCAATACATTTGGTTTTGGCGGACACAATGCTTCTGTTGTCATCAAAAAAGCTGAAATATAGTGTCATTATTCCGCAGGAGAATAAATGGTACATACATTCTTGATAAACATGAGTTCAGCTCTCGTTTAAAAAAGATTTTCGGGTTCAGACCTGGAAACCTTAAGCTTTATGAAGTTGCATTCATACACCGTTCGGCAACTTTCTCTCTACCAGATGGTAATAAAATTAATAATGAAAGACTTGAATATCTGGGTGATGCCGTTTTAAGCGCAATCCTTTCAGATTTTCTTTTCGAAAAATTTCCGGATGCCAGTGAAGGATTCATGACCAAGATCAGATCGCGGATAGTCAACAGGGAAATTCTGAATCAGCTTGCTGTTTCCATGGGGATTAATAAAATTCTGATAAGTAATGTAAATTCAATTCACCCTACCAAAAACCTATATGGGGATGCTCTTGAGGCTCTTATCGGATCAGTATTTCTTGATAAAGGATTTAAAAAAACAAAGAAAATCTTTATAAAAAACATTCTGAACAAATACCTCGACCTGGAAACAATTATCAGTACCGATACCGATTATAAGAGTCTTGTATTTGAATGGGTTCAAAAGAACAAATCAAATCTTATTTTCACATATAACGAAGAATATGATTTTAATATGAAAAAATCAGTATTCTCAACCACTCTGATAATTGACAGGCAGGAGATGGGTGTCGGTCAGGGTTCTTCCAAAAAAGAAGCGGAACAGGAAGCTGCAAGCCAGGCCTGGAAAAGACTTAAAGATAATTATTCCATTTAGGAAAAAAATCTCTTTTTTTTTACTTAACTTTATCATTTGTGGCCTGTAAATGATTAAGAGCATACAAAAAGTAAAACGGATTCAGCTGAATGTCGAGAACAATGATAAAATGTTCCTTTACGGGATAGTCTCAGCTGAACCTGATTATAAGCTTTCACTGGCTTTGAATAAGAAAATGGGGATTTCACTTAAAAATATATCACCTGTTAACCTGTCAGATGACTCAGGCAATGAAATAAGTTTCAGCAGATTTTCATATATTAATCACTCTGTTGATATTCAATATAGCCTTATTTCAAACAGATCCTCGAAACAATACCTGCTTAAAAAACTTAAAAATATCGATTATATCTTCCAGGTTCATTACACGGGAAGTGATGACCATAATTCAAATGTCACATCTCTTCTCAGAGAAACTGATGCTGTTAACGCAGTTTTTATTATAGACCCAGCGATCTTAAATGATAAAAATTTACAATACATTATACAGTAGATTATGGAACAACTGTATTTCAACCTGTCGGAAGAGGAATTTACAAAAGGCCGGAAAATTCTGTTGTGGGTTTTCGCCGGACTTTTCTTTATTGGCGGTATGTATGTGGTCACAGCAAAACCTCTTTTCGGTCATGCAAGTATCCCGCCTGTGCTTGCAACCGCACCTTTTGGTATTTGTTTAATTGTATCGGTGTTTGCTGCACTGGCATCAATTAAAAGAAAAGACCTTTTCTTCCTTATTGATTACGGGAAGATTGAATTCAGATATGGACTACTGAATCCAAAAAGACACTCATATGAATGGATTGAAATCAAGGAAATGGTAATGCCTCATAAACAGCGAAAAGTGAAGCTCAATCTTACCAACGGGAATTCCTATATTATTGACCTTAACTATCTGCAGAGAAAGAAATCAACCTTGATAAGAAAACATATCTATAAATTAGCAGTGGAAAAGAACATTCCCATTATCAAAGTACAGTCACTTAAATAAACATACCCTCTAACTACATATCTAAAAAAGAAGAGAGGCTGATGATGATTGTCAGCCTCTCATTTTTTGATAACCCTAAAACTAACCTAACCTATGAAAAAAACCTCTGTTATATTATTTACAAATACTGTGCCAAACACTTTTCAAAAGTAAATCATAAATACAAACAAACAAAACATTTCACTCCAATTGCTTGATAATTAACATCATTTTAATGATTTGTTAAAGGATTTTATTTTTAATGTCTTGTGGATAATGTCCGGATTATGTAATACAGATCCAGGTGTTAAAGAAGGTTAAAGAATGTGAAATTTAAATAGTTACCAGTACTTTTGTAGACCTATGAAGCGGAAATACATTGTACTGCTGGCGATCTTCTTTTTTCTGGCTATTTCAGGACTGATTCTTATTCAAATATCCTGGATAAGAAATGCAATCGCGATTACCGATCAGCAATTCAGGTACATGGCAAATAAAGCATTGGAATCGGTTGTCCTCGACCTCGAAGAAAAAGAACTTATTGAATCAATAGTTGAGGAAATAGAACCTGCATCATCTGATTCAGTTACCGTGATAGTTCCGGCTAATTCTCCTTTTGCAAGGAAACTTCAGGGATTTCATCCAAATGCCACTCTGGATAACAAATACGGTCTCAATACCACTGATGAAACAGTATCAATAACAAGCTCAGGACATAAAATTTTCATAGCATCGGAGAACATTTCTCCTTATTCCTCCGGTGAAATAAATGAACCATCACCTCAGGTAATGCATTCCGAAATAAAAGGAAGAGTAAGCAACAAAATAATCTTTCTTGAAAATCTGATGGAGAAAGTCCTCCGGAATACTCCTGATATAAGAGACAGGATAAATCCTGAAGATATACAAAAAAGGTTACGTGCTGCTTTGAATAATGTTGAGATCTACCTTGATTTTGAGTTTTCCATTCGGTCCGGACGGCTAGGAACGATCTGGAAAACACCTGGATTCACCGACAAACCCGGAACAAATAAATTCATTATTCAGCTTTTCCCCAATGACCCTGTTCCAAGCCAGAATCAGATCGTTCTCTATTGCCTTCAGGAACAACAGTACAAACTTGCAAAAATCGGAAATCTCGGCTTTTTTTCTATGTTATTCACATTGCTTCTGATTCTTCTGTCCACAGGTACCTTCATTGTGATCTTCCGGCAAAAAAAGATCTCTGAGATAAGGAATGATTTTATCAATAATATGACTCATGAGCTGAAAACACCAATTTCAACAATCTCACTTGCTTCCCAGATGCTTGCCGACAATTCAATTCCTGAAAAGGATAAAAATACTGAAGGTCTTGCAAAAATTATATCGGATGAAAGTACCCGTCTTAAATATCAGGTTGAGAAGGTTCTTCAGATGGCTATCTTTGAAAAGGTCAGGATGAAGCTTAACAAGGTTGATATTGACATGCATTCGCTTCTGAATAAGACAATAAACAATTTTAACCTTCAGATAAGGAATTGTAATGGTACTATTAAAAAAGAATTTCAGGCAACTAATGCACTGGTGGTTGCTGATGAAGTCCATATCAACAACGCAATTTCAAATCTTATTGATAATGCAATTAAGTATTCAAAGGATAAACCGGATATCCTTATCGCAACACAAAATTACAGCAAGGGAATTGAAATTTCAGTGACTGATTATGGTATTGGCATCAGTAAGGAAAACCTCAACAGAATATTTGAGAAGTTTTACAGGGTCCCTTCCGGAAATGTCCACAATGTAAAAGGATTCGGCCTTGGCCTTAGCTATGTACTCAAAATAATTGAAGAACATAATGGAGAAATTAAGGTGGAAAGCAATCTGAATAAAGGGACAAAATTTGTCATATACCTGCCTCAGAACGGAACAAAATAATGATGAACATCGAGATAGTTGTATTTTTTAAAATAATTTATACATAAACCAATGAGTAACATAAAAATTCTCCTTGCTGAAGACGATAATAATCTGGGAATCCTGCTCAAGAATTACCTGAATGCCAAGAACTTCGATACTATACTTGCCAGAACAGGCACCCAGGCTCTCGATGCATTTTCATCAGGATCTTTTAATATTTGCATTTTTGATATCATGATGCCCGAGATGGATGGCATAACTCTGGCCAAGGAGATCCGCCTTTCCAATCAGGAGATCCCGATTATTTTTCTTACTGCAAAGAATCAGCAGGAAGATATTATTGAAGGGTTTATTTCAGGAGCTGATGATTACATTACAAAGCCATTTTCGATGGAAGAACTGCTTTACCGTATTGAAGCAATATTGAGGAGAACCAGTAATACAAATGCTGGTGTTAAGGAGGGGCCATATTTAATTGGCACCTTTTCATTTGATCCCCTCAAACAGATACTTGGTCACAAAGGAAAAAACATAAAACTTACAACAAAGGAATCTGAGCTGCTGGACCTTCTTTACCGTCACAGAAATGAGATACTTGAGAGAAATTTTGCTCTGAAATCCATCTGGATTGATGATAACTATTTTAATGCAAGAAGTATGGATGTATATATATCAAGACTGAGAAAATATCTTGGTAAGGATCCGTCGCTTAAGATCCTGAATATTCACGGTAAAGGGTACAAGCTGATCTGTTAAGAACAATCCTGTCAGGAAAAATTCCTTAACAGGATTATATTCAGGTTAGTTGAACGGGTTAATCGAGTTTAAGAACAGCAAGAAAGGCCTGTTGAGGAACTTCTACATTACCTACCTGCCGCATCCGCTTCTTTCCTTTTTTCTGTTTCTCAAGCAGTTTTCGCTTTCTGGTAATATCTCCTCCATAGCACTTAGCCGTAACATCCTTTCTCACAGCTTTTACAGTTTCACGTGCAATTATTTTGGCACCGATAGCAGCCTGAATTGCAATATCAAACTGTTGTCGCGGAATAAGCTCTTTCAGTTTTTCACACATCTTCCTTCCGAAATCATATGCATGGCCCCTGTAAATAAGAGTGGAAAGGGCATCAACCATTTCACCATTCAGAAGAATATCGAGTCGCACGAGGTCAGCTTTCTGATAATTGGTATAATAATAATCGAAAGATGCATAGCCTTTTGATATACTTTTAAGCTTATCGTAGAAATCAAAAACAATTTCTGAAAGAGGCATCTCAAAAGTAAGCTCAACCCTGTCGCGGGTAAGATATATCTGGTTCTTCAGAATTCCTCTCTTATCAATACATAGAGTCATTATTGAACCCACATACTCTGATAATGTTATTATCTGTGCAATTATATAGGGTTCCTCAATGCGCTCCAGGTAATTTACTGCCGGTAATCCTGAAGGATTATGAACATCTATTTCTTCTCCCTTTGTGGTATAGGCTTTAAACGAAACGTTTGGCACAGTGGTAATTACATCCATATTAAACTCCCGGTCGAGCCTTTCCTGAATTATTTCCATATGCAATAATCCAAGGAAGCCGCACCTGAATCCGAAACCAAGGGCTGCTGATGATTCAGGGACAAATGAGAGAGAAGCATCATTCAGATGAAGCTTTTCAATGGACGTCCGCAGATCCTCATAGTCATCCGCGTCAACAGGATAAATACCTGCAAAAACCATTGGCTTGACATCTTCAAATCCTGAAATAGCCTCACTGCACGGATTTTTTACATGGGTTATTGTATCACCAACTTTAACTTCAGCGGACACTTTCACACCTGTAATAATATACCCCACATCACCAACACCCATAATACTGCGGGGATCCTGCTTAAGCTTCAGTACTCCGATTTCCTCGGCATTGTATTCATGATCGGTATTCACAAATTTTACTTTGTCACCCTTTCTGATTGTTCCATTCACAATTTTAATATAGGCGATTATGCCTCTGAATGAATTAAAGATCGAATCAAAAATTAAGGCCTGAAGGGGAGCTTCAGGATCACCTGACGGATGAGGTATAAGGTTAACAATCTCCTCAAGGATTTTGTCAACACCCATTCCGGTTCTTGCGCTTGCTTCAATGATATCCTCCCTTTTGCAGCCCACCAGGTCAACAATCTGGTCTTTAACCTCTTCAGGCATCGCTGCCGGGGAATCCATCTTATTCAGAACCGGAATAATTGCAAGGTTATGATCAATTGCCATGTAGAGGTTTGAGATTGTCTGGGCCTGTATTCCCTGCGTGGCATCAATAACGAGCAATGCACCTTCGCATGCGGCTATAGAACGCGATACCTCATACGAAAAATCCACATGGCCCGGAGTATCAATAAGATTGAGTATGTATTTCTTTCCCCCATAGGTATATTCCATCTGTATTGCATGGCTCTTTATTGTAATACCTCTCTCCCGCTCCAGATCCATGTCGTCAAGTACCTGGTCCTGGAATTCCCGCTCGGAAATAGTATTTGTTGCCTCAAGCAGCCTGTCAGCAAGGGTACTCTTGCCATGATCAATATGAGCTATTATGCAGAAATTACGGATGTTTTCCATTCAGTATGCCTGACATTTAAAACAGGTGCAAATATATAAAATTAAACAAACATAGATGCCTTGTTATAAAAGTGTAAGGTCAGCTAGCCAGCTGACCTTACACCATTAAAATCTGTATGTGATATTATTTGAATATTACATCATTCCCGGCATTCCGCCGCCCATTCCAGCGGGTGGCATAGCAGGTTTCTCTTCTTTTTCTTCAACAACAACAGCCTCTGTTGTAAGGAACATACCGGCTACTGAAGCTGCATTTTCAAGAGCAACCCTTGCAACTTTTGCAGGATCAATAACTCCTGAAGCATAGAGATTCTCATAATTGTCAGTCTGTGCATTGTAACCATAGTCACCTTTTCCGGCTTTAACATTCTGTACAACAACGGCACCTTCCTGTCCGGCATTAACTGCGATCTGACGCAAAGGCTCTTCAATAGCACGTTTTACTATTTCGATACCGGTTGTCTGATCTTCGTTATCACCCTTTAGTTTATCAAGAGCTGCTATCGCGCGAATGTATGCAACGCCACCACCGGGAACAATACCCTCTTCGATGGCTGCACGTGTTGCATGCAATGAATCATCAACGCGATCTTTTTTCTCTTTCATTTCAACTTCTGAAGCGGCTCCGATATAGAGTACTGCTACGCCGCCAGCCAGTTTTGCCAGGCGCTCCTGTAGTTTTTCCTTATCGTAATCTGAAGTTGTAGTTGACATCTGCTGTCTGATCTGACCTACGCGGGCCTTAATACTGTTCTTATCGCCGGCACCATCAACTATTGTAGTATTCTCTTTGCTTACAGTTACTTTTTCAGCTTTACCAAGCATGTCAAGTGTAGTATGTTCAAGCTTGAGACCTTTTTCTTCGGATATTACTGTACCGCCTGTAAGAATTGCTATATCCTCAAGCATCTCTTTCCTTCTGTCGCCGAAGCCGGGAGCTTTAACAGCACAAACCCTTAATGAACCGCGTAAACGGTTAACAACAAGTGTTGCAAGAGCCTCACCTTCGACGTCTTCAGCAATGATAAGAAGAGGACGGCCTGTCTGTGCAGTAGCTTCAAGAACAGGAAGCATGTCCTTCATTGTTGAAACTTTCTTGTCATAAATAAGAATGTAAGGATTCTCAAGGTCAGCTTCCATTTTTTCTGTGTTGGTAACAAAGTAGGCTGAGATATAACCACGGTCAAACTGCATACCTTCAACAACCTCAACTGAGGTGGTGGTACCTTTTGACTCCTCAACTGTTATAACGCCTTCCTTGTGAACCTTACCCATTGCTTCAGCTATAAGCTTTCCAATTTCCTGGTCATCATTGGCAGATATCCTGGCAACCTGTTCAATTTTATTAAGATCGTCACCAACAACCTTTGCCTGTCCGGCAAGATGCTTAACAACTTTTTCAACAGCCTTGTCAATTCCTCTTTTAACATCCATCGGGTTTGCACCGGCTGTGATATTCTTGAGGCCAACACTTATTATAGCCTGTGCAAGAACAGTCGCAGTTGTTGTTCCGTCACCGGCAATGTCTCCGGTTTTTGAAGCAACTTCTTTAACCATCTGTGCACCCATATTCTGATATGCCTCACCAAGTTCGATATCTTTTGCAACTGTAACACCATCTTTTGTAATCTGTGGTGCTCCGAATTTTTTCTCAAGAACCACGTGACGTCCTTTAGGACCAAGGGTTACTTTTACTGCATCTGCCAGCTTGTCAACACCTTCTTTAAGAAGAGCACGAGCTTCGATATTGAATTTAATCTCTTTTGCCATATTATTTGATTTTTAATTGTTTCGATTGGATTAAGCTATAAACAGAATATCGGTCTGTGATATAAGAAGATAATCTTCACCATCAATTGTCAGTTCCTGACCTGAATATTTTCCATAAAGAACCTGGTCGCCTTTTTTTACTTCCATTTCTTCATCCTTTTTTGCAGCTCCGACAAGTATAACTTTGCCCTGACGGGGTTTTTCCTTTGCTGAATCAGGAATAATAATTCCGCTTGCTGTTTTTTCCTCAGCCTCATTAGGTTTTACAAGAACCTTACCTGCTAGGATTTTTCCTTTGATTTGTGCCATTTCTATTTAGTTTTAAAGTTAAACATCAATTCTGACTCACAATTTTATCACATTCCATGCCAAAGGCAAAAAAAGTGTCAGATATGACAAACTGACACTTATAAATATGACAATTTAAATTATGTCTTAATTTTCAGTCTTCTGCGGATCAGCAGCAGGAGTTGAAGAAGGTGTCGGAACGGCTGTAGGCAAAGTAGGAATAGCATTAGGATCAACCGCATTCTGAATCTGATTTTCAATCCTTGAACGACTTCCTTCCGCACCTCTGGGTATGGTAGCTGTTGCCACAACACATAATATAAGAATTGCTCCTGCAAGAGTCCAGGTTGACTTTTCAAGAAAGTCTGCTGTCTTGCGGATTCCCATTGTCTGACCTGCAGATGTAAAATTGGCAGCAAGGCCTCCTCCTTTGGAATTCTGAACAAGAACTACCAGTATCTGAAGAAAACATGCTATCAGAACAAGTACCGAAACAAAAATATAAATACCCATCTCTCTATTTTTTTATATACTCTTTTACTTTTTCAATTTGAGCTGCAAAGTAACTGCTTTTTTCCGGAAATTTCAAACTTAATTTTTCATATATGTCAATTGCTTTGGAATAATAGCCCTGATTAACATATATCCTTGCCAGTGTTTCAGTCACAAATGTCTCCCTTTCTTCTACATGCGGTTTGGAAAGATCTTCAACAGGTTGATTACTTTTTTCCCTGACTGGTTCAATACGGGGATTCGAAATTATAAATTTATCAATAAGCTCGTTCTGAAGTTGTTTTCTGGATGTCTTCAAACCTGTATCTGATGACAATTCGACACTATTTGTCTCTTTTTCATCATAATTATTCCCATTTACTTCTGTTTCTATCTCAAGGAGATCTGCCTTTTCTGGCAATGAAAAGCCCGGATCCATGAAGAAAATGTTTTCCTCTTCTCCCTGACTGTTTTCGTCCATTATCAGGACTACCCTGTCGGTTTCATCATTTTCAGTATTCCCTGTAACAAGGACTGGGTGAGATGCAGCACTTGTATCAACTTCATCTGTCCCTTCATTTATTGCTTTTCCGTTATCCTTCTCCAGTTCAGAGATCAGAAGATCACTGTTCTTTGCGGTCTCGATCACAGTCTGTTCAGTATCCGGAGTATCAGCGGAATAATCTGAAACCTGTGGATTAACTGATTTAACATCTGCGGTAATATTTACCTGAACTGGTTCCTGAAGCTTCTCTGTCTTCAACAGATAATAAAGCACTTCACGGTCAGCGATGTGTATAGCAGAATTCCGGAGTTGCTTTTCAAACTTAATATCCTCATTATCCTTAAGACCCTTCAGCAGAAGCATGTGGGCACTCTGAAAATAAGGGAACATGTCAATAAGCTCATAAACCTCACCCAGCATGGATTTGTTTACCGGAGACCTGCCTCCAATCATATTTAGAAAGTCACTTCTGTTCATATGTGACTACCAGTTTACAAATGCCTTATTGAAAATATCCTCAATGATCAGTTCCACTATTTTTTCCACCAGATCCTGCTCCACCGCACTGAGGTCCAGATTGCTGTCATAGTCTTCATAACGTGTAAATGTCTGGTCAAAGCTCAGATCCGTATCTACACTATTTGTGTATTTCACCCTGACTGTAATTGAGAACCTGTTCATAGCCGCATATGCATCTGCCGCTACTGTCAGTGGCATTGTCTTGTACTCTGTGATTTCTCCCTCAAAGTTGACATCTCCAAGGTTGCTTACGATCTCAAGGCTTGTCTGTGCCTTACACTTGTCAATCAGTTCATCTGTGATTCTCTGATCAAGTCCGGGCTGTACCAGTGCAGCCCTGTTCAGAAAGTTCTGAACACTGAGCGTTCTGATCTGTGGTGATATGCTTGCCCCAGAAAATGAATAAGATACCTTACATCCGGTCAGAAAAGTAAACAGGGCAAGGAAGGATAAAATAATAATCTTATCAGAAAAGTAATATCTGGTTTTATGATTCAATTCCATATTCTTTTATTTTCCTGTAGAGGGTTCTTTCTGAAATGCCAAGTTCCTGTGCCGCCAGCTTTCTCTTTCCCTTATATTTTTCAAGTGCCTTGTTTATCATCTCAACCTCCTTATCGGCAAGAGATAAGGACTCTTCTATTATCTCTTCGGTATCCTGTATATTTTTCCTTGCAGTATGCACCTTAAAATCTGGCTGGACAGCCTCTGTATCTGCCTCATCAGGAATACTCCTTTCTGAGTCCCTGAACAGATTCTTTATGGGACCGGAGTTCGCTTCAGTGACCTGAAGATCTATATCACCCCTGCGTATCAGGTCAAAAACCAGCTTCTTAAGATCATTCATATCGCTTTTCATATCGAAAAGAATCTTGTAGAGGAGCTCCCGTTCAGAGGCAAAAGACTTGTCATCATCTTTTCTTATAACAGCAGGTAGTTTTACTCCGCCATATTCAGGAAGGTAGTTCGACAGTGTCGCTGCATTTATCTCCCTCTCACTTTCAATTATCGATATCTGTTCTGATATATTCTTCAACTGCCTTACATTTCCGGGCCACGAATAATTTAAAAGCATATTTTTTGCTTCTGAATCAAGCCTGATCGCCGGCATCCTGTACTTTTCAGCAAAATCAACAGAAAATTTTCTGAAAAGGAGAAAGATATCTTCTCCTCTGTCTCTGAGTGCAGGAATTCTTATGGGGACTGTGTTCAGACGATAAAAAAGATCCTCCCTGAATCTTCCTTCATCAATGGCCCTTGGCACATCAACATTGCTTGCTGCTATTACCCTGACATTTGTTTTCTGGACTTTTGAGGATCCAACCTTCATGAATTCCCCTGTTTCAAGTACTCTCAGCAGCCTTACCTGTGTTGAAAGTGGAAGCTCTGCTACCTCATCAAGAAAAATAGTCCCGCCGTCAGCAACTTCGAAGTATCCCTTCCGGCTTTCGGTAGCACCAGTGAAGGATCCCTTTTCATGTCCAAAAAGTTCCGAGTCAATTGTACCTTCAGGAATTGCTCCGCAGTTAACTGCTATGTATTGTCCGTGCTTTCTTGTACTATAGCTGTGTATGACCTGAGGAAATATCTCCTTCCCTGTCCCGCTTTCACCTGAAATCAGAACTGAAAGATCTGTCGGGGCCACCTGAGCAGCGATGTCAATGGCCCTGTTAAGTCCTTCATAATTACCAATTATACCGAACCTTTGCTTGATGTTTTGCAAATCTCTCATCATAACAGTTTGGAATTGCGAATTTAACGTTTTTTTAAATCATAGGGAAATGCAATTTTAGTATTTTAGCAATATGAAGCCAAATAAGAAATACCAGTTTGCCGGCATTATTCCGGCACGATATGCATCATCGAGATTTCCGGGTAAGCCTCTTGCCATCATTGGTGACAGGACTATGATACAAAGAGTGTATGACCAGGCCTGTAAAGCACTTGATCTTGTATATGTTGCCACTGATGATAAACGTATATACGACACTGTAATTTCATTTGGTGGAAAGGCTGTTATGACATCCCCCGATCATTTCAGCGGTACTGACAGATGCTCCGAAGCTGCTTCCCTGATCATGGCTGAGACAGGGAGTATCATCGATATTGTCATAAATATCCAGGGTGATGAACCATTTATCCGGCCGGAGCAGATAAAGCTCCTTATGGAATGTTTTGATTCAGAGGGAGTTGATCTGGCAACATTAATCAGGAAAGTTGAAGCCCCGGAGGATATCTTCAATCCAAACCAGCCTAAGGTTATTATCAACACGGCAGGTGATGCAATCTATTTCAGCCGTTCGGTTATTCCCTATGTCAGAGATGCAGAAAAAGAAGACTGGGTAAAAAAGCATCAGTTTTACAAACATCTTGGGCTTTATGCTTATCGTACATCTGTTCTTTCCATAATAACAAAATTGCCAAAAAGCCCTCTGGAAATTGCAGAATCGCTTGAACAAAACAGGTGGATCGAAAATGGTTTCAGGATAAGAACAGCTGTAACTAAATGGGAAAGTATAGGTATTGATACTCCCGAAGATCTTGAAAAAGCCAAGCTTATGCTTGAAGAATTTGACAAAATTTGTTAATTTTAGCACAGTTTTTGCTGGTAAATGATGAATTAGCTGTTTATGAAGAAAGGTTTACTCTTTATCTTCCTTGTAATGACTGCATTTACCCTCTATTCACAGAAGGATACGGTCATTTACAGCTCATCGTTTTCAGGCCGGGAATATCCCCGGGAGGGTAATAATTCAAATATTACCATATATCCTGTTCCTGTTAAAGAAAATAATTTCACAATAAAAGCCGAAAAGGATATCGCTTTTGTCAAGATCACAAATATCATTGGTCAGGACATTTATAAAAACCGTTACAGCAATCAGCAAACTATCAGAATTCTCCTCGAAAATCCAAAAAGAGGGATGTACCTGGTAACAATAATATTTTCTGATGATACCAGGGTAGTTAAGAAAATAATGGTTGAGGAGACTGACTAAACATAACCCTCTGCAATTCAGCAAATAATCCCCTTATAACTTCTTTATCAGTTTTTAAACAAACTGTCTGTTTGTTTGTTTATAATTCTGAATGTCCCTAATTTTTAATCTGAAATATATGGAAGAAGGATTAAATGTATTTTCAATAAAAGACCTTGAAAATTTTTCAGGTATCAAAGCTCATACAATAAGGATATGGGAAAAGAGGTACAACATCCTTGAACCTGACAGGACCGATTCAAACATAAGGACTTATAATGAGTCGGAACTCAAAAAAATCCTGAATGTATCATTTCTTAACAGAAACGGGCTGAAAATATCAAAAATAGCCAGGCTGAATGAGGATGAGCTGACCCGCAAAGTAATGACAATCAGCAGTAAAAATGATGATAAGTCAAATGATTTTCAACCTGGGAAAATTCTTACTTCAGCAATAAGGTTCAATGAAAACCTTTTCAGGGAAAATTTAACATCTCTTATTAAAACTCACGGACTGGAAAAGGCTTACTGCAGTTATATTCATCCGCTTCTGGAAAAAGCCAGGATCCTCTGGCAGACCGGAAGTCTTTCCAGGGCACAGGAGCAATTTGTGAGAAACACTATAAAATATCTGATAATAACCGAGGATGTTAATCTCAAATCCTCCGCAAAAAGCTCAGCAGCCTCAGTAGCTATGATAAATACATATGACAATATCTCCGAAAACAATTTCCTCTTTTACAAATATGTTCTTAAAAAACTGGGATTGGATGTTATATTTATCGGCGGAATACTTCCTGCCTCTGAAGTTGTTGAAATTTACAAAACCAAGGCATTCGATTACCTGATTGCAAATTCTGGTCCCCTTGATTTTGCAGAAAAGAAAATCACATACTTCAGAAACATTGGAAAATCATTGATGCTTAAGAAGATAATCTTTACAGATTCTCCAACACCCAATGTCAGTAAAACTTCAGATAAACTTATATATATTTCCGGTCCGGAAGATTTCATTAAGGTCGCTGGTTCACTGGTCAGTACTTTCTTATCCTGACATATCAGGAGTTATCACCTCTATTTCATGGTTGAAGTTGAACATGCAAATGCAGAAATCAGCACGAATGATAAAAACAGTTTATTCGAATGATTACATGTCTTAAAATTCAATAATAATTCCTACTGTAGGAAGAACAGTTCCGCTCTTATTCTCAAGATATTTAAGGCTATATTTAAGCGGATTAGCAGGATCAGTTACAGGATTACCATTGCTGTCGCTCTCTCTGATAAGCAGATCAGGCTGATCAGCTTTATGATTATAAACATTCTGCACATCAGCATAAAGCATAAGTGTCCAGTTGGTGAAGAAGTACTGTTTGTCTACTCGGAGATCGAGTTGGTGAAATGCTTTCAGCCTTTCAATGTTGAATTTTGAATAGTCCAGGTATGCCCTTCCCTGAATATCCCATGCTACTTTATATGATGATTTCTCATAATCATACGGAGTATAAGGAGCACCTCCCACAAACCTCCACTTAAACCCGATATCCCAGTCATGCCTGAGTTTTTTGGTACCGGTAAGGTTGAATAAATGCTTATTATCCCATGAAGATGGGATTACTTTACCATCCAGGTCTTCAAACTCGCTTCTTACAAGAGTATATGAGAATACAAGATTTATATTTTTAAACTCCTTTATCCGTCCGAGGAACTCAACACCATATGCACGTCCCTTTGCAGTGGATACCAGTGCTTCATCACCAAAAATTCCATAATCTGCACTTTTGCTGGAGAGAGGTACTGAATCTCTGATTGAGAAAGGATAGTTGGAATAATTCTTGTAAAATGCCTCCACAGTCAACTGAATATTCTCTGATGGCAGCAACTCCAGTCCTGTAACGAAATGGTCAGCAGTCATATACTTCAGATCGTTGTTTTTGTTTACAAGTTCTCCTTTTGGAGTTGAATAACCGAGAGCTGTATACGGAGGAAGCTGGTGATATCTTCCTGTGGAAAAATTAAGATTTAACTTTTCAGTAAGTCCGTATGAAGCTGAAAATCTCGGTGATATCTGAGTTAGAGGATTAAGCATTATACTTGAATATGAGTTGAAATCCGTTCTCAGTCCAAATGACATGGTAAGCCTGGTATCAAGAAATGAACGGCTCACCTGGCCAAATGCATTATATTTTCCAAATTTCAGATTTGTATCATAGTTTATCTCTGTGGCAATAGGGCTTCCTGAATAAAACAACTGATAAGTTGAATTCCTGTAATGGGCATATTCATAACCCGCACCATATGTTATCCTGAGTCCCTTTTCCCCAAGAATAGTTCTTTCATACCTGGCCTTTATCTCTCCCTCTCCTGACAGATAGTCAAGTGTTTTATTTGTATCAGCCTCAACATTATTAAGGTATTTATACTGGGAATTATTAAGATAGTTCCGGCTTAACACCCAGGTATCAAAACCATTATCCCTGTAATGCTTAAAGACAAGTCCTGTCACATAACTGTATTGTTCCTGAACAGGTATATAACAGCTCCATTACCTGACAATCAGATTCCTGAAGTACTCTTTTTCCTGGTAAAAATCGATCTCTGCATTCCGCTTTTCAATATCTGAGATGTGATTGAGCATACTTTCTGCAAACGCATTTTTCGCGGAAGCAGATTCTGTTGAAATACGGTGATGCATTGCTTTTATTATCTTCAGAATATGTGATTGCAGCTCCCTGGTTGATTTATCAAAATAAGCATCGGAGAATTTTCCCCAGATATATTCTATTGCAGACTGAGAGGGATGAAGCATATCATCCGCATAGAATCTGTAGTCACGGAGATCATCCATTTGCAACTCATAAGCCGGAAAATAGTCAGGTTTCGATTGATGCTTAAGCAATTCCTCAATTGCAAGAAATAAGACCGACTTGCTGACCTGGTTGCCATGGGCTCCGTCTTTCCAGTGCCTTACTGGACTTACAGTAAAAACAATCCTGAGACCGGGATTAAAGGAGGAAAGCCTGTCAAGAAGGGATATCCATTGATCTGCAATTTCTCCAACTGTAAGTAACTCAGTGTCAAATTCTGAATTCGAAACCTTGTGACAATTGGAAACAATCAAGCCGCTTTCTTTGTGCCTGTAAACACGTGAAGTTCCGAATGTTATGAAAAGAAATCCGGCTTTTTTCAAAAACGCTCCTGCTCTTTGATTTATATCATTTATTTTCCTGACCAGCAATTCCGGATCGTCAGAAGTGAAATCGGTATAGTGAAAGAAACTAAGCCAGGTATTATTGTGGCAATAGAGGTCGTTTACGGAGGTGACCTTTGCAGATATTACGGAATCAATTGTATTGAATACAGATACCGGGTTGTAGACTGTACCGGAGGGATTTATCATGACCGGCATTTTGCACATCCTTATATGCTCACCCATATAAGCTGCAAAACAGGAACCTATAAGCATTATCTGATCACTGTAGCTTATTACATTACGGGGTGGACCTGTTGTTATGGTTGTCCGGAAATTCATGTCAAAAACTTATCCGAAGAATAGTCATAGTTTATTATCTAACCATTTCATAATATGGTTAAAAACCTCTATTCTGAATGGTTCGTTGTGCAATTCATGGTATCCCCCCTCAAATATTTTCAGATCAGCCTTATCTGATTTTGCAGCAAATTCCCTGCTGCCTTCAGGTGAACATATTTTATCATCGCTCCCATGAAGCAAAAGTGTACGCACATTCAGGCCGGAAGAATTCTCCAGTGTGAATTTTGCAGCCTTAACAGCTATATTAAAAAGGCTTACTGATATTTTATCATGTACAAGAGGATCATTTTTATAACGGGTTACAACATCCTGATCGTGTGAAAGAAAATCCGGATTCAGTCCTGAAGACTGAACAAATCCGGGCATAATATGATTAAGCACTGAGGCCAGGGCCAGCTTTGCCCTCGGAGGTTCAAAAGCAAGTTTAAGCCAGGGTGATGTAATTATTGCTCCGTTGACTTTCGGATTTGTTCTGACCAGGTAATTAAGTGCAAGTCCGCCTCCAAGACTTTGTCCATATATATATAAAGGTATACCCGGGAAAGTCTGTCTGGTAGTGTTAAGCAGAATATCGATCATCTCCTTAATAATGGCAAAACCTGAAACATTACCTCTGCGTCCGGGTGATCGGCCATGCCCTGGCATATCAACTCCAGTAAATCCAATCCCTTCATTTCTGAAAAGCTCAGCCCATTTTGAATATCGCTGAATATGTTCACCAAGACCATGGACAAGAATAATCATACCCCTTGCTCTTTCACCGGGACTCTGGACCATGCCACTTAAAATCATCCCGTTGCTGAGCTTAATACTGAAATCCATATTTTTTTCTTTAAAAATACAAAACTTGAAGCAATAAAATGCATTAACGCATAAAAAGGAATCGGCTCAAAACGCAAAAATCTAATTTATATGCAATTTAGAAAACAAACTTGTTTTTGCTTCTATTCAATTGATTTAATGGCCTTTATAATTCTTGTTTATTTAAATTAAGTATTAATTAAACAGATTTTATGATTTTAAGATTTGTTTATCTTTATTTTTTTGTATAGATTTGCTTCAACAATTAATTACAGTATCAACATTAAATATATATATCAATGACACAACATGAGTTTACAAGCAGCCTCATCGGTATGAAAAGCAATCTTCACCGGTTTGCCATGAGTCTCACTTCAGATCGTGACACGGCGCAGGACCTTGTTCAGGATACATATCTTAAAGCCATAACATACAAGGATAAATTCGTTGATTACACAAATCTCAAAGCATGGGTTTTCACAATTATGAAGAACACATTCATTAATAATTACAGAAGGAATGTGAAAGAAAACACCATAATCGACGGAACACAGGACCTTTATTATATCAACCAGCCGGGTGATAAAGGATTTATTTCTCCGGAATCGAATTATTCAGAAGCGGAAATTGAAAAAGCCATTGATTCACTCAGTGATGAATTCAGAATTCCCTTCAGAATGCATATCGACGGATACAAGTACAAGGAGATAGCAGATGAGCTTGGATTGAAAATAGGAACAGTAAAGAGCAGAATATTCTTCACACGTCAGAAACTTATGCTGATGTTAAAGGATTACGTAAAATAGTTATTAGGTTTAAGTCAGGTTTAAAGGTTTGGTTTGGGAGGCTGAGAAATCATCCTCCCTTATTTTTTCTAAGAATCAGTCCTGTGATAACAAATACCACAAAAACTCCTGATACTATCCAGGCCCAAATATTTGGCACTTTTGATTCAGCCCACATCTCATAATTTTCAGTCAGGAAAAAATCATCACTCACAGGCCACAAAACTGTATTGCTGCTATCAGCAAATCCATTTGAAGAAATCAGTTTGCCAGGCATAAATGCTTTTACCGAATAAGCTGCAAATTGTGCAAGAATCTTGTCTTCCACAACAGAAATTGCTGAGTCAGCTTCAGTTTTAAATGTTACAGCAGTCTGGCTGCCTATAACTTCTGATAATATAAATCCCGATTTCCAGAGGCTGTCAAAATCTTTATCATGCGTTTTTATCATCCTCATAAAATTGTCTTCCCATTTTTTAATAGTATCAGCCGATAGTGATTCACCTGTCTGTTTCCCTGTTCTTTCTCTGAACTCACCTGCCCACTCTGCGACCAGAGACCTGAAAAACCATTCTTCTTCTTTTTTTTCAATTGAATCGGATATCGGTTTATAAATAAGACTGTCCGGTCCGTTCATTTTTGACACAGTGTAGTTTTCAGGACTGTAATACCACAGTAATTCTTCCTTATTCATAAAATCAGATAACGGGTAACCAAATCTCAGTTTTTTTTCCACTGTCTCTGAAAACCTGTATATTGTGTTAAACCATCGGAAATTCTTCTGAAATTCAGCATGTCTTTTCAGATGGCTATTGCATCCTGTATCAGTTTTATAAGCCAGGTTAAGTTCATCTGTATTTTTGAATAGCTTTTCAGCCATTTTAACCCAGGTGGTATCACCTTTATCGGATATCTCAAGGGATTCCGAAATTACCCAGGTGCTGTCAAGAGGGACCTGAATATTATTTATATCGAAATCGCCTCCTTCCCTTCGCATTTCAATTTTTCTTGTCACCGAACCATCCGGATGAATGATATTTGTAACAACAGTTTCCGGTTCATCGCATGAAAAAATCATGACAAGTATTATGGAAACTACCAGTTTTATTATCTTTTGGTTCATGGTTTATAGTTTTACTTTTATGTAATTTTTCTCGTTGAGTTTCTTTTCAATCATCTCTTTCAGCTCAGGGTTCTCCTCAATTATTTTTGAAAGGTTATCATAGTCAGCCTGGAGCTTATCAAGAGCATCCATCAGCATATCTAGCTGTTTTTCAGAAACAGGGCTACCCTGCTGAGGCACTCTGCTGCCTGAAATTCTGAGGAATCGCAGTTTCCCTGAAAAATCAGAACTGATTGTTCTGACAGGTCTTTCACTGTTTACGACAATCTGGGTACTAAGCCAGTTTAGCTGTTTCACAATAACTGATTGCTGATAAACAAAAATCACAACCAGAAAAAGTGAAGCGGTAACAAGGCTTCTTCTAACCCATCCTATTTCAGTCCAGCCGAACAGAAAACTAAAAATTGAAAAAGTCTCTTTATGCTCTTCCGGCAGGTAGTTTATTCTGTTAATTACCTCTCCCTCGATTTCGTCATGAGAAGCGGTAACAGGTTCCGACTTCTTCAGAACCTCCATTACCTTCCTGTATTTTTCTTCATTAGCTTTCATGATTATAAATATTTCTGAAGCATGGTCCTTATACTCTTCCTTGCATAATAAAGATTTGCCTTGATTGTCAGTTTGCTCATACCTGTTATTCCTGCTACCTCATCACTTGTCATTTCCTCTATGTCGGAAAGAATAAAAACAGCTTTTTGTTTAGGGCTCAGACTTTCAGTCAATCCTGATATTATAACAGCAATTTCACTATTCTTTAATCCATCCTGTGTGTTATCCTCAATTCTTTCGCTGAGTCTGGACCAGGAAGCATCATCCTGCGAATATTCAGGATTCCTTTTCTTCCTGCGCATTTCATCATAGCATTTATTTATTACTATTCTGCAGAGCCAGGTTTTATATACCTCCGGAGACTTAATACTTCCGATTTTTTTCCATATAATAACCATTGACTCCTGTACTACGTCCTTCGCAAGATCTTCATCCCCGAGCATCCTGAATGCAACCGAAAAAGCAAAAGGAGTTGAAGCTTCCACAACTTTTCTGAAATTACTCAGGTTTCCGTTTCTGCACTCTTCTATAAGTCTGATATCAATCAAAGCGATATGGTTTACTGAATATAAGACGTCAAATTATAAGCAAGGTAAAAAACATCTTGTACTTTTGTATTATGCAAAAGATAATCACCATCCGCACCGATCGTCATAATGGTCTCTATGATATTACAAATGAGGTCACTGATCTCATAAGAGAAAGTCATGTAAAAACCGGGATTGCTTCAGTTTATGCAAGAGGGGCAACAGCTGCAATAATGATACAGGAAAATTGGGATCAGTCGGTTCAGAATGATGTTGTTACACTTTTAAGCAAGCTGGTTCCTTCCGGAATATGGGAGCATGATAATCAGGATAATAATGGCGATTCCCATCTGAAAGCAGGAATAATCGGAGCTTCTGAGACAATCCCTGTTATTGATGGCAAGCCAGGACTCTCAACCTGGCAGAATATCTTCCTTTGTGAATTTGACGGACCACGTGAAAGTAGAGAGATTGTTGTGACAATTATTGAAGACAAATAATTTTAAGTCCCTGGTGATTCTTTGTGTCTTTGAGCCTTGGTGGCATTTCTCTTTGCCACCAGGACACAAAGGCTCTAAGTTTCACCAAGGTTCTTTGAGATTACTTCAATATTCCTCTTAAACCTGTCGAACTTAACCCGCTCAATGGGAGTACCTTTAAAAACTGAATCGAATTTATCCTTACCGAGAGACAACCATTCTTCTTTAGTCATGTTAGCCAGTTCCTCCGAAATCATAAATTCAGGAACATTATGTTGCCTGGCTTTTTTATTCCAGGGACAAACTTCCTGGCAGATATCGCAACTGTAGACCTTTCTTCCCATAAGTGGAATTATCTCCTCCGGAACCGCTCCCCTGTTGCCAATTGTAAGATTAGCGATACATCTCCTTGCATCGATAGTCCTGTCATCGTTAATTGCATGGGTAGGACAATGGTCAATACATGCTCTGCATCTGCCGCATTTATCTTCTTCAACGGGATTGTCATAATCAAGTTCAATATTCAGTATCAGCTCTCCGATGAAGAAGAATGATCCTATCATATCATTGATTACAACTGAATGTTTTCCCCTCCAGCCCAGACCTGCTTCAACCGCCCAGGTTTTCTCAAGAACGGGTGCATCATCGCAGAAAGCTTTTCCTTCAGTTCCCGGAGCCAATACTTTTAAATATTCAAGGAGCTGCTCCATTTTTCCTGTGATAAGATTATGGTAATCTTTTCCAAGAGCATAGATTGAAACAAGCGGAACATCAGTATGTTTCTGTCGCATATCCGTATAATAATTCAGCCCGGTTACAATCATCGATCTGGCACCGGGGAAGAGGACTTCAGGATTTGTTCTTTTTTCAGGATCCCGTGTAAGATAGGTCATCCTGTCATGCATACCGCTTGCACACCATTTTTCAAGTACATTACCGGCTTCAGTCAAATGCCTGACACGTGCAATACCGCAAAGATCAAAGCCAAGTTCAGATGCCTTTGCCTTAACAAGATCCGATAATCTGGTGCCCGCAGATGCGGTCATGGTAAATTTATTTTACAAAAAACCGAGTTCCAGCTTTGCCTCTTCGCTTAGCATACTCTTATCCCATGGTGGTGTAAAGGTAAGTTTCAGGTCAACCTCCTTCACTCCTTTTGCCCCACCTATCTTATACCTGACTTCCTCGATCAGCTCCTCAGCCATCGGACAGTTTGGAGCTGTAAGTGTCATTGTAATATGAGCAATTTGATCATCATCAAGACCGATATTATAGATCAGTCCAAGATCATAAATATTTACAGGGATTTCAGGATCGTATATGGTTCTGAGAACTTCACCAATCCTTGTTTCTATTTCAAGTTTTTCAGCTGCGTCCATCTTAGTTAATTTTTTGGCGTGCATCATAAGCCATTGCGTAAAGCTTCATCTGTCTGACCATTGAGAGAAGCCCGTTTGACCTTGTTGGCGAGAGATTCTGCCTGAGGCCAATCCTGTCTATGAAATACAGCTCAGCAGTAATGATCTCCTGAGGTGTATGCCCGGAAAGGACCTTAATAAGCAGAGATACTATGCCCCTTGTAATAATAGCATCACTGTCGGCTGTAAAACATATAACATTACCGTTATATTCAGGCCTGAGCCAAACTTTTGACTGACAACCTTCAATAAGGTAATCCTTTACTTTGTACTTCGGATCGATAGGAGGAAGGTCCTTCCCCATTTCAATAAGAAGATTATATTTATCCATCCAGTCGTCGAAAAAAGAGAACTCTTCAATTATCTTATCCTGTACTTCGCTGATAGTCATATATATTTCATCAAAACATGCTCTTAACCTTTTCAATTCCCTGAACGAGTGCTTCAATCTCCTGCCTTGTGTTATAGAAACACATTGAAACCCTTACAGTTCCATCAATCCCGAAAAAATCCATAACAGGCTGTGCACAGTGAGTCCCGGTTCTGACTGCTATACCCAGCTTGTCAAGAACCATTCCGGTATCATACTGATGGATGCCGTCAATAAGGAAAGAGATTGTGGAAATTTTTCTTTCGGAATTACCATAAATTGTTACACCTTCAATGCCGGATATGCATTCTGTTGCATACGAAAGCAATTGTCTTTCACGTTCAGCAATTTCCTCCCTGCCCAGCTCAGTTATATAATCAAGTGCCGCTCCAAGTCCCACTGCGCCGGCATAATTCATTGTACCAGCTTCAAATTTGAATGGCAGATGATTATAGGTGGTCTTCTCAAATGTCACTTTCTCCACCATGTCACCACCTCCCTGGTAAGGAGGAAGTTCTTCCAGCCATTTCTTCTTTCCATAAAGAACTCCAATACCTGTCGGACCGTAAATTTTATGTCCGGAGAAGACATAGAAATCACAATCCATTTTTTGTACGTCAACAATTCCGTGCTGGATACCCTGAGCACCATCAACCAGCACAGGAGTATTGTTTGAATGGGCTGCTTCAATAATTTCATTAACCGGCACAATTGTACCCAGCGCATTTGAAACCTGTGTTATAGCTACAATTTTTGTCTTAGGTGAAAGAAGTTTCAGATATTCCCCGGTGATTATTTCCCCATTGCTATTCATAGGAATTACTTTCAGAATAGCTCCTTTCCTTTCACAGAGCATCTGCCATGGAACAATATTGGCATGGTGTTCGAGATGGCTAACAATTATCTCATCTCCCCTTTTGATATACCTTTCACCAAATGAAAAAGCAATTGTGTTAATTGAACCCGTTGTACCTGAAGTGAAAACGATCTCTTCCTTTCCTGAAGCATTTATAAATGCCGCAACCTTCTGCCTGGCATTTTCATACGATTCGGAAGCCATATCGCTCAGGTAATGTACTCCCCTGTGGATATTCCCGTTGAAGAAAGTAAGAATCTCATCAACAGAGTCTATTACACGCTGTGGTTTCTGGGCAGTTGCACCGTTATCGAAATAAACCAGTTGTTTACCGTATACTTTTCTGCCAAGTATTGGAAAATCGGACCTTATTTCGGAAATATCTTTCACCTGATTTAGTCTTATCCGCACTTAACCACGCAACTTGCACATCGGGATAATTCGCCTCTGAGACGCTGCATAACCAGATTATCCATCCTTTCCCGCAGAGGTTCAATTCTTATATTCTGTATAACTTCGTGAGCGAATCCGAACATTAGCATAAATCTGGCCTCCCGTTTGTCAATCCCTCGTGACTGAAGGTAGAACATGGCATTTTCATCAAGCTGTCCGACTGTTGCGCCATGGCTGCATTTCACATCATCAGCGTAGATCTCAAGCTGTGGTTTTGTATCCATTTTTGCATCATCAGTCAGCAGGATATTATTGTTTTTCTGATAGGCAAGTGTCTTTTGAGCATCTGGTCTTACAAGAATTCTCCCGTTAAAGGTACCAGTTGACATATCATCCAGAACCCCCTTGAAGAGCTGGTTGCTGGTACAGTTTGGGAAAGCATGGTCAACATTAACAAAATTATCAACATGCTGCCATTTGTCGGTGAGATATAATCCGCAGGAGCTTGTTTCAGCTCCTTCCCCGCCCAGGTAATGATATGTACTGTTACGTATCAGGCCTCCGTGGAGAGTCATATTGATTGAGGATGTCACACTGTTTCTTTCCTGGTGAATGAAAGTATGCGTGACTTTGCATGCAGCATTATGCTCGTTCTGGACTCTGATCAGATCGAAATGTGCATTTTCCCCCACATAAACTTCTGTTACGGCATTTGTAAGGAATTTCTTAGGGGCAAGAGTATGATCACAGACTATTATCGAAAACTCAGCTCCTTTTTCAACAATTATAAGATTTCTATGCTGATTGAATGTATCTTCCTCTGACTGGACAAGGTCTACAACCTGTACCGGTTTGTTGAGTCTGACCCCTTCAGGAACATAGACAAAAACCCCATCAAAAGCCATTGCTGTATTCAGATGGACAAGGCCATCCGCATCGCTGTGAGCATATTTTCCGTAATGTTTCATAATCAATTCAGGAAATCTGAGGGCAGCCTCATTAAGACTTCCCACCCATACTCCGCTGGGCAATTGCCTGAGCTTATCACTTAATGTAGGGTAAAATCCGTTAAGGAGCACAAGTCCGTGAGCATCAAGATCAGCTACATCACATCTGAAATCCTCAGCTTTTTTGAAATCGGAATCAACCGGAAGGAAATAGCCTGTATAATCGTGATCAAAAAAAAGGTTGAGATTAGTATATTTATAAGCCTCGCTCTTCCTTGTGGGAATTCCAAGCTCACCAAACCTGTCAAAAGCCGCACTTCTGAATGAGTTTAAATAGGGTGATGATATTGACGAGATCTTATCAATATTATCCCTGTAAAGTTTAAGGTATCTGCCTGTTACTTCTGATACTCCGTTCATGCTATAACATTGTTTTCAACCTCTTTTTTAATCCAGTCATATCCCTTTGCTTCAAGCTCCAGGGCTAGTTCCTTTCCAGCTGTTTTAACTATTCGTCCGTCATACAGGACATGAACAACATCCGGTACGATATAATCGAGAAGCCTCTGATAATGGGTGATTACTATAAATGAATTATCGGGCCTTTTAAGCTTGTTTACCCCATTTGCCACAATTCTGAGAGCGTCGATATCAAGTCCTGAATCTGTTTCATCGAGGATTGCAAGGGTTGGTTCAAGCATGGCCATCTGGAAGATCTCATTCTTTTTCTTTTCTCCTCCCGAATAACCTTCATTGACTGATCTGTTGGCAAGCTTGGAATCAATTTCAACAAGCTCTTTTTTGTCACGCATCATCTTCAGGAAATCAGATGCTGAAAGAGGTTCCAGTCCATGATGTTTCCTTTTTTCATTGATAGCGGTCTTCATGAAATTCACCATACTTACCCCGGGGATCTCAATGGGATACTGGAACCCCAGGAAAATACCCTCTTTGGCACGGTCTTCAGGAGATAACTCCAGAAGGTCATGCCCCATATATTTTACTGTACCTTCAGTAACTTCCGCAAATTCCCTTCCTGCCAGCACAGATGCAAGTGTACTTTTCCCTGAACCATTCGGGCCCATTATAGCGTGAATCTCACCCGGCTTTACATGAAGGCTTATTCCCTTTAATATGTTCTTGCCTCCTATTGAGGCTTTTAAGTTCTTAATATCAAGCATTTTATAATCTGTTTATCTTTTTTTACATCCCCCTGATCCCCTTCAAAGGGGGAATCGGATGTGATACTTTTGTCTTTTAACTTTTATCTTTTGTCCTATTTTACATCCCCCTGCCCCCTTCAAAGGGGGAATCAGCCGGGGAATTCTGCCTTGTGTCTTTTGCCTTGTATCTTGTGTCTTTTCTAACCTACACTTCCTTCGAGGCTGATCTGAAGCAGCTTCTGTGCTTCAACTGCAAACTCCATCGGAAGCTTGTTTATAACTTCACGTGCATACCCGTTAACGATGAGACCGATCGCATCCTCAGTTGAAATCCCACGCTGGTTACAGTAAAAAATCTGGTCTTCACCAATTTTAGAAGTTGTGGCTTCATGTTCAACAATTGCAGTCTGGTTATCAACCTCAAGATACGGAAATGTATGGGCACCACATTTATCTCCAAGCAGCAGTGAATCGCACTGGGAGAAATTTCTTGCATTTGATGCATTTTTCAGGACCTTTACCAGCCCCCTGTAACTATTCTGACCTTTGCCTGCTGAAATGCCTTTTGATACAATAGTGCTTTTTGTGTTTTTACCAATATGGATCATCTTGGTTCCTGTATCAGCCTGCTGGTGATGATTTGTAACCGCCACAGAATAAAATTCTCCGGTTGAATTATCCCCCCTAAGAATACATGAAGGATATTTCCATGTTATTGCCGAACCTGTTTCTATCTGGGTCCATGATATCTTTGAACTTTCTCCGCGGCACATGCCCCGCTTTGTGACAAAGTTGAAAATACCACCTTTCCCGTCTTTATCTCCGGGATACCAGTTTTGCACAGTAGAATATTTCACTTCAGAGTTTTTCTCGGCAACAATCTCCACAATTGCAGCATGTAACTGGTTTTCATCACGCGAAGGTGCTGTACAGCCTTCGAGATAACTTACATAACTCTCTTCATCAGCAATAAGAAGTGTTCTTTCGAACTGACCGGTATTTGCAGCATTAATCCTGAAATATGTGGAAAGCTCCATCGGACACCTTACACCTTTGGGTATGTAACAGAATGATCCATCGCTGAATACTGCCGAATTGAGGGCTGCAAAGAAATTATCCGTATAAGGCACAACTGTACCCATATATCTTTTTACAAGATCGGGGTACTCTTTTACGGCATCACTGAATGAACAAAAGATTATGCCCAATTCAGCAAGGGTTTCTTTAAAAGTGGTCTTTACCGAAACGCTGTCCATAACGGCATCGACCGCAACACCTGCAAGATGTTTCTGTTCTTCAAGCGGTATACCCAGCCTGTCAAAGGTCTTTTTCAGCTCCGGATCCACCTCATCGAGGCTGTTAAGTCTGGGGCGCTGTTTCGGGGCAGAATAATAAATTATATCCTGGTAATTGATTGCCGTAATTTTAAGATTCGGCCATGAAGGCATTTTCATTGTGAGCCAGTGACGGTATGCCTTCAGTCTGAACTCCAGCAACCAGTCAGGTTCACCTTTTTTGGCAGAAATAATCTTTACAACGTCCTCATTCAGGCCTTTTTGTATCTGTTCTGAATCAATATCAGAATAGAATCCGTATTTGTATTCGCCTGAAGTTACTTCATCCAATATCTTATCCTGGTCTTTTTCCATATGAGCAGTTCAAAAGAAGATTCTCCTATTCGGAGAACAAGGATCAATTCAAATTGTTATATGCTTAATTAAATTTAATCTAAATAAAAATGCAAAATTAACAAAAATTCACGATTTCCGGTATCAGAATAATCAAAAACCGACTTCTCAAATGCTAATTAATATTGAATAATGATTGTTTCCGGATAAATCAGAAAGAAATAAATTATAAATTGCGCCCGA
>CALMJY010000332.1 GCA_937864815.1 uncultured Bacteroidota bacterium
AGGAGAGGAGCAGCTTGTTACTATCCAGTTCTTTGCCAGCAAGAGTTATACAGATTCAATAATCCCGGTCAAGTTCGAAATAGCGGGCGCTGATATTACCAACGTAAACGACATCGATCTCAAGGTACAGATAGATCAGCCTGTAAAAGTGGAACTTGATAAAGCCATTGCACAGACTTACAGCGACTTCAGAGGAGGGAACGATCCTCTTAAAGGACTGAATGTTGCACAGGCAATGAAATCAGTCGAGGTGGGAGAGTACTACGGACTTATTATTGGCATTGATGAATATACCGGTGAATGGCCGCCACTGCGAAATGGTGTGAACGATGCCAAAGGTGTAGCTGAGCTGCTCTCCTCAAAGTACACATTCACCTCACTGAAAACCATGTATAACCAGGAAGCTACCAGGGATAAAATACTGGCTGAATTTGAGAGGCTTATGAATACCGTTAAAGCAAATGACAATGTTTTTATTTATTATTCCGGACATGGTGAATATATCGAATCAATGGACAAAGGATTCTGGGTGCCGGTAGATGCCAACGGAAAGTCAGTTTCAAAATATATTTCCAATGAGGATATAAGGTCATTCCTCTCGGGCATACCATCCAAACACACTCTTTTGGTTACAGATGCCTGTTTCAGCGGTGATATATTCAGGGGCAAGACTATGACAATCCCTTATGAAAACTCGACAAAATACTATTCTAAAATGTATTCCCTCAGCAGCCGTAAAGCACTTACCTCGGGAGGTATTGAACCTGTTATGGATAAAGGAAAGGAAAACCACTCCATATTTGCATATTATTTTCTTCAGGCACTCAGAAATAACAGCGAGAAGTATATCGATGCCGGTCAGATCTTTGATAACCTTAAAATACCTGTGGTTAATAATTCAATGCAGACCCCTGCTTATTCTCCGATAAGAAATGCCGGCGACGAAGGAGGACAGTTTATTTTTATTGCAAAATAGTATTCTTAACCACGGAGACACGGAGGGCACTGAGGATCACAGAGATAATTAACACATGATTACTCAAAAGCACATTAATGAGCTATCTTATAAAGTAATAGGTTGTGCCATTGAGGTGCATAAGAATCTTGGGCCGGGTTTGCTGGAATCAGTATATGAAGCATGTTTTGTTGATGAACTGAAGAGTTCAGGTTTAAATGTTAAATCTCAGATTTATGTGCCTGTGCTATATAAAGGAAAGGATCTGGGTGGAAATCTAAAACTTGACTTGCTGATTGAAGACCTGATAATAGTGGAAGAGAAAGCAGTGGAAGTGATGATCCCTCTGTTTAAAGCTCAGCTTTTATCATATCTGAAACTGACGGGAAAACCTAAAGGATTATTGATAAATTTTCATTGCGAAAACATAAAAGAACAATTAGTATCACTTGTCACAGAAGAATATGCCAGATTACCCAAATTTTAGCTCTGTGTTTCTCCGTGGTCTCAGTGTCTCCGTGGTTATGATGCACAAAAGAATCCCTTTATTAATCATAATACTTCTCTTTTGCGGAGCAGAACTGCATTCTCAACAATATTTTTTCAGACGTTACTCCGTTGAGGAGGGCCTTCCGCAGGCATCAGTATATTGCCTTTTACAGGATTCCAGGGGATTTATCTGGATGGGTACTGATGGTGCCGGTATAGCTAAGTTCGATGGCATCAGGAGTGATGTATTCACGAAAGCAAACGGCCTGTCAGATAATGTTGTCAGGAGCCTCCTGGAAGATTCAAAGGGTAATATCTGGATGGGAACCGATAACGGACTTACTTATTATGATGGTTTCTCTTTTAAAACCATTGGACAGGCACAGGGACTGAAAGGCACTTCAGTCATTAAAATCCTGGAAGGATCGGGTGGAATAATCTGGGCAGCTACAAATGACGGAGGCCTGAATGCAATTACTATTAAAGATTCTGTCATTGTTAATAATTTCACAAAAGATGACGGCCTTTTAAATGATTTCATCTTTGATATCTATGAAGACCCGGATAAAAGACTCTGGCTTGCAATGGTGGGAGGTATCAGTATCATTAGGATTGACCAGGATTCAATGAAAATACGGGAGATCTTTAATCCAGAGACTGATACAGGTGCTGATATGCCGATCATTTCATCAATTGAACCTGTGAGCGACAATGAAGTCTGGCTTGGAACCTATGGAACGGGTGTTTTTGTTGCAACATACGGGAACGATAATAAAAGTTTTAAATTAAGGCCTCTGGATGTCAATGATGAAATCCCGGGTATGCTTGTATGGGATATATGGAAAACAACCGGTGATGAGGTATGGGTTGCAACAAATGATCATGGCGTTATAAAATTCAGGGATGAGAAGCAAACAGGGATCTTCAATAAGGAGTCAGGTCTTCTTTCAAACCAGATTCTCGACATAATGCCCGACAGCGACGGGAATGTCTGGTTTGCATCTTTCGGTCAGGGAGCCATGATGTACCATGATGATAAGTTCATCAGGTATTCTGAAAATGACGGACTTAAAGGTATTATTGCACTCGATGTTTTATTTGTTAGCGACAATGAATTCTATGTTGCAACGGAAGAGGGGCTCTCCTTTTTCAGAAAAGATGGAACTAATATTCGTCGCCTGAACCATTATTCAACTGCTGCCGGCTTAAACAGCATCGGGGCAAATACAATAACAAGGAAAGGGAATGAAATATGGATAGGAACAAACGATGGAATAAATATTCTGAAGAATTCCAGGATAACAGATTTCATCGGAAACAGCAAACTGGATAATAAGAATATAAATTCACTCTATGCCGATTCTAAAGGCGATGTCTGGATAGGATCGGCAGGTGGTTATGGCCGGATATTCGGTGATAACCTGTTCTTCATGTCAGAGGAGGATGGTTTCATTAATGATGAAGTTCAGTGTATACTTGAGGACAGTAAGGGAAGGATTTGGATGGGAACCATGGATGGCCTTGTAAGACTCGACGGGATCACTTATACCGACTTTGACAATGTAGAAGGTCTTACCAGCAGGAAAATATCATCACTTGAGGAAGACAGAAATGGTGATATCTGGATTGGAACTCTCGATGGCGGGATATTCAGGTTTGACATGCAAAAGGATTCACTACCTATCTCACAGGTTGCCACAAGGGGAGTGCTTGCTTCAAACAAAATAAACTCACTTCAGTTTATCCGCGATACCCTGCTGGCTGCCGGTAATGATAAAGGTTTTGATATTCTCATACTTGATAAGGATCAGTCGGTCAGAAGTGTTATGCAGTACAGTCTTGCTGATGGATTTACCGGAGGTGAGAACACTCCGAATTCTATCGAAGCAGACAATGAAGGGATACTCTGGATAGGAACCAAAAACGGGTTGATGAGATATAATCCTGCAAGGGACTTTATTTCAGCATCCGGTCCGGAAACCATGGTGACTGAAATCAGGCTGTTTTTTGAAAAAGTTGACTGGAAGGAAAGAAAATTTGAAACTGGAAAATGGACAGCCCTCCCTGAAAATCTTATACTGTCTCATAATGATAACCATCTGACCTTTGTCTTTACAGGTTTCGGCTATGAGAATCCGGACGATCTTATGTTCTCCTATTTCCTTGAAAATCAAAGCAAGGAATGGTCTCCTTACCTAAAGGACAGGGAGATAGTGTTCTCAGGCCTTACACCTGGCAGCTACACCTTCAGGGTAAAGGCTAAAAACAAATACGGAGTTACAGGCAATACGGCAGAATACTCTTTTGTAATTAAACCTCCTTTCTGGCAGACACCATGGTTCTATATCCCCGCCCTGATATTTGTAGTTTTCATAATTCTGATGATCATAAGGATAAGGGAAAGGAATCTGATCAAAGAGAAAATAAGGCTGGAGAAAATAGTCGAGGAGAGAACCCGTCAGGTTGTGGAGCAGAAGGATGAAATAGCCCGTCAGAGGGATGTTGTAACATATCAGAAGAAAGAGATTACCGACAGTATTCATTACGCAGAAAGAATTCAGAGAGCAGTACTTCCTGATGATAAGGTACTTAAAAAACCTTTCAGCGATTATTTTGTTCTCTTCCGCCCGAAGGACATTGTGAGCGGTGACTTTTACTGGATGAACATGAAGAACGACCATGTTATATTTACTGCTGCCGATTGTACCGGTCATGGAGTGCCGGGTGCCTTCATGAGCATGCTTGGAGTAAGCTTCCTTAATAAAATTGTTAATGAACTGGGTATCGTTATTCCTTCAGATATTCTGAACAGCCTGCGCAGTAATATAATAACAGCCCTCAAGCAGGAAGGAACTTTCGAAACCACCAAGGATGGAATGGATATAGCCCTCTGCTCTGTCGATCTGAAAAACAGAAAACTGATGTTCGCCGGAGCCAATAACCCTCTATTTCTTATAAGGAAGAATGGAGATGCATATGAACTAATGGAAACGCATGCTGATAAAATGCCTATCGGATACCATTCTTCCATGGAACCATTTACCAACAATGTGATTGATATTTTTGAGGGAGATACAGTTTACCTCTTCTCTGACGGATTTTGTGATCAGTTCGGTGGACCCGAGGGCAGAAAGTTCATGAAAAAAAGATTCAAGGATATGTTGCTTGATCATCAGACACTTGACATGGCATCACAGAGGGATGTATTTAATGCCTCACTTGAGGAATGGATCAATTATCCGTCTTCTGATCCATCGCAGGCATCGCTTGCAGGCCAGATTGATGATATAATATTATTGGGTGTAAGGTTCTAGGCAGTCTTCCTGTAACGCCTTACTGCAAAAGTGGAAAAGCAAACTGCGATTACTCCCAGGGATATCAGTTCACCAGAGATGTCATTCATCGACGATCCCTTGAGCATCACCATCCTGTTTATCCTCATAAGGTATGCCACAGGATTTATCAGGTTGAAATCCTGGGCCCACTGTGGCATGCTTTCGTAGGGGGTGAAAATACCGCTCATCAGAATAAAGATAATCATACAGAAAAAGGCAACGAACATATACTGCTGCTGACTCCCTGAGAATGTTGAAAGAAAAAGTGCCAGCCCCAGGACAGCTATCAGAAATATTGCTGCTCCCAGGAACATCAGCAAAATGCTTCCCTCGAAAGGAATATTAAATGCCAGCTTGCCTATTGACAAACCAACACCAAGATCAATAAGGCCGATAAGGAGAAATGGTACCATTTTGGCTATAATGAACTGATGTTTTCTGACAGGTGTGACATTTATCTGCTCAATAGTTCCTATCTCTTTTTCCCTCACCATGTTAAGACCAGCAAGCAGAAAGCCTATTGCAGTCACAAGTATTACCAGAATCCCGGGAAGCATATAGTATTTATAGTTTAGTTCTTCATTATACCAGTATCTGTTTGTTATATCTATAATCGGGAAAGATGATACTCCCGATGTGCTTATATTATCTATGGTAATGTCCGAATTATAATCCCTTATTATTCCGTTTATATAAGCCCAGGAAAGCTGGGCTGATGATGAGTTTATTGCATCAATACCAGCCTGCAATACAGCTGGTTTTCCATTTCCGATATTCATTCCGAATTCATCCGGGATATGAAGAATAATGTCACACTTATTATGCAGCATCAGATTTTCTGCCTCTTTTTCAGACCAGGTTTTTCCTGATATTCTGAAAAAAGTCGAACCGGCCAGCTTGCTTATCAGTCCTCTCGATTCGGGTGTCAGATCCTTGTCAATAATTACTATATCAACATTCTTCAGCTCGAATGTGACTGCCGGTACAAGTATCAGCATCTGTACGATAGGGACAGCAAAAATCGCCTTCGATATGAACTTGTTCCTGAAGATCTGTATGAACTCCTTCCGGATAAGGTATAAGATGGTTCTCATTTTATTCAAGTCTAATCTTAAACTTCCTTATACTAATTGCAATAAATACCGTTGTCATAGCTGCCAGTATAAGAGTTTCTTTCCAGATATACATAAGCCCTGTGCCCTTAATCATTATGTTCTTTATTATCACAATAAAGTACCTGGGTGGTACGATGAGGCTGACATAATCATAGACTGATGGCATATTTTCTATCGGAAAAATGAATCCCGAAAGCAGTATGGTAGGCAGCAAAAGACCGATAAGTGAGATAAAAATAGCCTGCTGCATTGTTGAGGATACTGTTGAAATGAGTATTCCTAGTGATAGACTCATAAGTATATACAACATAGTTTCAGCAAGCAGCAGAACCAAGCTTCCCTTTACCGGAAGCCCAAATACAAACCATGCAAGTGCAAGTATCAGCAGCACATTGATGAACGATAAAATGAAATAGGGAGTTACCTTGCCGAGGATTATCTGCACCGGTCGCAAAGGTGAAACAAGGAGAACTTCCATGGTCCCGAACTCCTTCTCACGTGTTATTGTCACCGATGTCATCAGCGCACATATTAATATAAGTATGAGTGTAATAACTCCCGGAACAAACATGAAATGACTCTGAAGGTTCGGATTATAAAACATTTTAACCTCAGGGATAATCTTAAGTGCGGAACTGACTTGTGTTCCTGCCAATCCCATGTTGAAATCATTTACTATGGCTGTAGTGTAATTGGTTATAAGTGTGGCTGTATTTGGTTCTGAACCGTCAGCGATGATGCTAAGGGATGCTTTACCTTCCCGTATAAGATTTCTTCCAAAGTCCTCCTCAAATATTATAACTGCCTTTGTATGTCCCTTTTTTAGTACTTTATCAATATCATTATAGCTGAGCAGGTCTTCGGTTTTCCTGAAGAAACCGGAAGAAATAATCTTATCAGATAGTTTGTGAGTTATCTCGTCATGTGAAAGATCAAGGAAAGCAACTCCTGCATTCTTAATGTCCATGCTTATCGCAAATCCGAAGATCAGGATCTCGGCAACAGGTATCCCGAAAAGAATAAACAGAGTCCTGTAGTCCCTGAATATGTGAATGAATTCCTTCCTTACAAATCCCAGAAATCGTTTCATTTACTTATTTAATTTCATTTAATTTCTCCTTTTCTCCGCATCTCCCTATCACCCTCGCAACCTATCTCCCTCTTTGTTTCACCTCACCCCAAACCCCTCTTCCTCTTTGTTTCACCTCACCCCAAACCCCTCTCCCAGGGGAGAGGGGCTTATTATTACCCTGAATCTCAGTTCTTCAGCCGACACCCCTTCTCCCCCCCGGGAGAAGGGGTCGGGGGATGAGGTTCTTCATCCACTCCCGGGAGAAGGGGCCGGGGGATGAGATGCATCAGGTCTCGCAATCTTAATAAACACCTCTTCCACACTTGATACATTATACTGTTTTTTAAGATTTCCGGGAGTGTCGAGTGCAACTATACGCCCTTCATTCATAATTGAGATACGGTCACAATACTCCGCTTCATCCATATAGTGGGTTGTAACAAAAACAGTTATTCCACTTGCTGCCGTTTCATATATCATCTCCCAGAATTGTCTTCTGGTAATGGGATCAACCCCGCCTGTGGGTTCATCAAGGAAAACAATCTTCGGTTCATGCAGAACAGCTACGGAAAAGGACAATTTTTGTCTCAGGCCCAGTGGAAGTTCAGAAATAAGCTTATTTTCATATTCACGGAATCTTAGCTTATCCAGCAAAATTCCGGTTCTTTCTGCAATCTGCGATCTGCTTAGTCCATAAATTCCTCCATAAAGCATTATATTCTCTTTAACTGTTAGATCCTCGTACAGGGAAAACTTCTGGCACATATACCCTATGTTCTTTTTTATCTTTTCAGCCTGCTTTCCTGAATCAAAACCGGCAACCTTTACTTTGCCTGAAGTAGGAGAGGATAGCCCTGACAGTATCCTTATTGCAGTTGTTTTTCCGGCTCCGTTTGCCCCCAGAAATCCGAAAATCTCACCCTCGTAAACTTCAAAAGTCAGATTGTCATTGGCAGTAAAGTGACCGAATCGCTTTACGAGGTTCTCAACTTCAATTACTTTTTTTCTCATCGTTTTATTGTCTTGCGGCTTTGCCCTCCGTAGTTTTAACGAAGGAGGGTCCTGCGGTCTGCATTAATTCGAGGAAGCGGTCCTCTATTCCTGCCTCAGTTTCCTCTGTCAAAGCATCATTTATTCCCTGATTTTGCAGTAATGAATTTAAATTTTCAGGGATCCTGTCATTTTTAAATGTAACATGAACAGATTCACCGAAAGGGAAGGAGGTTATTGTCTCATTCAGGGAGCGAAGGGCGATGATAAGTTTATATTTATCAGCAGATTTTACACTGAAGAGCTTTCTGCCATAACCGTTCCTCACCTCACCCGGAGTGTCTATTGCCAGAAGATTACCGTTCTGGATCAGTGCTACCCTGTCGCATCGCATTGCTTCATCCATATATGGAGTCGAAACCAGTATGGTGATATTATACTGCCTCAGTTTTCCCAGCATATCCCAGAATTCAGACCTGGAAACTGCATCAACTCCAGTTGTTGGTTCATCAAGCACCAGTAGCCTGGGTTTGTGTATCAGTGCGCACGACAGGGCAAGCTTCTGCTTCATGCCTCCTGAAAGTTTTCCTGCAAGCCTTTTCTTAAAAGGTTCTATATGAGAATAGATATCATATATAAGGTCATAGTTTTCCTTTACACTGGTTCCGAAAACAGTTGCATAGAATTCAAGGTTTTCCTCTACTGAGAGATCCTGGTAAAGACTGAATCGTCCGGGCATATAACCGATCTCTTTCCTCAGTTCTTTGAATTCTGTCCGGCAGTTCTTCCCAAGGACGTTTATATCACCGCTGTCAGGCAGCATGAGAGTTGTGATAATCCTCATGAGAGTGGTCTTTCCGGCTCCGTCAGGACCTATGAATCCAAATACCTCCGATTCATTTACGGAAAAAGAGATGTTGCTGAGAGCAGTTGTATTTCCGAATCTCTTACAAATAGCCGATGTATCGATTGCTTTTTGCATTCTGAATGCAGTTAATTATCAGAAAATTGCTTCACCCGGCATACCTGCCTTAAGAGTTCCGTCATTTACCACGGCAATCTCAACAGCATAAACCATTGTTACCCTTTCCTCTTTTGTCTGAATTATCTTTGGTGTGAACTCAGCCTTTTCGGAAATAAACCTTACTGTTCCTTCGAATTCCCTGAAAGCCTTTTCCCCGTCGTCAATTCTTACTTTACATTTTCCACCTGTCTTTACTCTTCCAAGTTGTCCGCCGCTGACATAAACCTTCAGAGTTATAACCGACAGGTCAGCAACTTTGGCAAGTGGTTTTCCTGCTGTTGTGACTTCTCCTGCTTCAGCATATTTTTCTATGATGGTACCCCTTGTGGGAGAATACACACTGCTTCTTTTTATCTGCTCATTCACAGTAGCCTTTCTCGATTCCATAACACCCATTTCAGCTATCACAGACTCCTTCTGGGTATTGTTGGCAGCGATTTGTTTCCGCAGAACAGCCTCCTGTCCGGTAAGGTCATCGTACTGTTTCTGTGTTGCTGCCTCTTCTTTCAGCATATTTCCAATTCTATTGATATTGACATTAAGGTTTTCAATCTGCTGTTCAAGTATTTCATTTTGCGCAATAACTGAACTTATCCTTGTCCTTACGCTTCTGATGCCGGATTCAATTTCTGCTTTCTGCAACTGAAGAATGGTTGTATCGACAAGAGCGATAAGATCACCTTTTTCTACAGGGTTTCCTTCAACACGGTCGAATTGAATAATCCGGCCTGTTGTTTCGGCGGATACCATCACCTCGGTTGCCTCGAAATTGCCATATCCGTCAGCAACTTCCTTATTGCTGCTGCAGCTTACCGAAACAAGCAGCAGGATAAGTATTATGAGTGTGTTTTTCATATTGATGAGTTATTAGTCTTGAATTTGATTAATTTCTAATAATTTGATAATCTTTTTTCCTCGTTTTGACCCCTAAATCCCCCAGGGGGGACTTATTGAAAATCAGTAGGTTTGAAAGCCCCCCTTGGGGGGTTTGGGGGTTAAATTGATCTTTTGAGACACCATCGGGGTTTGAATCACAACTTCTTGATGTTAATGTTGCAGTCATTCAATTTCTTTTCCGCTTATATTCATATATTCAATACCTGCTAGAGCCAGACTGATCCTGTGTATTTCACTGTTTATTGCCACTGACTTTTCGGAATTGAGTTCATTCAGGTAATCAGTAGCAGTAATTATTCCATTCTCATATTGCGATTCGGAAGCAGCTGTGATCCTTTTTCTTAGCTCCATTAGTTCAGCATCGGTTTTTACCAGCTCCCTTAGACTTTTTATCTCGCTCATCTTGGCGTCGAGCTGCCTTTTCAGGTTATCAGTAAGGTCGTTTTTCCGGTTCTCTATTATGCCCTGTTGCAGGCTTATAACCTGTTTTTCATTTTTTGCCCTGTTCCAGTCAAAAATGTTCCATTTAATTCCTGCACCTACTATGTAGTAAGTGTCGAATTTATCATTGAAGAAATCCATTCCGGGAGGATTGCCATAGCCAAGTGTTGCAAAACCGAATGCCTTGGGCATTCTTTTGCTCTGCACCATTTTTAAACCGGCAGAGAGCTGTTCCTTTCTGAGATCAAACATCTGCAGTTCGGGCCTTGTCAGTTCCTCAGCAATTTCAGGTGTTTCATCAGGCAGGATGAACCGGGTTGAATTATCAATTTCACTGCCTGTCATATCTGATAATATTTTAATAAGAGCATCACGGCGCAGGTTATTTTCGGTTATCTGCTGTTCCAGTTTAAGCTTTTCTGAGGTTAGTATATCAATGTCAGGCTTTAATAATACACCATTATTAACAGCACTTTGCATTGTTGATATACGTTTATTGATAAGGCTCAGGTAATTGTCGAGCAGCTCTTTCTGCCGGCTGAGAAGCATAATATTGAAAAAGTATGTGTTTACCTGTCCTTTAAGTTTGTACAAATCGGTTTCAGTTTGTTTTTCATTAAGATGGAGATCAGCCTGTTCAATAGCCCTGGCACTCTTTATGGCCCCTCCGTCATAAATAACCTGATTGATATCCAGTGTCAGTTTATACTGATCCTGTGGCATTGGGCGGAACAGTGATGACATTCCGGGGACAGATGCAGTGGCTGCTGCAAAATCGACTACATCCGAATTGTAAGTTACATTAGCGTTTGCTTCAATACCGGGAAGCCAGCCCTTTTTAAGGTTTTCATCCCTGATCGCGGATATGTCTGAGTAGGCATTTTTTTCACCGGCCAGGGCATTGGTCGACAAAGCCATATCGTAGCATTCCTTCAGTGTAAGTATCTTCTGGGCAATTGAGGCGTGGTTGGAAAGTGATACCAGGAAGACTATCAAAAGTATAATTCTTGTTATCATTTTTCTGTTTTTTTATTTTATTATTCACCGATTTCCCGGTTTTTCAGGGCTTTTATTACAAAATCAGCTGCAAATTTTTTCCTATCATCGAGGTAATCGTTGAAATCGAGGTCAATTCTCTCAAATATTCCTTCGAAAATACCCCTTGCCGCAAATGGAAATACGCTCATTGAAGCTATAGTCGTCATCAGCTGAGGTATCATATCTCGGGAAATATTATATGCCGCAAGTTCTTCTTTATGCTGCTTCTCCAGCATAATCCATAGTTTGTTGATGTCAATATTATTCATGAGCTTTCTGAACCTCGCAGGATTTCTGTTAATCTCATTCAGAATAAAAGCAGGAAGTCTCGGATTATTTTGGAGGAAGCTTATGTGCTCATTGAAAAAGAACCTGATTTTATCCTCGAGCGAAAGGTTTTCGTCGAAAATGGGAGCAAACCTGGAGAAGACTTTCCCGGCGATTTTTTCAAAGACGGCTTCAAATAGTTTGTCTTTTGTTCTGTAATAGTAATGGAGCAGAGCTTTATTAATATTTGCACGATTAGCAATATCCTGCATTCTCGCCCCGTCCATCCCTTTGTCGAGGAATACATCTGTTGCTGCATCAAATATTCTTTCCTCAGTTTGTTTATCAGTTTCTGTCATGGTTTAACCATTTTATTTAATAAATAGGATAAACTACATTGTTTAACCATAAGGTCAAAGATAATATAATTATCTAATTCAACAATTTATTTATGTTGAAATTTTTCAAGAAGGAATATTTTGATAATTTTACTATACATGGTCTCGCTGACCGGAATAGAAATTTTAAAATGTTATTGCATAATCGGAAGCGCCTTAGGCTCCTGGGATTTAATTATTCGAGTCAACGATATTATTTTTTTACTATTGTTGTTAAGAATCATTATCCTTCCCTCGGTATTATTAAGGATAAATGTGTTCATCTTTCTGCTAATGGTATTATTGCCAGAGAACAATGGCATTGGTTAGGATCACGATATCCTTATATAGAATTAACCTCATTTGTAATTATGCCTGATCATGTGCATGGGATTATTTATATCAATTCCGTATATTATAACAAAAACTGTGAAGTTGTGAATGGTCTCGACCATTCACAGCAGAAAATCGAGAAAATTAAACCATTGCCGGAACTGATCGGTGCATAACCAGGTCAATCAACATTTTCTGCATGGGAATCCGTAAAATTTCGTTGTTATTTAAAAATAATCCCCAAAAAATTTGCATTTGTATTTTAGAATAGTTTATATTTGCAATATATAAGGAAATTATATATATAAATATTAAATATACATTATTATGATTTCAAGTGAATTAATAAAAGGATCCCTGAAGACAATTGTTCTCAAATTACTGAAAGAGGAAGGAGCAATGCATGGATATGCTATAACACGCAGAGTGGAAGAGCTGACTGAGGGTAAAATTAAACTTACATATGGAGCTCTTTATCCTATCCTTCATAAGCTTGAAAATGACGGTTCGCTTGTAACAAGCTCTGAGAACTTCAATAACAGAATCAGGATTTATTACAGCCTTACACCAAAGGGGCAGACTGTTGTAACTGAAAAAATAGAGGAGATGGCTGAATTCATTGAGTCCCTCCGTAAGATAATTGAACCTAAACCCGGTTTGAGCTATGCCAGATCTTAGTCTGCGAAATATTGACCAGATCAGTAACGACATCAGGAATGAGGAGATAACATTCTCACATCTTCTCGATGATCTCATTGATCATGTCTGTTGTGATGTGGAATATGAAATGCAGTCAGGACTCGATTTTCATGACGCTTACAGGAGGGTGAGGCAAAAAATGGGATCTGGCAGACGCATACGTGAAATACAGGAGGAGACACTTTATGCAGTTGACTCAAAATACAGAAAAATGAAAAACACTATGAAAATTTCAGGCATTATCGGGACCATACTCTTCGGTTTTGCCACTTTGTTCAAGATCCAGCACTGGCCCGGTGCAGGTATCATGCTTACCCTCGGGGCATTGATTCTGGCATTTGTATTTATGCCATCAGTTACAGGAGTTCTCTGGAAAGAGACACATAATAAAAAGAAACTTGTACTGATTATTTCCGGTTTCATAACCGCTTTCCTGTTCATTTCAGGTACTTTATTCAAGATTCAGCACTGGCCTGTTGCAGGAATTCTGCTCCTCTCTGCTGTAATATCTGCCCTTTTTGTTTTTCTTCCGGCACTGCTATCCGACCGGCTTAAAGAAGGTGGAAATACGAATAAGAGGCATATATATATTATATGTATGGCAGGATTTGTTTTTTATGTTCTGGGTATGTTATTTAAATTACAGCACTGGCCACTTGCATCGGTATTTATGATTCTGGGTTTGCTTATTCTGGGATTTATTGCCTTTCCATTATATACCAGGATCACCTGGAAAGATGAAAATAATGTCAGTGCCAGATTTATTTTCATAGTACTGGGCTCTTTGCTTATAATGATACCGGGAGCATTGATCAATCTGAGCCTTCAGAGTACGTATGACAGAGGATATTATCCGCATCTGGAGCAGCAACAAAAACTTTTCGGGGTTAAATGGGAGATTAACAGATCTGTTCTTGCGAGGTATCATGATTCACTTGAATTTAAGCAAATGGAACAGATTGATAACAAAATACTGGCCATATCTGAATCGATTGGTGAAATCCAAAAACAGATGGTGGAGACGTCAGAAAGCAATCCCAAAGAACCAGTGATGAATCCATCTGCAGTCAGGAAAACTGATGCCGGATTTGAAATAATCTATTCCCGGCTTAACAGACCTTTTAGTCCGCAGCCGGCAAAAGATTTTCTTTTGCCGGGAAGTCAGAAACGGCAGGAACTTACTGCAATGATTGACGACTTTATGAAAACTGTTTCATCGATATTACCAGCTGAAGAAACGGAAAAAGTTCGTCAGCTTCTTGATATATCATCTTACTTCCCGGGCGAGAATCATGAGAGTGGGAATATGCTTATGCTATCAGGGCTTCACTCACTTGAAGTTCTCAGGAATAACCTCCTGACAGTCGAATCATTCCTGTTTGGAAAAATTGCAAACCAGTAATAACCCTCATACTTACTGTCATGAAACAAAAAATATATACAATAGGTGTGGCAACTGTGGTTACAGTATTTGCCGGTGCAATTTTTAAAGTGAACCATTACCCCGGTGCTGCAATACTTCTTATTGCAGGCATAACCTCACTCCTGCTTATTTTCCTTCCCCTTGCACTTATCAGCCATTACAGGTCTGCGGAAGGAAACAAAAGCCTTACTCTTCATATAGTTACATACATAACTTGTTTACTGGTTTTTACTGCGATGCTCTTTAAATTGTTGCACTGGCCGTATGCAGGGCTTATGATGACAATAGCATTGCCTTTTCCGTACCTGGTTTTTCTACCTGTTTTTGTCCGGATCACTTCAAAAGATAAAAACTTCAATATCTATAATACTGTTTTTGTTCTCCTTCTCTTAGCGCTTAATTCTGTTTTCTCCGGATTGCTGGCGCTGAATGTTACCAGTGAGAAAGTCAAAGACAGCTATTGGTTGCCCGGAAATTATAATAAGCAGGAAGTCTCCCTGAACCTTATTTCTGAAAAGGTTCCATCATCAGCAATCAATGACAGGATAGACGAACTATTGAAGACAGTAAATCAGATTCAGGATATTATCCTGAAACTTGATGATACAAACACAGAAGAATGGAGACAGAAAGCTGGAAACCTGCAAAGACCCGATATCGCAGGATCAGTAACCACTCTCATGTCAGCTGATGAATTAAAAGCAGTATGGAGATTATATAATGAGCTGATTGAACTGATTGCTGAAATGAAAAATACTCAGGGTTATAAGCAATTTGCAGATAATGCAGAAATTCTTTTTCGGATTAACACTGCTCTGACAGAACAGGAATGGACAGGACAGAATTTAAATGACTTTCGTGCCTGGACATTAACGTATCTCGATTTTCTTCAGGTTAATTTG
>CALMJY010000333.1 GCA_937864815.1 uncultured Bacteroidota bacterium
TCTGGAACGAAAAACCTGCATCATTAACTATCCGGATATTACCCCCATGGTGGAGAACCGCTTACGCATTAGTTGCATTTTCATTACTATTTATATGTCTGCTATATCTGTTCAGAAGAATAATCCTGATGAGAGCAAGGCTTATTCACGAGGCAAGGATTGAACATATGCTAAGGGAAAAAGCAGAGGCGCTTTATAATGTAAGAATGGAACTTTTAACCGATATTTCCCATGAGTTCCGTACGCCGCTTTCATTAATCCTTGCTCCTTTGCAAAAGATCATTGCTGCAGTTGCAAATAATCCCGGACTTGAAAAACATACTTTACTGATAAGGAAGAATGCTGACCGGCTCTTAAGATTGATAGACCAGATAACTGATTTAAGGAAAATTGACCTTAACAAGTTAAAACTCACATTTAAGAAAGGAAATATTGTTGAAATTATTCGGGAAATAACAAACTCATTCGATGAGATTGCACAGCAGCGATCAATGACTCTGGAGTTTAATTCTGAAGTTGATTCCTGCGAAACATTTTTTGATGAAAGCTGCCTTGAAAAGGTAATGTATAACCTGCTGTCAAATGCATTTAAATATACTCCGGATAAAGGAATAATTCGGGTAACCTGCAAAATTATACCTGATGGAATTGATACCTGCCAAAAAGAATTTAATGATATTCCTTATGGCAATTATTTCGAAATAACTGTGAAAGACAATGGGATTGGTATTCCGCCGGAATATATGGGACATCTTTTTGAGAGGTTTTACAGAGTTGAAAGACATGATTCAATCATTCGAAGGGGTACTGGTATCGGTCTTGCATTGACAAAAGAGCTGGTAGAACTTCACAGGGGAAAAATATTCATAGTAAGTGATGAAAACAAGGGCACCTGTTTCAGAATCCGGCTTCCTTTAGGCAATGAGCTCAGGTCTGATGATAAGATCATGGAAATAATTGGAGACGGGAAAGAAATGAGAGGTTCGTCCCAACCATACATCCTGACTGAAGACCATGAATATGCAAGAGAATATCCCGGGAAAAGTGCTAAAGCAGATTATAATAAGAAAAATCCTGTAATTTTACTTGTGGATGATGAGGTTGAGGTCAGAACCTTAATCAGGGATTACCTTGAAGAAAATTACAGGATAATTGAAGCTTCCAATGGAGAAAATGGATTTGATATAGCCATCAGGAATAATCCGGATATTATTATTACTGATGTTATAATGCCGGTATTGGATGGAATTGAGATGTGCAGGAAGCTAAAAGAGGATATCAGGACCAGTCATATTCCAGTAATTATGTTAACCGCCAGGTCTTCGGCTGACAACAAAATTGAAGGTCTTGAAACAGGGGCGGATGCATATATTGCAAAACCGTTTTCAATTGATCTGATTGATGCACAGATCAGGAATCTTCTTGAAAACAGGATGATCCTCAGGAATAAATTCAGCAAGGAACTCATAATTAAGCCAACTGATATAGTTGTCACCTCAGTTGATGCTAAATTTATCCGGAAAGCAACAGATATAGTAGAAAAAAATATTTCAAATCCTGACTTTAGTTCTGATGAGTTTTGCAAAGAAATAGGATTGAGCAGGAGTAGTCTTCATCGGAAATTAATAGCTCTTACCTCCCAGTCTGCCTCTGAGTTCATACGTACGATAAGACTGAAGCGGGCAGTTAACCTCCTCGAACAGAGTGGTATGTCTGTCGAGGAAGTATCATATAAGGTCGGATTTACATCACCGGCTTACTTCACAAAATGTTTCAAAGCACTTTTCGGAAAAACTCCTTCTGATTTTATTGGTTAATCAACAGAACCTTCTCATCCAGTTGAGATTCGGGGATTGTGACGCTTCCTCTTGTGGTTTGCAGAAAAAACATCAAATGGCACATAATTTATACTTTTTAAGACATAAATTATAGTGACACATATCTTATAATATTTGAAGCAATATTCATATTCCAAATAGTTTTTCACGACTAAATTGGTAAAAATTACGAACCATAAATGGCTGGTTTTTTATCCAGGATAAGAATCAAATTTTCAGGAAGCAGGATAATGGTCATTGAAGCGACAGTGTTCATCCTGATTGTTCTGATGTTTGTGACTTTGCTTCTGTTACTTACTAAATAGTTAACCGGAATCAATTCTTAATAATAAAGAATATTCTATGAATGAATATATCAAAACTGACAAGGATTTAGATGTATAACCTAAAAAGAAAACCTATGAATCTACACAAATCTATGTTGAAGCGGATATTACTCTTTTTGATATTTGCTTTTATTGCCGGGCAACAAATATTGCTTGCCCAGAGATTAACAGTTACAGGGATGATAAAGGGTCCGAACGGAGAAGCCCTCCCGGGAGTGACTGTTGTTGTTAAAGGTACTACTGTTGGTACTTCTTCTGGCTCTGACGGAACATATAGTTTAAGTGTCCCGGCAGGTGATGCAGTTCTGCAGTTCAGTTATATTGGATATACTTCACAGGAAGAACCATTAAACGGCAGGAGTGTGATAAATGTAACAATGACAGAATCAGCAACGCAGATGGATGAAGTAGTCGTCGTTGGATATGGGACCACTAGAAAAAGTGATCTTACCGGATCTGTTTCCACTGTAAGTGCGAAGAATTTTGTGGCAGAACCTGTAAAGACTTTTTCTCAGGCCATCCAGGGACGGGCTGCAGGAGTTGTAGTTACAAATAATTCAGGTGCTCCCGGTGGAATAGTAAAAGTAAGAATAAGGGGGACAAGTTCACTCTATGGATCCAATGAGCCTCTGTATGTAGTTGATGGTGTCGCACTTAATATTAATGTTGCAGATCTGAATGTCAACGATATTGAGTCGATGGAAATTTTAAAAGATGCTTCAGCAACTGCGGTATTTGGCAACCGGGGAGCAAATGGTGTAGTTATGATCACAACGAAAAGAGGTTTAAGCGAGGTTCCTAAGATCCAGGTAAATATCGAACCTGCCGTAAGCAATATTGCATATAGATATGATTTAATGGATGCAGGCACATTTGCTGAATTTGTGAATGTCTACCGACCGGGCTATTTTACATCTCAACAAATATCGGATTATAAAGCTAATGGAGGTACTGACTGGCAGAAGGAAATATTTCGTACGGGCATAACTCAGAATTACCAGGTAAGTGCCACGGGAGGATCGACGCATACAAAATACTTTATTTCTGGTCAATATCTTGATCAAAGTGGGATTCTGCTTAATACATCACAGGCAAGGTATTCACTCAGGTCGAACATAACTACGGAATTGGGAAAAAAGTTCAAGCTCGAGTTTAACATTTATGGAGGTCGCATCAAGGGATTGAATAATAGAGAGAACGGGAACAAGACAAATCCTGTTATATCTGCAGTATTCTATTCGCCCACCTGGCCGGTTTATACAGCGTACGGTACCTGGAACAGATTTGATAATCTTTGCGGTCCCCTCGCATTAAATCCAAAGATGGTTCTTGAAGAAAGATATTCTGATAATCTGTCAAATTCATTGACTTCAAATATGAGACTGAGTTATAAGATAATAGATGATTTAACCCTGGATGTTCTGTTCGGGGCAGATGTCAATGATTATCAGAACGGGTATTATGAAAATTCCTGGATTAACGCCAGTACAACAAAAGCTGGTATCTGGACCAGCAATAATTTTTTCTGGCAGAACAGTAATATCCTGACATACAAAAAAAACATCAGCAACATACATGATATTGTTGTAACCGGAGTATATGAGCAGTCAAGAAATACATACGAATCATTTACCGGTAATGGCAGCGGAGTTGATCCTATTACAGTTGGTTATCATAATCTGGGTATTGCTAAAACACAAACCGTAACATCAAGCTGGTCTCAGTATAGCCTTCGTTCTTTGCTGGGCAGGGTCTCATATACCCTTTTGAACAGATATCTTCTGACTGTAAGCTACCGTGCTGATGGTACATCTAAGTTTCAGGACCCGAACAAATGGGGCTATTTCCCCTCAGCGGCCCTGGCATGGAAGTTATCTGAAGAATCTTTCCTGAAAGACAATTCGGTAATCAATAATCTTAAACTCCGTGGAAGCTGGGGTATAACAGGCAACCAGGGGATCAATCCGTATGCAACAATTTCAAGAATCGGCAGCATGATGAATACATTCGGTCTTTCACAGTCATTGCCAGGTTCTATTGTTGTAGGGATCGACAATCCTGATTTGAAATGGGAGACTACAACACAGACCAATGCCGGATTTGATCTTTCATTATTTAAAAACAGATTAAACTTCTCAGCAGACTATTTTATCAAAGAGACCGACGATCTGTTATTCGGAGTTACAATCCCGGCATATGATGGAGGAGGAAAAGTTAACAAGAATGTTGGTACTATGGAAAATAAAGGATTTGAAATTGTTGTGTCTGGTAAACCTGTTTCCACCTCCGATTTTAGCTGGGATGTGAATATTAACTTTACTTCGATTAAAAACGAGCTTACCAGTTTAGGACAGGATACATTTTTACTGGGCGGAAACTATGCACCGGGTCTGACTCAGGAATCACCCTTCTGTCTGAAAGTAGGAGAATCGATGGGATCATTCTGGGGATATGAATGGCAAGGTGTTTATACTTCAGCTGAGTCAGCCGATGCAGCTGTTTATGGATTCAAACCAGGCGATAATAAATACCGTGATTGGAATAATGATAAAAAGATCGACAGCAAAGATAAGCATGTAATTGGGTCAGCATTACCTGATTTTGTATGGGGTTTCAATAATACCTTTACATATAAGAATTTTGATCTCAATATTTTCCTTTTGGGTCAGCAGGGCAATAAAATGCTGAATACTGTATATGCAACTTCCTCTGTGATCCTTTCTGATGCGACTACTATTAATCATATGGATGGGCTCAATTACTGGCGTCCTGATAACGAAAACGCCGATTTTGCAAATCCGACCAATAATAGCAACAAAAATGAAATCATATCCACTAAGTTTTTGCAGGATGCAAGTTTTACAAAAATCAAGAATATTGCATTATCTTATAATTTAACAAGAGATATCCTGAAAATTGCTGATTTGAAACTTACTGTAAGTGCTCAAAACTTACTGACTTTTACAAAGTACAAAGGATTTGATCCTGAAACATCCACCTCTGCAAACGACATAGATGGTGCAATTGATGTTGGAGCTTATCCTTCAGCCCGTACTTTTACTTTTGGGATTCAGGCAAGTTTCTAACTGGTAAATCATTAAAACTATACAAATATGAAAAATACTATTTATATTCTAATTCTGACAATCCTTTCTGTTTCATGCAATAAAGATTTTCTGGATGAAACTACCAAAGGATTAATACGGCCTGTCGACTATTTTAGGACAACTGCAGATCTTGAGAAGTGCGTAAATGCTTTATTCAGCAATGCCAATCTGATGTATAATCAGACCGCAACTTTTTCCTTTTGTATGGGAGGTGACGATGTTACTACCTTACCCGGTGGAAATAAGGAAGGTTATAAACAATTCGATGTCTTCAGCGTGCAGGATAATAATGACCGTTACAGGAATATGTATACCTGCGCATATGGTGCAATTAAACAGGCAAACGTGATCATTACAAACATTGATAAGTTTGTTGAACCGGTTGACAATCCTGCTTTGCTAAAGGATCAGAAAAACAGGGCTTTGGGTCAGGCATATTTCATCAGGGCACTCTCATATTTTAACCTTGTCAGGATGTGCAATGAAATCCCGCTGATTACCGACCTGTCGGTAAGTTATGATCTGGAAAAATCTCCTGCCACAGATGTATATAAATTAATTGTAGAAGACCTTACAAAAGCTGAAAGTCTGCTTCCGGCTAAGTATTCTGCGGCATCAAATCTTTCCAGTCTCGAACAATCAACACTTTATGCACGGCCTTCCTCAGGTTCAGCGAAAAGTTTGCTGGCCTCCGTATATCTTACTATGGCTGGCTATCCGGTCAAGGACAACACAAAATATGCACTTGCAGCTGCAAAGGCAAAAGAGGTAATAGATAATGAAGCAGGTTATGGATATACCCTTCTTGCAAATTATGGAGATCTCTGGAAATACACCAATAAAATCAACACTGAAACTGTATTCGGATTACATTACAATCATGTTGTCGGCGACTGGAGTGATAATGGAACCTGGGCAAACGGAAATATGAATTGCCCGCTTTCGTATAAACCCGGTGATTTTGGCGGATGGGATGATCTTTTTGCAGAACTTACTTTCTTCAATGAATTTCCTTCGGGACCCAGGAAAGACGCTACATTTCTTACTCAGGCTAAGAAGACTCCTTCAGATCCACTACTTACCTGGCAGAATTACAATACAAAACATCCCTATTACAAGAAATTCCTGGATATACCCGGTTGGGATGAAAACAATGCCGGTGCATATTTTGACTGGTGGTCATCCCGTAGTGTAATGGTAATCAGATATGCCGAAGTACTCCTGGTTTATGCAGAAGCTAAGGCTATGTCCGGAGGCCCTGATGCACTTGCATACACCTGTGTGAACCGGGTAAGAAGCAGGGCAGGTTTAGCTGATTTACCCGGTGGTTTGAGTGGAGCTGCCTTCAGTGATGCTGTCATTATGGAACGTAAGTGGGAATTTGCAGGTAATGAGCCTAATGCCCGCTGGTTCGATATGGTGCGTACCGAAACTGTCGAATCAGCTACTGCAAAACGAGACCCGAAGGAGATACCTCTGGTAAACCAGCCCTCAAAGGCAAATTATTTTGCCCCAATACCATCAGTTGACCGGGTTCTCAATCCGAATCTTTAGTCTGATATTTGAAGGTTAGTTATATAGAAAGTCTTTATTAAAGACAGTTAGGTTAGGGTTTGGTTGGTTAGTTAAGTTTGGTTATTTGGCATGAGATAGTTTCCTGGTTAAAGGAAGTTGTATATGAAAGCGGATTATGCCTTTCATATATCAAAGTCAAATCGGAGATTCTGTCTCATGCCTTTCATTAATTCCAACTGAAACTTACCTGCCAACCTATCTGTATCAGCTTAATCTTTATCTGATTTTATCTGCCTGGTCAGGATGTGAAAAGCATATCACTTATATATTGTTTTTATAGTAGTCCTCTCCCTTTCAGGATACAACTTAATATTGAGGGTTACAAAATAACAGGGATTGAAAAATCAGGACAACTATATGGGAATGGTCCGGATGATGTTGATCCTGTGTGGAATGATGATCTTATTCTTACAAAAAATGATCTTCGTAAAATGGAATTACCCGGCACTTCAATTTCTGTTGTCAAACTCAAAACCATTACGAATTAATTGCAGACTTTGTAATGAACAGGACAGCTACTCTTTTAATTTCAATCCTGCTGCTTTTATCCGAATGTAAATTCGAATTCAACAAAGGCAAAAACAGCTTTCAGTATTATGTTGATTCTCAGACAGGAAATGACAGATTCTCCGGTACTTCCCCGGCTAAAGCGTGGAAAACCTTGCAGCGTATCTCACAACAAAAACTGAACTCAGGGGACCAGATTTACCTGTCAGGAAATAGCCATTTTTCTGGAAGTTTGAAACTGGTGAATATTGAAGGAACAAAAGAGCTGCCTGTTGTTATTTCTTCATATGGACAGGGGAAGGCAATAATTGAATCAGGAGATTCTGTGGCGATAAATGCCCGTGATTGTAAATACTTTAAAATTAAAAATATCCGGGTTTCAGGTTCCGGAAGATTAAAAGGAAACACAGCTAATGGGATTGAACTGGTAAACTGTTCATTCAGTGAGATTGACAGCGTTACAGCCAGCGGATTTCTGTACAGTGGAATAAAAATAACCGGAGGCAGCGATATTCGTATCACTCATTCAATTGCATTTGATAACGGTTTTTGCGGAATTAATGTGGAATCCGATGCAAAAGAACAAGGATCTGATGGCTCAGCGTATAAAACAATGAAGCGTTTATATGTTGGATACTGTATTGCAGGGAATAATCCCGGATGTCCTGCAATAAAAGACAATCACAGCGGTAATGGTATTCTCATCGGGGGTGTAACTAACGGACTTATTGAGTATTGCGAAGCCATGAACAATGGCTGGGATATGCCCCGCGAAGGAAACGGACCTGTCGGCATATGGGCATATATGAGCGACAGTATAATTATTCAACACTGCTATTCTCATCACAATAAAACATCTCCCAAAGGAAAAGACGGCGGAGGATTTGATTTCGACGGGGGAATGAGATACTCGGTTATGCAATACAATCTGTCGGCTTTTAACGAAGGTGCTGGCTATGGTATTTTTCAGTATGCAGGAGCAGGCGGATGGAACAACAATATAGCCCGGTATAATATCAGTTATAATGATGGCTCCAAAAACGGACAGTGTGGCATTTTAGTCTGGTGCGATCCTGCTGCAGTTCCAATGACCGGGTTTCATGCCTATAACAACACTATCGTAAATAATTTCAGATATGGAATAAACTTTGAACCTGGGGCTTATAAAGGATTTCTTTTCGAGAATAATATAATTCAGGTTACTGTTGCAACTGATAAATTTATAGGAGGAAATTTCTCACTGGCAGCGTTCGATAAAAACCTGTACTGGTGTGAATATAATGCAATAAGGAGACTTCCTCAGCTTAAGGTAGTATTGGATAAAGATGCATTAAATGCTGATCCAAAAATGGAGCTTCCTGCTTCAGATTCACTCCTCACAGAAAATCCTTTATATACTCCAGGGCTGACTTATTTTAATCTCCTGAATGGATCAGCCTGTATAAACGCAGGGAAAAGAATTACTGATAATGGTGGATATGATTTCTGGAAAAACAGCCTCTTGCAGGAGACAGATCCGAATATTGGAGCATGGCAGGGGAATTACAAATGAATTTTGTAAAGCATGAAATTATTTAAACCCAAATCATTATATGAAATTCAAATGGTTTTCTGATTTATCTGCTTTTTACAAACTACAAGTAATCAGCCGTTTGCTGGTGTTGATTGCGATTTTTTCAGTCATATCAGCCGGATGCAAAAAGGAAAGCCTTGATGAGTTAAATCCCTATAATGGTAAGAGTACAGCTGTTTTTAATCCTCTAAAACTGTATGGTACAGTAACTGATCAGGATGGAAATGTTTACAAGTCAATAACCATTGGAACTCAGACCTGGATGGCCGAAAATCTTCGGACTACAAAATACAGGAATGGCGTATCTATATCCGAGGTTACTGACAATACTGAATGGCTAAATACTAATGAAGGGGCATACTGTAACAATCATAACAGCAGCAACTGCGATACTATAGCAACTTTTGGCAGACTATATAACTGGTACGCAGTCTCTGACAGCCGGAATATTGCTCCAATCGGCTGGCATGTGCCTTCAGATGAAGAGTGGACAACCTTAATTACATCTCTTGGCGGAGATGAATTGGCAGGTGAAAAGCTTAAAGAAACAGGCATCTCTCATTGGTTTCAGAATCCCTATGCCTCAAATGAAAGTGGCTTTACAGGATTACCGGCCGGATACCGGCATACCGCTGAGGGTGAATTTGTCGGACTCGGTCTTATAACTTTCTGGTGGAGCAGTACTGAAGCGGACACTGCCTGGCATAATAATCCGCTCTGGGCCAGGTATCGTTATATGGTATACCTTGAAAAGGGTACAGGACGCGGTAACTGGATAAAAGAGCTTGGATTCTCCATCCGTTGTGTAAAGGATTGATGGTTTGAAAATAAGTAATACTTGAATATATGAGCTTGAATAAAATACATATACTATCATTTATAGTGCTGCTGATTACCTCGTGTGGGGAACGGGATACAACTACATATTCTCCGGGAGAAGGAAATTTTAATGATGGCTGGGAGTTTATTAAAGATCCCAAAGACTCTGTTTCTTTGGGTCTGTTCAATGAAACCGGTCAATTGCCAACAGGCTGGGAAAAAGT
>CALMJY010000334.1 GCA_937864815.1 uncultured Bacteroidota bacterium
CAGGTCCCGTCACTTGAAGTATTAAAGTCGATGATACCTGAAGACAAACTCTGGCCTGTAAACGAGATGTGGAGTTTCCATTGCGGACGAGGCGCTTTCAAAACACTTGACCGCTATATAACAGCATTCAATAAAAGGTATGGCAAGCAAAACAATGCTGAGGATTTTACATTTAAAAGCCAGGCTTCAAACCTTGAAGCAATGAGGGCAATGTTTGAAGCATTTGCAATCAACCGCAGTAATACTACAGGTATAATCCAGTGGATGTATAATTCAGCATGGCCAAAGCTCATATGGCAGTTCTGGGATTATAATCTTCTTCCGAATGGTGCTTTTTATGGAGCAAGGAAAGGAGCAAGAAATCTTAACCTCTCATACAATTATGGTGATAACAGTGTTTATGCTGTTAATCTGACTGCTTCTGCGAAATCGAACCTGCATGCAGATATTAAGATCTTTAATCTGAATGGTAAGCTTATCGGAGAAAAGAAGGAAACAGCTGCACTGGAACCAAATTCATCAAAAATGTTATATACTCTGCCTGCTGATCTGCAGTATTCAAGAGTCTATTTTCTCAAGCTGCAATTATCAGATGATACGAATAATATAATTGCAGACAATTTTTACTGGCTCTCAACAAAACCTGATGTGCCTGATTTTAAGAATACAACCTGGTTTTATACTCCGATGGCAGAATATGCCGATTTTACTGATCTTGATAGGCTCCCAGATGTTAAGATCGTTCCTGAAAACAGTATCACTAATGTAAATGATAAGTATGAGGTCATTGTAAAGCTTAATAATCCCGATGAAAATATAGCGTTTCTTATAGAATTGCGTATAGAAGGAGAAAAGTCAGGAAAATCCCTGGTGCCGATTATCTGGGACGATAATTATGTTTCCCTCGTCCCGGGTGAGAGTAAAGAGATCAGGGCAAGTTTTCCTGCCTCCGCAATGGATGGCGATAAACCGGTATTCAGATATAAAGGATGGAACGTTAAATAGTAGTGTAAGCTTGACACAATTCTAATTCAGAAATCATGGATCATATATTAAAATAAGTACTTTGATGTACAATCTTATTCAATTCTTTTAACCCCCTTCCCAACCTTCCCCCAGGGGGGAAGGAGTTAAGCTCTTTCCCCCCTTGGGGGGAAATTAAAAAGGGGGGTAAGAAATTATTCTGAAGGCATTGTATATGTAAAATTATTTTGAATAATTACTATTAACCTGGAATACGTTATTTTGAACCGATACAGTAGAGATTCTTGCTACCGCGAAGATAAATCTTTCCGTTGCTGATTGCAGGTGAAGCATTCATTCTTTCACCTATTGCATTTTTTGCCAGATACCCGAACTTCGGACCGGGTTTGATAACTGTTATTATTCCCTGATCATTAGGCATATAAACAAGACCATCTGCAATGACTGAAGAGGGATACTGCAATCCCAGATCTTCAGTCCAGATTATTTTTCCGGTCGCAGCTTCCATGCAATATACCTTTCCTGATGTCATGGTGGTGAAAAGATAATCTCCGGTTGTTGCCGGAGAGGCAACATAGAATGCCCCCTCTCTCGACTGCCAAACAACATGGCTGTCGGTTACATCCCCTTTCCCGTCTGGCTTTATAGCAACAATGTTTCTGATTGGCCATGCACTGCTGACAATCACCAGTCCCGATTTTTCATTGTAAACAGGGCTTGAACAGAAATCTTCAGAAGGACCTCTTACAAACCAGTATCTTGAACCATCATCAGGATTATAGGATGTAATCTCCCTGTTTCCGCAGAAGATAAGTTGCGTTTTTCCTGCCATGGTCCTGATTATTGGTGTACTGAAACTGTGAGAAGGATTAGGATGTGCAACTCTCCAGACAACTTTGCCATCAGATTTGTTAAGGGCTGCCGCGAAAGAATCGCCCTGGCTGTTACCGTTGATTATAACCTTATCTTTATAAATGACCGGAGAACAGCTGTATCCATGGGGACTGGAAAATGTACCGGGTCTTTGCACCCAGACCTGCTTCCCCTGGAAGTCATATGCTGCAACGAATACTTTCTCCATTTCAAGAAATGAAACATATACCAGATTTCCGTCAGTTGCAGGTGTACCTGAAGCAAAACTGTTATTGTCATGTTTTTTTTCGAAGGTTCCTTTTAACACTGTCTTTTGCCATAAAAGCTTTCCATCTTTAATATTGTAACAAAGCAGAACTTTTTCCTGTGAAGGAATAAATGCTGTTGTCATGAAAAGCCTGTCATTCCAGATAGCCGGCGAGGAATGACCTGTTCCGGGTACAGGAACTTTCCAGATAACATTTGTGACAGAATCCCATTTTAGAGGCACATTTGTTTCAGTGCTTGTGCCGTCACCGGCAGGTCCCCTGAAACAAGGCCAGTTCTGAGCAAATGCCCCGATACCGAATCCTGAAATAAGGCAAATAATCAGGAATCTCAGTATACTAAATTTTGTCATAGTCATAATTTTTAACGTGTTTCGTAAGAGTAATTTCAAATCATTAGCGTACCATTAAAACTAAAACATTTTCAATTGATTATATAAAGGTT
>CALMJY010000335.1 GCA_937864815.1 uncultured Bacteroidota bacterium
GATTATAAAGTTCAGCCAGTGTGAGAGGCCTGGTTATTTCATCCCTGTATCCGGTCTTTTCAGCCAGGGCTATACTTTTTTCAACAGAAAGCTTCCTGAATTCATAAAGTGCCGTAAGTCTTCCTTTTCTCATCAGTGCAGGGTCGATCCTCGAAAGGTCTGTATTGAAGGTGCATATTACCCTGATATCAAGACAGTATGATAAAAGTCCGTCAGAAATGTTCAGAAGGCTGCTTATTGAAAAATTCCGTCCGGCATTCCTGTCTTCTATAATGTTCTCGGCATCCTCTATAATAAGTATCGAATCGGGCTGCCGGATCAGGAGGTTGATGAATGAGGATGATGTAAGATTCACCGAAAACTGGGGAGGAATATAAATGATCTTTTTCCCTATAGTTCTTGCGAGATAGCGGATGTAGGTGGTTTTACCCGTTCCGGCTTCACCATGCAGTAGGACTATTCCCCTTCCGTTCTTTTCGCGGAAGTTCCTGCATATCGTCTCATGGACCGCCAGGATGTCGTCGTTATAGTTGTCCTCAAGGGATATGCTGAAAGGCTTCAGGCTGAACCTTCTTATCTTCAGTTCCTTATCTTCAGATATTATAAGGTAGAAATTGTCGGTCAGCCTGGCATGCTTTTTCCTGATCCCGTTAATCTGATCAATAATATCCTTTACCGGATCCCTGTACCTTTCATGATGCATGAATATTACAACCGAATATTCTGTCAGTTCAAAATACAGGTCTTTTGCTGCAAAGAGGTAGAGAGACCTGTATTCGCTCCTGTCCTTTAAGAATGTTTTGTTTACAAATGCATTTTCGTCAGTAATCAGGAACTTGCCCTGCAGCAATTTTTTAACATCATCCAGCATATAGCTGTCAATTGGAATGCTTATCCTTGAGGGCAGCCCGTTGTTTGCTATTGTATAGAAGATGCCGGCATCCGGATTATTGTCGGGGTCGTTAAACAATATATCATTGAGGTCTGCACCTCTGAAAAGATCCCTCATGCTGAATGCACTTCGAGGCTGGTATTTTATTTCTGTCATGACAATTATTTTAAATATCCGATTTTCTTTATGCCTGAATATGTATAACCTTCCTTCGACATGTAATAAATATCAGCGAGGGTATGCGGTTTGCTGATCTTGTCAGTAATCCCCAGTCTTGATGCCAGCCTTGAGGCTTTTTCCGTGTCGAGCTCCCTGAATTCATACCTTGATATCAGCCTTCCCTTTCGCAGAAGGGCCTTGTCTATGGTCCGGATACTGGTATTGAAGGTGCATATTATCTGAAGGTTAAGGCAATCACTTAGCAGGCCGTCAGTTACATTAAGCAGGCTGCTGACCGAGAAATTCCTCACGCCGTTGTCAATGACAATGTTTTCCGCATCCTCGATTATCAGTACTGAATTGGGATAATCGAGCATAAATGATACAAAATTGACTGATGAGAGATCCTGTGATATTTCCTGAGGTATGAATACCATTGGCTTATTAATAATGAAGGAAAGATACCTGATGTAGGTTGTCTTGCCGGTTCCGGGTATCCCGTGAAGCAGGACGAGTCCTGAATCATTTGATGTCCTCAGGCGCCTTACTATTGTTTCATGGACACTCCTGAAATCGTCGTTGTAATGAAGGTCTATCTCAAGTTCAGGCCTGGGAACCCTGAAATCAGTGAATGTAAGTCCCGAGAGACCCTGGTTCAGGATCCTGATCCTCGATTCATTGCCCCGTGAGCTCATCTCCTCCTGGGTATACCTTAATATCAGGTCAGCCCATTTCCTGATGCATTCTTCACTATCTCCCTGTCCGTATATCAACTGGATATTGTTTTCTGACTGATCATAGCAGATTATGAGATCTTTCTTCAGGAAGACAGCCCACCATTTCACTTCGACAGTACCTGTTCCGTCACTGTAGGTTTCATTCCTTATTATGTTTGCACTGTTGAAACTGTAATGCTCTGTAAGTGCGCAGAAGAGTTCCTGGTGGCTGACATCAGTAACGCTTGCAATGTCGGGTATGGTGTCATTGATATGGATGAACCAGTGAAAAGGGGAGAAGAGAAGACTCCTGAGCTTTCTGAAGTTAATACCTGCCGTATGGTCATTTTTAAGGTCATCTTCAGATAAATGCGGGAAAATGTTATTTTCTTTCATATGATTGATTTTTTATTCTAACCGTTTTGTCTGAATCCCATCTTCCTGTTGTATCCCGATTCATGTATTCGCCTGCAGCTTTCTTCAAGCAGTTCAGCAATCCCGGCATTCCTGTTCAGCACTTTTTTCATAAGCATCTGCCTGATATGAACATCAATATCACCGCCTGTTATCTCGAACTTTCCGGCAAGACCGGCAGCTTCAAGATCATTAAGTTCAGGCAGCTTGCTCTTCCATATCATGGCCCGGGTCTGTGCATCAGGTTTAGGGAAGTCGATCCTGAAGGAGAACCTTCTCTCAAATGCCTTGTCGAAGTTGCAGTTCAGGTTGGTTGTGGCAATCAGGATGCCCTCAAAGTTTTCAAGCGCCTGGAGCAGGATGTTCTGGATGGTGTTGACAGTCTGGTCGGTGGAAGAACCAGGACCCGATTCTGACCGTCTGCCGAAAAGCCCGTCAGCTTCATTGATAAAGAGAATTGGCTCCCTGTTACTGCATATGAGCAGGGCATGGTAGTCGTCAAATATCTGCTTAACCTTTTTTTCGCTCTCCCCGAACCATTTGCTTTTGGCCTGGCTGAGGTCGACCATCATTATATCCCTGCCGGTTTTTCTTGCTATCTGGTAAACAGCTTCGGTCTTGCCTGTTCCCGGTGCTCCGTAAAAGATTGATGTAATTGAGCTCTTCAGTCCGTTTTTTTCGAGCGACCTGCAATAGCTTTTGAATTTTGCGGGTTTAAGAACATCCTCAATCTCCCCGAGTTGTTCCCTGATACCGCTTTTGAAAAAGAGTTTTTTTTCACTGACCGACTTGCAGGTTATTAATCC
>CALMJY010000336.1 GCA_937864815.1 uncultured Bacteroidota bacterium
TGATTCACCATCCAGGAATCAAGGTTTATTGAATCTGAGCATCCCTTTAACTTTCAGTATGCCATCTTTACATGAATATTCATAAATTTCTGAATTACTGCCTGAAGCAATGATCTCAATTTGTATAGATCCCGATTTCTCACCAATCACACGGTGCAGCAGACTCTTTAGTGCATCAATATGTTGTTTATCGTTAAACTCATTGTTTCCGGACTCATGCCCGCAACTTAAAAGAATTAAATAAACACTCAACAGAATTGAAGCTATTCTCATCCGGATAGATTTTTAGGATAATATACTGCAAATTATAATTATGGTATCTCAATCTCCTCAGGATCACCAGGATCCGGTGAATAATACCATTCATTCTGAACAAACTGATCGTTTGCAATTTTCTCAGTGTTAAGCTTAATATATTTTCCTTCTGCAGAAACAGCTGTTTCACCGTTAGGGAGTATGATTTCCGCAGTGCCTTCAAAAGAACGTGTCCCCTCATTAGTAACACGGCCAACAACTTTCAGTTCTTCCCCGAGAGGTACAGGTTTCCTGAATTTTGTTTTCAGTTCCAGTGTCACTCCCCATAGTTGTTCATCCTTGCCGATGGTGATCGCCCTTGCCATTATTTCATCCAGGATGGTTGCTGCAATTCCGCCATGCATCCTTCCGGGATAACCCTGGTGCTGCTCAGAGGGCGTTATCATGGCAACCAGTTCATTTTTATCTGTTTCGTAAAATTCTGCACGCAGGCCAAAATCGTTATTTTCCCCGCAGACAAAACACATTTTTGATATATGTTGCTTTTTTAAGATTTTATGCTTCACTTATCTAACATTTTGTTTAAATACAGATAATAAGAGATTTTATAATTTCCGGAATGTATCTGAGACCTTATTAATTCAAAATCGAATGAAAGTAGCTGCAAGCAGTTAGTTGGTACTTTTATGCAATTCAGTAAGTATGGCCTTTATTTGGTTTTTGTTTTCAGGTAAATAATTAGTGGCAATGTCCCAGATAATTTCGTAATCAATGCCAAAATACTCATGTGAAACCTTATTTCTCAGCAAGTACATTTCATCCCATGGAACTTCATGATATTTTACTTTAATCTCCCGGGGTATATTCCTTGCAGCTTCTCCGATTATTTCAAAATTTCTTATAACTGCATCAGTCGTTTTATGATCTCTTTTAAAATCCGGGAATGAAAGACCTTCTGTATACTCAGCAATCCTGTCCATTGCCAACAGTAGATCTTCAAAATACATTATATAGTTCCGATCCTCTTTATTCAAGTTACACGTAATTGACCTGATTAAGTATAGAATTTTTAATTGGTTCTTTCAAAGCACTTATAGTGACGAGATCTACCTTACGATTGAAAACCTTTTCAAGGTAAAGTTCCAGGGAAAAGAATTTCCAGCCAATTGGTTTTTCCAGTTCAATAAGCAAATCAATATCACTCTCCTCAGAAAATGTTCCATTGGAAAATGATCCGAACAGCCCGATTTCCCTTACAGCAAATTCTTTTTTTAGAGTTGGTTTTAACTCTTTAAGCTTTAATAATATATAGTTTCCTGTTAACATAATTCAAAGATAGTACATTTTCTTTTGTTCATATTGATTGATTTTAGCGGAATGATATTTTGGTGTTTCCTGATATTTTTACATCCCTGAACATATAGGGATTCTCGCTGATCCTGAGTGTCCTGCCGCTGGCAATGGTAACGTTCCTGAGAATGACTTCCCTGGTTTTTACATAAGGATACTTCTCCACATACTTGTCACTGGTCATATCAGGATTAAAATCTGCAAATATTGAGGGGCCCTTATAGTCCGGTGGATTCTTTGAGTCATCGATCTTCAGGTTTTCGATTAATATCCTTTCCGGCATATAACAGGTATACCCGAAATCATGCTGACCGGAATATGATCCGCCTATGAGGCTGACGCTTGTTGCTTTTCCGTTGTAAGGCACGAAGATACAGTCACGAATGTGGAATTCTCCCTGCCACGTGCTTCCGTAGTCGGAGCGCAGGTTTATCAGACTCCTTCCATAGATGGTGCAATTCTCCACTGTAAAAATTCCGCAGCCAATGGCATTTATTCCCTGGTGTCCGAGTGTGGAGTTACGGATAGTAGCATTGGCAACTCCCATATGGGCATCGAAGCGCGATAAGACACAATTGTCATAAACAAGATTCTTACAGTAATT
>CALMJY010000337.1 GCA_937864815.1 uncultured Bacteroidota bacterium
TCCAGCCTGCTGAGAATATGATATGATTTCCTTTTTTTTGTCCCTTTGAAAAGCATGTGCTCAATAAAATGTGCTATGCCATGTTCTCCCCGGAGTTCATCACGGGAGCCTGCATTTATTATAAGTCCGCAGTGAGCGACCATTCCGGGTACCGGTGCATGAACAAGTCGAATGCCGTTTGGGAGTGTGAAAATAAGGAGATCCATTCTGTTTTATAGTGAAGCTGCAAATGTATTACATACAAAATAACAAGCCGGGGTTATTAACAATAAAAATTTTAAATATGTTAATAAATATGGCTTAATTTTATTTAGACTAATTATAAATAGTGTTAAATTTGCTCAAGCATGCTGAAATTAATTATGGATTTTTTTCAGGGAGAGAGTTCCACTCCAATGGCTGGGACTAAATACATCTGACCAAAATGGCAACAAAAGCGACTGCTAAGAAAGCCGCGCCAAAGGCTGCAAAAAAAGCTGCCGGAGCGACGAAGGCCAAGCCAAAAAGCAAATAATGTGGCTACAATAGAAGAGGGTGTCCCAAGGCGACACCCTCTTTTTTTATACATTGCTGTAAGACTCCGATTTCTACATATACTCTTCATAAAAACAATTCCCTCTTCCTCCAATTTCTCAGGTTTTTGTCTGTAAATGTTTCTTCTACATTAAGTTAAGGGCTATTTTCTGTTTTTATTAAAAATTTTTGCAAAAAAACTTGACTTTTAATGTTTAATAGTTGTATATTTGTAAAGTATATAAAAAATGAAGCATACAAAATATTGATAATCATGTCTTCTAAATCAAAAATCAGGATGTCTATAGGATGGATCTACCCGATAGGGATATTTACCTCCTATATATTTTTGTTACTTGAGTTCCAGCTCAGGCGGATGCTTATTCAAAACGGGATTGAAGTACGGGGAGTTCCATATCTGACCATAATACTTGTTGCACTGATGTTCATTATTCTGGGAATATTGCAATGGTTCCGTTACAGGAACCGGATATACCCGGTACTTGGATTTCTTATGGGTATTACAACAGCCCAGGCATCGTTTGTTTTCCCGCATTATAACAATCCCGGATTATTTGGGCTCACCTATTTTATCTGCTTCATCCTCATCATTCTCTTTATTCTCATTAACTGGAATTCATTATACAGTCATGAAAGGTTTGAAATTAATTCGAGGCGGCTTTTCAGACTTGCTTCAGAAAGGATCATTAAAGCCGACAATGGATATACGGAGAGACCTTTTTCGGGAGGAAAAACAGAATGCACCCGGGATGAATTGCTGGGTTTTGTCAGGTTCCTCCACGGTAATTATATAATAAAGCCCTTCTATTACGAAAACTACGTATGTCTCTCATTTTCAATGAATACAAGTCTTATGGTAATTTATGAAGGTAATGAGGTCAGCCATGTAATGATCGGTTATGATGGCAGCGTTACTGTAAAGTTATCTGACAAGGATTACAAGGACTACCTTGAAAAATTAAGCTTTGACCAGCTCTGTGCCTCCTTTGCAGATATCTTTATCAGGTTCTTCGACTACTATAAGAAAGGTTATGAATCAAGAATTATGATTGAACTTAAATCAGTAAAATAATCTGGTTGCTGGTTTTAAATTTTTAATGAAATAAGCAAAAGGAATTTAAACGCCATGAATAGAATTGTTAAATCACCTAAAAACGTCCTGCTCATCCTGACGATCCTTTTTTCAGGATTGTCTTGTGCGCAGGATCCTGATCCCTGCAATACAGGTGGACAGATCTGTTATTTCGGGGTGGAATTAAATGATGTGCTATGCGGATACTCCATTGAAACTTATTTCGATACTGTTATGAATGGCAGGAAAGTACGAATTGAGTATTCTGATGTAACTCTTAAAATGTCGGCACTGGGTGCAGATATGGATGCAGGTTTCAGATGGGAAAATGTTATAGACCCAGTAACAAATAGAACGGTTGAAATTCAGGTAGATATAATTAACGGAGCGTCAGTAGTCACCACATTAACAAAGATCACCGGAGATACCGCCGTATTCAGCAGTCCGACTTCAGGTATATCAAAAAGAATCCCATTGGGCCCGGATGTCATTTTCGGTTCCCAAACATGGTATCCTCATCTTCATAACGACTTCATAAAATCGGCAGGAACTGAAAAAAGGTATAAAGTCTTTGATCCGTTAAAGGGAGAAATAACCGAAAAGGTCTATAACAGACGATCGGAGGAAACAATTGTGCTGAGTGATTCCACATTCAGTACAGTAGTGCTTGAGGAAACAGACTTAACTACTGGTATTAAAACAATCCTCTGGCTGAATAAGGAAGATGGCTTTAATGTTAAAGCTGTTGTGGCTGAAAGGAGAACCATTTATTTCGCCGACCGATCAATAACAAGCCGGATAACCTTTGCAAACATAGATAATGAGCTGTTTGCAAAGGTTGGCAGAAAGATTCCTGATATAATGAATCTTTCATGGCTCAGGGTAAAAGCAAAACTCAACTCATATGGTGAAGAAATTACAGTCAATGATCTTAATCTCATCGGACAGCAATATGAGGGTACTGTAGAAGGGAGTCTGATAGATGGAATATTCGAGATAAAACCTGTCAGGTACACAGGGAATAATTCCCCGCCATTTCCTCCGGATTTCAGCAAAGCTCCCGGCCTTAAGAAATATCTTGAACCTGAATTTTTAATAGAATCTGATAATCCGATTATTATTTCGGAGGCTGCCAGGATCACATCCGGTTCAAAAAGTTCATGGGAGGCGGCAGTTCGTCTTGGAAAATGGGTGGCTGAATATATAGGGGGTGCATTGCCCGGAGGGATTTCTGCCATTAATACTCTGAAGACACGGGAAGCTGAATGCGGAGGCCATTCTCGTTTGCTTACTGCTTTCTGCAGATCAGTGGGGATACCTGCCAGAGTTGTGGTTGGCTGTATGTACACATCATATTACTCCGGAGGGTTCGGACAACATGCCTGGACCGAATTATATATGGGAGATGCCGGATGGATTCCTGTTGATGCAACCATAAGTGAACCGGATTATATTGATGCCGGTCATATCAGACTGGGTGAGAATGCATCTTTCCGTCCGATAAGTATGGAAATCCTTGATGTCGGAACAGTAAACAATGCTGTTGAATCAATTAATTCTGACATTCTTAAAGTTCTTACTGGAAGTTATATGAATGTTGAACTGTTCAGGATAATTAAGATTTTAGAGCGTAATGGAGGCCTTGTTATAGATATCCCGGGAAAGGCTGTCCTCGAACTTAATCAGCCTGATGAAGACGGAAAATGGTTTCCTAAGATGACAAGGGAAATAAGTCTGAAACCTGAAAAAATTGCAGACGGTAAAGCCGGTAAAATTATTATGCATCAGTACTTCCGGCTAAGGAAAACTTCATCACCAGATTCAGTTTTGAACGAAATTCCGGAAGAATTCAGAAAATATACGGGCAAATACCAGTTTGCTCCAGCCAGGCTTTCTCTTGATATATACTATGATAATGGTACTCTTGCAACAATGGATCCGATTGGAAGATCAAAGGACAAAATATTTTATGTAAAAAATGGTGATTCCTGGATTGATGCAAAAGGATCATATGAGATCGGATTTATTACCGGTGATGATAATATGGTTATGTCACTTAGTCTTTCAGTCAGGCTGGACTTTCTGCGTGGTGAGCCTGTAACCAGCGCAATGGAAACTGTCATTAACCAGTCTGGCATCGAAAGCGGCTTGAAGAAATATGATGAGATTAAAAATTCAGGCAACAAATACTATTTTTTTTCTGAACAGATGCTGCACCAGCTTGGACACAGCCTGTTAAAGGAAGAAAGGCTTGATGATGCAATTAAGGTATTTGAGAAAAACGTACTTGAATATCCAGGATCATTCATGGCAATTGATGCGCTAGCAGAAGCATATATGAAAAAAGGAAATAATCAACAGGCTGTCAGATATTTTAAAGTCGCCGTTAAGTTAAATCCTGATTATGATTATGGCAGAAAAATGATTGAAGAACTGAGACATAAAAAATAAAAACTATGTATTTCCCCCGAAAACTCAAACAGGACTTACGCATTATAGGCCTGATACCGGCAATGACATGCATAATAATCGGTGCCGTGGTATTTGTATTGACTGGTACGAAGGAAGCATTATTATCGGTTGCAGCATTTTATATTATTTATGCAGGATTTTCTCTCTGGATTTTTATTCGGACAAGCAATCAAAGTTATTTTGCCGCATTTGTATGGCAGTTTATTTTTGGTATTTTCATTGTTACCCGGCCGGATTATCCCTTAATAATGCCACTTGATCATAAGATTTCAGGAATAGTGGTTGTCTTGCTGCTGGTTTCAACTGTATGGCTATTTTATCTTTTTTTTACAAAAAAGGCTAAATGGAAGGGCCGGGAGATTTTTGAGCTCGCTTCAATGGCGATTGAGATCCATCCGGATGGATTCACAGAGCGACCGCGTCCTGCAGGAGTAACCACATATTCTAAGGATGAACTGATGCGATTTGCGGCATTCCTGAGAAGGAACCTGATAGCAATGCCATTCTATGAAGATAATCGCATTGTGTTTGTCCCGGTGAAAATGGACGATGCATTTAAATACCTGTTGAGCAGAGAAAAATTCAGACAGAACAGGAGCTGGATCGCCTTTGATTTTCAGGGAAATGTAACAGTTAATATTTCACACAAGGATTATCTCGGCTATAAGGAAGAACTCTCATTTGACCAGCTTTGTGAAAACCTGGGGAAAGTATTCATTCGTTTTATCGAATATTACCGCAAAGGTGAGGAAGACAGAATTATATATCAGCTTAATGAACTTGGATTAGGTATAACATCATAATCAATATATAAGGTGGATTTTAAAGAGGCAGCAAAACTTGGTTCATGTTTGTCAAAGGACTATGCAGAGGATCTTTTCAGACTTCTGGTTACTTATGAAAGTATTTCATCATCTGAGGCAGCTTCACGCCTAAATATACATATTAAAACCGTTCAGGACCTGATGGAAGATCTTTTCAGCCTTCAGATACTGGAAAGGGAAGAAGTATATGAAGGTAAAAGACCATACTTCAGATACCACCTGAAGGTGAATAAAATAACGATGGAAATCGAGCTTAAATCATTTTCGGGTAAAGAAAAAAATAAAGATACCAGATTACAACTGAAGATCAGGGAAAGGAAAAATGCAGGAGTAAGATTTACAACATCCAGAAGCAGTGATTATATTAGTAATGTTGTTATATGGACAGGTGAAGGACGTAACCGTTCAGAAAGAAAAATCAATCTTTCCATGCCGCAGGGAAGATTTTTGTTCCACCTACCATTCCCGACTGCTGAATTTGGAACTGTAAAGGATATAATGAAAAAAGCTCGCATTGATGAAACAAATATGCCTGAAATTATTGATATTGTAGATGTTATGATTGAGTTCGGGGCAATCGAAACCTTATAAGGAAAACAGAGGATTGATCATATCCTGAATTCCTCCAGATAATCATGATTATCAGGTTTAATTATTATACACTGACTACATATTTCGGAATTTTCAAGAAAAAATTTTGAGTACTCAAAATTGGAATATATATTTGCAGTCCGAAAAGGAGGTGCCATAGCTCAGTCGGTAGAGCAATGGACTGAAAATCCATGTGTCCCCGGTTCGATTCCTGGTGGCACCACGTAAAAAAGAGTGAGAGTGGGAGCGAGAGCGAGCACTCTCATTCTTTTTTCTCGCTCTCGCACTCACACTCACACTGGTATTTTGCCCATCTTAAGTGTTCGGAGCGTAATGTCCTAATCTCTTAAACAACGAACTGAAAATCCGTTTTGCTTGTTATTGCTGCTTTGGTATATCCTGTTATTACAATAGCTTATATAGCGATAGTATGCAAGTGATTCTGAGAATTCGGTAGCTCTCCACCAGTTAGCAGTGTTGCCTGCCTGATTGAATGTTCCATTGTAAAGACGGCTTCCTCCCGGTAATGCAGAAAACCCGCTTTCGTTATTTTTCAACTGATCATTTCCCACTGTTCCGGTAATATGATATTCTTTCCAGCCTGATCTGGCTGCGATCGACTTGGCAACATCTATTCCCCTGCCGGAATCAAAACCGTTGTAGGTAAGAAAATCTGTCAGAATTTTCCACTCTGCATCGCTTGGCATATGCCATCCGGTCGGGCATACACCCTGCACTCCACTTGGAATGAGATTATTACCTGCTTCCCCGTTCATAGCAGCTGCCCAGGTATACAATGCTCCATACAATTCCTTGTTGGTAATATCATCATTGTACCAGCAATACGCTTTACCGGAACTGGTTAAATCACTCCATGCCGGGGGATTATTTACTAATGGAATCGCTGTTCCGTCTGAATATCTTGTGGTTTTCAGATTTTCAGCCATCCATATCTGTGTGCCAATTTTAACTGTTTTGTAATTATTGCCATCAATGTCAGTAACCGGAGGACCTGCAACCGGAGCTATGCTGGTATAAATTGGTTTAACTACATTAATTGCCGCTAAAACCTGCTGGGCAAATAATCTTTGAGAAGAAGCCAGTATCAGAATAATAAAAATTGCTCTCATTTTTGTATAGTTTTTTTCATAAATAGTATCACAGATAACCTGTATTTCCGGGATTAAAATTATTGAACCTATAAGCAGAAAGAATAAGGGAAAGTACCTGATCAACTGTTTTAAACTCCTGAATTTGATACGTGGAAATACTGTATACAGAAATGATTTAGCAAACTTCCATAACACTCATATTCTACTTATCCTAATGTTCAGAACCTGATGATTGTTTTTAAAGTGATCTACCCGAACTGGTTTTGGAATGCGTTTTCAGGGTGCATAATAGTTAAGAAAGTGAATGCAATTCTTAGTTCATCTGATATCAAAAAGGGGAAGCATAAGTGCTTCCCCCGAAATAGGCCAAGACATGAGTGAGTTACTTTCCAATATGATTACCAATGGCAGAGTGGTATTAGTATCTGAAAAGTTACAGTTTCGACCAGCCGTATTTTCAATTATGCAATGGCTATCTGTCTTGCCGGCTTTGGCTTTGCTTCCTCTTTTTTCGGGATCATAATACGCAGAATACCATTTTCATATTTTGCTCCTATTTTTTCACTATCAGCTGTGTTAGGTAGTGAAAATGAACGGCTGAATGACTGATAACTGAATTCCCTGAGGGAAAAATGCTGACCTTCTTTTGTCTCATTTTCAATCTCCTTTTCTGAAGATACTGTAAGAAGATCGTGCTTCAGTTCAATTTTAAAATCATCTTTTGTAAAACCAGGAGCAGCCACCTCTACCTCAAAGTTTTCAATACTTTCCTTGATGTTTACTGAAGGCAGAGTTGTATTTGTGTTTGAGTAATTCCGGCTCGACCAGTCAAATAAATCATTTTCAAAAAAACGGTCGAACAACGATGGATACTGATTTGAAAATCTCATGAGTGTCATAGTTTAGTCCTCCATTTTTTAGTTAAACATATAATTACCTGTAAAAAATGGAATTCAAAAAAAATACCAAATGGAATTAGAGAGATCCCGGGTCGCCAACTTTACGAAATATTTTGATTTTCAAAAATTTAGATAAAGTTTTGTTGGTGACATAATGACATGATTGTGTGGCAGTTAGAGACAATATGGCATAACCTGAGGTTATCAGTTTGCTTTAGCAGAACTGTCTGTTGTATCCTGGCACGGACTGAGGAAAATCTGTTTTTTTAATGTTTCATTATTGATTTCTTTATAAAAGCTATTGAGGAGACTAATCAGTTTTTCCTTTGATGCGTCGGATATGGCTTTATGTCTTCTGATTTCAGCCTCAAATGCTGGTTTTAGTTTCCTGAACATGTCAAAAATTTTATTATACTCTACCAACTGAAGGCATATACCCCGGAAAACCCTGCGTGATGACATTACATCCTCCTGAACGTCTTTATTTATGGTGTAACCGGCATCGACAAAAGCCGAAAAATCAAAATCGTATGGAATAGCGTATGGAGCACTACCCCCTTTTTCAGGCTGCATTAAAATTATATTCTTCATAGAATTAATGTGCCAGTCGGTATTTCCTATCATATACTGGAATACGGACATTTTCTTGAAGTTTTCCCGGTCAACCTCGTCTGCATTAATCTCTTTCTCAAATATTTCAGAATCAATTCTTTTAGCTAAACGATCTTCATTCTCTATGAAAAAGGAGTATCGTGTAAAGAGCTTTTTATTCGTCCCTGTATCATAATAAG
>CALMJY010000338.1 GCA_937864815.1 uncultured Bacteroidota bacterium
CAATATCCCTTACTGATACCTCGTTTGCAGGCTTCCCGATTATTCTTCCTGAACCATTGTTAACAAGGTTCATAAGATGACTCCTGGTAACAAAACGGTAATCGGATGAATCACTTATGATCACTTCAATGCCGTCAACAGGCTTTAAACCGGACGATCTGGCCAGATATATTGGTATTATAACCACATATAGCAGAGGTATTATCATCAATATTTTGTAAATCCTCCTCATCCTTTCTTTTCCCTCCTGATCTTTTCCTCAATAGGTGCAACCAGCGAATCTATATCTCCTGCTCCGATGGTCAGAAGTACGTCAAGTTTTTTCACATCCAGTGAACCCGGCAGTTCTTCTTTCTTAAGCAGCTTCTTACCCGGTATATGCATCCTCTCAAGTATCATTGAAGAGGAAACACCTTCTATAGGCTTTTCACGTGCAGGATAAATCGGCAGAATTATTGCTTCATCCAGTTCATCAAGAATAGCTGCAAATCCCTCAGCATGGTCACGCGTTCTTGTAAACAGATGTGGCTGGAATATACCTGTTAGCTTTCTTTCACCGAAATATCCCCTGATAGATTTAATGAATGCCCTGATCTCCTCAGGATGATGGGCATAGTCATCAATGTAGGTGATCCCCGGCATGTTTATGCGAATGTCAAATCTTCTCCTTACCCCCTGGAAAAGCATTGAGGCCTTTCTTATTTCATGCTCTTCAGCTCCGCACATCATGGCGATTGCAATAGCAGCAGAGAGATTCTCAATATTGATGATCCCGGGGAAAGGGAAATGTATATACTCTATTGTCTTTTCAGGGGTTTTTAAGCTGAATGTGTAGTCTTCTTTATGCTGCTCAATATTGAATGCATAAAAGTCAGCCCCCTTTTCAAATCCGTATGTATAACAGGTAACTCCTTCAGGTACGATTACTTCACTACGTATCCTTGCATTTGCCACCAGAATTCCTCCCTTTCTGATCCTGCTGAAGAATATATTGTAAGCTTCGATCATGGTTTTATGGTCACCATAAATATCGAGGTGGTCGGCATCAAGTGATGTCACTACAGCCATGGATGGAGTCAGGCGGTGGAATGAACGGTCGAACTCATCGGCCTCAATAACAGTATACCTGCTGTTTCCCAGGAGCAGGTTCGAATCATAGTTCTTCGATATTCCTCCCAGGAACGCAGAACAGTCCACATGTGACTGCTTCAGGAGATGCGCTGTCATGGTAGATACTGTTGTCTTTCCATGTGTACCTGAAATTGCGAGAGTTTCAGTATTCGATGATATCTCACCCAGGATTTCAGATCGCTTTAAAATTGTGTATCCTTCATTCCTGAAAAATGACATTATGCTGTTTTCTGCAGGTATTGCCGGAGTAAAAACAATAAGTACTTTGTCCTTTTCAGCAGTATTACTGAAAATCTGAGGAATTGAGTTTACATCATCATTATATGTAATTGTGCATCCGGCCTCTTTCAGTGAAATGGTGATCCTGCTTTCAGACCTGTCGTACCCACCGACAGTAAACCCTCCCTTAATGAAATAGAGTGCAATGGCGCTCATTCCTATACCGCCGATACCTACAAAGTAGATAGCTTCTGTTTTTTTCAGATCAATCATTTCTCCGCAAGCTTTAAAACTTCTTCTGCAATTCGAATATCAGCATCCCTGTCTGCCATCTTATAAATGTTTTCTGAAAGCGCTGCCCTTCGCCCGGAATCGGAAACCAGCCTTACAGCTTCATTTACAAGTACCTTAACAGCCTGATCATCAGGTATCAGGACAGCAGCAGCATTGTCTGACAATGCTCTTGCATTTTTTGTCTGATGATCTTCTGCCACATTTGGTGAAGGGACCAGTATTACAGGTTTTCCTACCAGGCAGAGCTCTGAAATTGTCCCTGCACCGGCACGTGATACTATTACATCAGCAGCAGCATATGCCAGGTCCATCCTGTTTATAAAGCCATGTACTGATATGTTGCTTGTGAATGAAACTGAAACAAGGGTGTTTACACTTTCATAGTAATGTTTGCCTGTCTGCCACAGCCACTGGCAGTCAGATTCTCTCAGCTTACCAATGTTATCCGACAGACTTTTATTCAGTGTTCCTGCTCCCAGCGATCCTCCAAGTACAAGGATAACAGGGAATCCCGGCTTGAGTCCGAAAAAATTCAGGGCCTCATCTTCCAGACTCCTGAGGTCATCGTAATTCTGCCTTACAGGATTTCCTGTTTTGATTATTTTCTCAGCAGGAAAGTATTTTTCCATTCCATCATAGGCTACGCATATTACAGAAGCTTTTTTTGCCAGAAGCTTATTTGTTACTCCGGCATAGCTGTTCTGCTCCTGTATAAGGGTAGGTATCTCCATCCGTCCGGCCTGACGAAGGACAGGACCACTTGCATATCCTCCCACACCTACAACAACATCGGGTTTAAATTCCTTTATCACTTTTCTTGCTATTCTGAGACTTTTGAACAGCTTCAGAATTACTCCGATATTCTTGAAAGTCAGGCTACGGTACAGTCCTGCCACAGGTAAGCCTGTAATCCTGTAACCGGCAGCCGGTACTTTTTCCATTTCCATTCTTCCTTCGGCACCCACAAAAAGAATCTCGGTTGAAGGATCGATATTCTTCAGGGCATTGGCAATGGAAATAGCAGGGAAGACATGTCCGCCCGTGCCGCCTCCGCTTATTATGATCCTTTTATGTTTTTGCAGGCTCATATATCTTTTCTCCTTCATCCGATTTTTCCTCTTCAGGAAGTTCTTCCTGCTTTATCCTGGCATTAACAACCCTGCTGACACTCAGTATTGCTCCGATTGAAAAACTCATCATCAGCACAGATGTTCTTCCCCAGCTAACCATAGGCAGAGTTTGACCGGTAACAGGAAACAGTCCGACTGCCACCAGCATATTCAGCATTGCCTGAAGCACAATCATAATGATCAGGCCAAGAACAAGGTATGCGGGAAAGGCTGTTTCGCATTTTTTTGCAATTGTTATACCCCGGAACAGCAGTATCATATAAGCAAGAATCAGCGGGATTGCTCCGAACAGCAATCCGTATTCCTCAATTATTATTGCAAAAATGAAATCGGAGTTTGACTGAGGCAGCATGTTTCGCTGAGTACTTTTGCCCGGTGCTTTTCCGAACAACCCTCCGGTTGATATGGCTATCTTTGCCTGGTTCGACTGGTAATCACCATCCGGATCCTCTTTACCTGATACGAAATTTTCAATCCTGTTTTTCCATACCTGCACCCTGTTCGATTCAGTAAAAACTGACAATAAAAAGGCAAAAAGGATAATTCCGACAACAGCTATTCCGATATATGCAAGCAGGAAACGAAATGGTATTCTTCCTACAAACATAATAACCAGACTTATTCCGAAAATCATCACCGCTGTTGACAGGTTTTCAGGCAGGATCAGTCCGCAGATAAGCGCCACGGGAAGCATGAAATATTTTGAAACATGCATGAAGTTGTCAAGTTCATTCTGATAGAGTGCCAATGACCTGGCGAGATAAATCACAAGGGCTACCTTGGCAACATCAGAGGTCTGAAGGCTGAACCCTGTCCCTGGTATAACGAGCCACCTGGTTGCTTCATTAACTCTTGCTCCGAAGATATATGTAAGGACAAGCAAACCTGCTGATATAATCAGGAATAATCCGGCAAGTGAAAAGTAAATACGGTAAGGAAGGTAATGGACAACTACAATAATAATCACACTAAGCAGAAGCATGAAAAACTGAGTTCGCAGAAAATAGGAAGTATTGCCGTTATGCCTGAGAAAAGCAACTCCTGATGATGAGCTGTAGACAGCCAGCAGTGAATAGAACATAAAAAGGACCACAAGGCCCCATATTGCCCTGTCTCCCTTAAATGTCTTTGTCAGCCAGCCCTGTTGCATATCATTGATAATTAAAGATTTCTTACCGCAGCCTTAAACTGACGACCCCGGTCCTCGTAGTTTTTGAAGAGATCGAAACTTGCACAGCAAGGGGAAAGAAGAACAGTGTCACCCTTTTTTGCCAGGTAGTATGATGAACGGACTGCCTCTTCCATTGATCCTGTTTCAACAATTGTCGGCACCTTATCGCGGAATGCCTCAACAATCTTTTTATTATCCTTTCCCATACAAACAATGGCTTTTACCTTTTTCTTCACAACCGGAAATAATTCCGAATAATCATTACCCTTATCAACACCACCCAATATCCATACTATAGGGGTTTCCATACACTCCAGGGCATACCAGGCCGAGTTAACATTGGTTGCCTTGGAATCGTTGATGAAATTTATTCCACATACCATGATCACAGGTTCAAGACGATGTTCAACTCCCTGGAAGTCTGCAAGACTTTCCCTGATCACCTCCTTACGGATATTAATAACTTTCCCTGCAAGTGCAGCAGCCATTGAGTTGTAGGTGTTGTGACGCCCTTTGAGCGCCAGTTCGTGAATAGTCATAAGGTTGGTTTTATTTGGGTAATCAATTATCAATTCATCGTCCTTGATGTAAGCTGCCATACCATCCTGCCTCTCATCGGAGAAGGGAAGCAGAGTCATTCCTAATGGCTTTTTTGAGAGCTCTTTCCTGATAATGGGATCGCCATCCCAATAAATGAAATAGTCAGATTTTGTCTGGTTCTGAGTTATTCTGAATTTGGCATCGACATAGTTCTGCAGCTCGTAGCCATACCTGTCGAGGTGATCAGGAGTGATATTCATAAGGATGGCTACATCTGCCTTAAACTCAAACATCCCGTCAAGCTGAAAACTGCTGAGTTCAATTACATAATAGTCATATGATCTCTCAGCAACTGCCATGGCAAAGCTGTTTCCCACATTGCCTGTCATTGCCACATCTTTTCCTGCCTTTTTCAGAATATGATAAATCAGATTGGTAACAGTGGTTTTACCGTTACTGCCTGTTATGCAAATCTTTACACCGGTCGCATAACGGCCTGCGAACTCAATTTCAGAGATGATATGGATGCCCTTTTCCCTGATTTTTAAAATAATGGGAGCATTCTCCGGAATTCCCGGACTTTTTATTACCTCGTCAGCAGAAAGAATGATTTCCTCAGTGTGATTACCCTCTTCCCATTTTATCTTCTGACTGTTAAGTATCTCTTTGTATTTTTCTTTTATCTCTCCTTTGTCGGATACAAATACATCAAATCCCTGCTTTAATGCAAGTACCGCAGATCCTGCTCCGCTTTCTCCCCCTCCTAGTATTACAATCTTCCTGCCCATAAATTATCTTATCTTCAAAGTCACGATGCTTATTACCGCCAGCATAATTGCCACAATCCAGAAACGGGTCACGATCTTTGGTTCCGGATAGCCTTTCTTCTGGTAATGATGATGGAGTGGCGCCATAAGGAATATCCTCCTGCCCTCACCATATTTTCGCTTTGTCCTTTTAAACCACGCCACCTGCATGACAACAGAAAGGTTCTCAACAAGAAAGATCCCGCAGAGTATTGGTATAAGAAGCTCTTTCCTTATAATTATTGCAAATACTGCTATGATTCCTCCCAGGGCAAGACTTCCTGTATCGCCCATGAATACCTGGGCAGGGTATGAATTGTACCAGAGGAAACCGATTGTTGCACCTATAAATGCACTTGCAAAAATCACAAGCTCCTCAGAGCCCGGTATATACATAATCTTCAGATAGCTTGCATAGATAACGTTACTTGAGAGATAAGCCAGGATTCCCAGAGCTGTGCCGGTAATAGCAGAGGTGCCTGTTGCCAGTCCGTCGAGACCGTCAGTAAGATTGGCTCCATTCGAAACGGCTGTCACAATGAAGATTACGATGATTACAAAAACCAGCCATTTGAAAGGCTGCCTGTAATCTTCCGGAATAAATGCCACAAGCCAGGCATAATCAAATTCATTGTTCTTGACAAAGGGTATGGTGGTTTTAGTTGATTTACGTTCCATTGCCACCTCATCCTGTGGATTTAAGGCAGCTGATCCGTTCATAATTTCAACTCTCTCATTGGTTGAAAGGCTTTCGATACTCACTTTCTCTTCAATTATTACACTGTCACTGAAAAAGAGGGTAAAGCCAACGATCAATCCAAGGCCTACCTGTCCAACAATCTTGAATTTTCCTGCCAGACCTTCCTTATTCTTTTTAAATATCTTAATGTAGTCATCCAGAAAGCCGATCGAACCCAGCCAGATCGTTGTCAGTATCATCAGGAATACATAGATGTTATCCAGTTTGGCAAAAAGCAATGTCGGAATAAGTATTGAAGCCAGTATGATTATACCTCCCATCGAAGGAGTGCCTTTTTTCTGGTACTGACCCTCAAGGCCCAGGTCCCTGACTACCTCACCAACCTGCTTACGCTGCAGGATTAGAATTATCTTCTTCCCTATCAGAAGCGAAATGATGAGTGAGGTAATAACAGCCATAGCTGCACGGAAGGAGATGAACTGAAATACTCCGGCTCCGGGGATATCAAGTGTATCAAGATATTTGAAAAGGTATACAAGCATCTTTTTCTATTTTGTTTCAAAAGCTTTTCTGAGTTCCTCCCTGTCGTCAAAGTGGTATTTTACTCCTTTGATCTCCTGGTAGTTTTCATGTCCTTTTCCTGCGATAAGTATTACATCGCCGGGAGAGGCAAGCATAACTGCGGTACGGATAGCCTCCCGCCTGTCAGCTATCCTGAGTCTCTTTTTTCTGAGTTCGGGTGAAATTCCTTCCTCCATGTCATCAAGTATCTTTTCAGGATCTTCGGTTCTTGGATTATCGGAAGTGAGAATCACCTTGCTGCTGCCTTCAGCTGAAATTGCAGCCATCTTAGGCCTCTTTGTCCTGTCGCGGTCACCTCCGGCCCCGACAACAGTTATCAGCTGAACACTGCCCTGCCTTATCTTGTTGATTGTTTCAATTACATTCGATAGAGCATCCGGTGTATGTGCATAATCGACTATACCTGAAATACCGCCGGGGGATTTTATAACTTCAAGCCTTCCTGCAACAGGATTAAGATCACTAAGGATTGTCAGTATCTCTCTCTTATCGGCACCAAGCAAAGAAGAGGCAGCATAAACAGCAAGCAGGTTGGAGGCATTATAGTCACCGATGAATCTTGTCCACACCTCTTCGCCTTGTATTTTCATTCCCATTCCTGTGAATCCCTGTTCAAGAATTGAGCATCTGAAATCAGCCATAGACCTCACTGAAAATGTACTGTGAGATGCTCTGCAGTTCTGGAGCATAACTTTCCCGTTCCTGTCATCGATGTTTACAAGGGCAAAGGCAGAAGGCTCAAGAGAATCGAAGAAGCCCTTTTTGGCTGCCAGATAATTGTCAAATGTTTTATGGTAATCGAGATGATCGTGGGTGAGGTTTGTGAAAATACCGCCGGCAAACTTAAGTCCTGCAATCCTTTTCTGGTCAACCGAATGTGAACTTACTTCCATAAAGGCATAGTCGCATCCGGCATCAACCATTTCGGAAAGAATCCTGTTCAGCTGGATCGGATCGGGTGTAGTATGAGTTGCCGGGAGTTCCTTCCCGTTAATATAATTGCATACCGTGGAGAATAGTCCGCACTTGTAACCAAGCCTCATAAACATATTATAAAGCAGGGTTGCAATGGTGGTCTTTCCGTTTGTTCCGGTTACTCCAACAAGTCGTAATGAGTTTGAGGGAATTCCATAGAAATTTGAGGCTGCCTTGCCAAGTGCTTTTGCAGAATCGGAGGTTCTTATCCAGTATACTTTATCATCAGCATTCTCCGGAATTGTTTCACAAATTACAGAAGAGGCACCTGATGCAACTGCCTGTGAAATATAATTATGACCATCGGTACTTACTCCTTTCACTGCAACAAATAGAGATCCCGGAATTACTTTTCTTGAATCAAATTCCACAGCTGAAATATCCGGCGGAGAATCACCTTTAAAAGTGATCACATCAATGTCTCTTAATATACTTTCCGGTTTCATCATTTTACATATTCATTTCCAGCGATACTACGGTACCTTCAAAATACCTTGAACCATGTACCGGAGATTGCCTCAATACCTTTCCTTTTCCGTTGTACCTAACCCGCAGCCCGGCGCTTTCAAGAAGATATACTGCATCCCTCAGGCTCATGCCACGTACATCAGGGATCAGACCTTCCTGAATTTTTACAGATGCAAGCCGTATTGTATCTCCGTTTTCCCTTGTTGCAACCCAGTCTTCGGATGAAGTTCTTTTATATCTGACATCAAGTTCACCGAGTACTTCATCAATATCATCTCTGTATCCGTTGCCTGCTTCAGGTGCGGTTGGCTTTATTTCCTTCTTATTTCCAGTGATGTAATCACGGTAAAACCTTGTTGCATAAACCCTGTCAGAAATTTCCCTGAATACGGATCCTGCAACGATATTTCCGTAATAGACTCCGTTTGAGGGAGCATTAACCACCACAATGCATGAATACAAAGGATTCTCCGCAGGAAAATACCCGACAAAAGAAGCCTGGTATGAAATTCTTGCACCCTGCCTGTAGCCCTTGTTATTTTTTGCGATCTGCGCGGTACCTGTCTTTCCTGCTATTTTATAATTTGAATTCTTCAGATTTATTGCTGTTCCGTGTTCAACAACCCCTTCCATCATGCTTTTTGCCTTCCTTATTGTTGACCGTGAGGCAATTGAGTTTACTATTACCTCCGAGTCATATCGCCTTATAACAGATCCATTTCGCAAAACTGCGGTTACAAATCTCGGTTTCATCATCTTCCCGTCATTGGCAACGGCATTGTAGAAAGTAAGTACCTGAAGTGGAGTCATTTGCACCTCGTAGCCATGCGACATCATCGGAAGGGATAATCCCGACCAGAGCTTGTCACCCGGATACCTGATAAGAGGTGCACCTTCACCCTGAAGCTGAAGGTCAAGCTTCTGGTTGAGCTTCATAGCATAAAGCCTGTCAACGAAAGCCTTCGGATTATCCTTGTAATGCTCATTGATAATTTTTGATGTCCCTACGTTGGAAGATTTTTCAAATACCTGCTTCACACTGATTTTACCATATCCGTCTTCTTTGGTATCGCGGATAATCTTATTGTAGAATTTAACTGTTCCGGTGCCGGTATCCACTATATCGCTTGTGTCGATAACCCCATCTTCAATAGCTGCCATCAGTGCAGGAAGTTTAAATGTTGAACCCGGTTCTGTACTCTCTCCTATTGCATAATTATATGTCTCATGGTATGAACCGTCACTGCCTGCCTCGAGATTTGCAATTGCCTTTATATCACCTGTTTTAACTTCCATAAGAACAGCACATCCATGATGTGCATTATGTTTCTTCAGCTGGTTCATGAGTGCAGAGGAGGCAACATCCTGGAGATCAACATCGAGTGTTGTCACAACGTCATTACCATCCTTTGATTCGACAGAGTTTGCATCCTCAACTATTATCCAGTCACCTCCGATAAGCCTCTGCCTGACAGCGACTCCATTCTTCCCTGCAAGGTCACTGTCAAATGCGCCCTCAATTCCCACTTCATTACCTTCACTTCCGAGATTCAGATATCCGATGGTCCTTGCTGCAAGATCATTATTGGGAAGTATTCTCCTGTTTTCCGCCTGTGCTACCATTCCTCCCTTGAATTGACCCTCCCTGAAAATCGGTAGTTCCTTAAGTTTTTTAAGTGTCTCGTAATCCACTTTCCGTTTTATGAGGAAATAACGGTCGCCTCTTTTTCTGGCATCTGTTATCACCGATTTCCATCCGGCCGGCGAACGCTCACCCACAAGTCGTGAAAGACCAGCACATAATCCGTTAATTCCATTTGACCAGGTTGAAGCTGTCATTCCGGAACTGCGGGTATCCATGTAAATGGTGTAGTACGGCACTGAACTGGCCAGCAGACGCCCGTCATCAGCAAGAATATCTCCCCTGTTTGCCTGAACTTCTGTCGTCTTGTAAACATACTTTTCGCTCATATCTGCCCATTTGTTATGCTGGACAAACTGGAGTATCAGGATGCGTATAAAGACAGCAACAGCCAGCAGGACGATGCCCACATAGACCACACCGCTTCTCCATACTATTTCATCCCTTACTGCCATATACTATTTCTTGTTAACAAGTAACTTGTAGGGAGGAGTCTTAAGCTCCTCCAGGTTAAGTCCTTTTTCCCTGATCAGGCTGTATACCTGCGACTGCCGGCTTACAAACATCAGATCGGCTGATGTTGAGAGTGACTCTGCCCTGAGGTCTTTCACCTCACGCTGCAGTTTTGATGTCTCTCTTGTTATCTTCTCCGCATGAAACCTGTTGGCTATGTAGACCGCAGCAAGGAATGTGACCATGGAGATATAACCCAGGTTTTTCAGAATAATCTTTTCTGAAACCATTGAGCCACTGAGAAGCTCCTTTAAAAAGGTACTTTTCTTCTCCTGTTTTGCACTATTTTCCTTTTTCTCTGCCATATCAGATTTTCTCTGCTATTCTGAGTCTTGCACTTCTCGACCTGTTGTTTGCGTTTACCTCATCCTCCCCGGGAGTGATCCCTTTTTTTGTTATCAGCCTGAACGGGGAATCTGTATTTCCAAAAAAATCTTTCCTTTCCTCACCTTCAAAATTGCCTGTCTTCATAAAGTTTTTTACGATACGGTCCTCAAGCGAGTGGTATGTTATCACAACCAGTCTCCCTCCTTTAGCCAGCATTATAAGTGATTGTCCGAGCATCTCCTTCAGGTAATCAATCTCATGGTTGACAGCAATTCGGAGTGACTGGAATATCCTTGCATAAAATTTATGCTCCTTTCTGAACGGCGCCATTTTTCCAACTGCCTCAACTAAGTCGTTAACTGATTTAAAGGGTTTTATTTCCCTTGCTGCCACAATCTCCCTTGCAATTCTGCGTGAATTTGTGAACTCTCCGTAGTTGTAAAAGATGTCAGCCAGTGTTTCCTCATCGGAAGTATTCAGAAGAATTGAAGCTGTCAGTTTCCCGTGCTTATTCATTCTCATGTCGAGGGGAGCATCCTGCCTGAAAGTGAATCCCCGATCAGGTTCATCAAACTGATGGAAAGAGACACCCAGATCTGCAATCAGTCCGTCAATTGAACTTATATTGTTGAAGAGCAGATTGTTCTTTAAAAACCTGAAGTTCTGATTCAGGAACAGTATCCTTTTGTCATCCGGTACATTCAGAATTGCATCATCATCCTGATCAAATGCAATAAGCCGTCCGCTTGTCAGCCTTTTCAGAATCTCCATTGAATGACCTCCTCCTCCGAATGTAACATCGACATAAATCCCGTCGGGCTTAATATTCAGCCCATAAATACTCTCTCCGAGCAGTGCGGGAATATGATACGCCATTTCTATTGAGACTCATTAATGTTTCCGCCCATGAGTTTTTCAGCCAGGTTGGCGAAATCATCAGCAGGCATATCAATCTTATCGTAAACCGATGCAGCCCATATTTCAATCCTTCCATCCTGTCCTGCCAGCACAACATCTCTTTCTGCACCGATCATATCCATAAGCCTTTTTGGTATAAGCAGACGGTTGCTGTTATCAAGCGAGAGCTCAGCTGTGCCTTTGAAGAAATTTCTCAGGAACATATTGTGCTCACGATTGTATGGATTCATGCGTTTTCTGATCTTATCCAGCTGGCGGTTCCAGTCTTCAATGGAATACAGCACAAGGCAATTCTCGAAAATATCTTTCCTTACCACAAAATGATCCTGTGCATCAGCAGGCATCTGCTTCTTGAACGCCATCGGGAGAATTATCCTCCCCTTAACATCCACTTTGCACGTGTAATCACCGATAAATGTGGCCATTCCCGCTTTTTTCAGTAAAACTGCTAAAATATATAATTTTTATCCACTTTGCTCCACTTTGCTCCACTTTTTTACATATTTGTTGATAACTTTTATGATGGGTTTTAATTTATCATTGGGTGCATTCTGAAAATTTGTCCGGATGGTTGTGTCTAAAAGCCCCCCTGGGGGGTTGGGGGTACATAGTTTTTTTGTAAATTCGAACCTGCATTTCGGTTAACCTCAAAACTCAGGATGGAAAACTCCAAAGGTAAAATTGAATCTGTACAGATCAATGTCGGAAAGGTACTTACCTCAAAGAATCCTGGGTTGGGGAAAGTCATCCCCGGCTTCCTTATAAGATACCTGGAAAGGATTGTTCACCAGGATGATCTGAATTTTTTTCTTGCACAAAACAGTCACCTGAAAAATCAGGAACTGATAGCATCCTTCCTGGAATTCCTGAAAATAAAATATACTGTTACAGGTGCTGAAAAAATCCCTTCGGAAGGCAGGCATATTTTCGTATCAAATCATCCCCTTGGCGGACTCGATGGAGTGGTATTCATAAACGAACTATCGAAGCACTTTAAGGATATCAGATTTCCTGTAAATGATATTCTTACATATATTGGAAACCTTTCTGGCATATTTCTTCCCATAAATAAACATGGCAGCCAGGGAAGGGATGTTGCAAAACTCCTTGAAGCAGCTTATGAATCAGACAGTCAGATACTATATTTTCCTGCTGGATTATGCTCCAGGAAAAAGGGAGGAATAATCAAAGACCTCCAGTGGCATAAGAGTATAATAACAAAATCTGTTCAGCATAAAAGGGATATTGTTCCGGCATATTTTTCAGGAAGGAATTCGAACTTCTTTTACAATCTTGCCAACATCAGGAAGATGGCAGGTATTAAAGCCAATATAGAGATGCTGTACCTTGCTGATGAGATGTTTCTTCAGAAAGACAAGCAGATACATCTTGTTTTCGGTGAAAAAATTCCATGGCAGACATTCGGTAAATCAAAAACCCCTCCTGAATGGGCAGAGTTTGTAAAATCGAAATGCTATGAATTGTCATCTTTAATTCCTGATAAGAAATAAACAAATTTGACTAAATTGCATTTTCATTAAAAGGGATCTATGGTACCTGTTGTCGAACAATATCCGAAGGAGCAGATTTTGGCAGAACTCACGCCTGATAAACTTTTACGCAGGACCAATAACGGCAATAATGAGGTTTATATTTTTGATAATAACACATCTCCTGTACTGATGCATGAAGTGGGAAGGGTACGGGAGCTTACATTCAGGCATGCCGGAGGGGGTACCGGTAAAGAGTCGGATATTGATGATTTTGATACAGCCCCGGTTGATCCGCAAAGGCAGCTTATTGTCTGGGACCCGGAAAATAAGGAGATGATAGGAGGATACAGGTTTTACTTTCCTCCAAAAAACTGCACCAACTGTGATATTTCAAAACTTGCTTCATCATCATATTTTCATTTCTCCGATAAATTCCTGAAGAAATATTATCCTCATCTTATGGAGCTTGGGAGATCATTTGTACACCCCGACTACCAGTCACGGGCGATGGGAAGGAAAAGCCTTTTTGCACTTGACAATCTCTGGGACGGACTGGGTGCACTTATGCTCGACAACCATCACCTGAAATACCTGTTTGGCAAGGTGACAATGTATCCTCATTTCAACCAGAAAGCAAGGAACATGATACTATATTTCCTGAACAAGCACTTTCATGACCCTGACGGACTTGTTATTCCCAAAGATCCTGCCAATATAGAGATCCATGCTGATGAGATGAAAAAACTCTTCAGGGGATGGAGATACAAGGATAACTATAAAATCCTTTCACGTGAGGTAAGAAATCTCGGGGAGACAATTCCTCCGCTGATTAATGCTTATATGAATCTGTCACCTACAATGAGGACATTCGGTACATTCATAAATCACAAATTCGGTAATGTTGAAGAGACCGGAATTATGATTACAATGAGGGATATGTATGTGGAGAAGATTAACAGGCATATGGCTTCCTACAAAAAAGACTTTATGATTACATGGTTTTCACATGAGAATCAGTAAGCCCTCACGTTCCTGCCCTCAATATAATTTATAAATGACTGGTTTACAACCTTGTTCCCTCCCGGTGTGGGATAATTGCCTGTAAAATACCAGTCGCCCAGGTGGTCGGGACAAGCCTGATGCAGGCCTTCAATCGACTGGAAAACTATATTAACCTCAGCCTTTATCTCATCTGACCGCAGCATCGTTGATATCTTTGCCGAGATCTCCTCAGGAGTGAAAGGCCGGTAGATCTGTTTTACAACATTTACCATTTCATCAACAGGCTTCTGAAGTTCATCAAGTGCTTCCTTGTAGATTGATCTTACAAGTTCTTCCCTTCCTGTATCCTTCAGTAATTCGATTGCTGCTTTAAACGCAATGAAATCACCAAGCTTTGCCATGTCAATGCCATAACAGTCGGGATATCTTATCTGGGGAGACGAAGAGACAATAACTATCCTGCGGGGATCGAGCTTATCAAGAATGCGGATAATACTTTTCTTCAGTGTTGTTCCCCTGACGATTGAATCATCAATCGCTACAAGATTATCAACTCCCCTTCTTATCACACCATATGTAATATCATAAACGTGTCCGACAAGATCATCACGTCCCTTATCTTCAGAAATAAAGGTCCGCAGCTTTGCATCCTTAACAGCTATTTTTTCAACCCTTGGACGCTGACGAATAATTTTCTCAAGCTCCTCTCTGGTCAGATCTTTTCCTCTGGCTGATATGGTGTCAATTTTCGTCTGGTTGAGATAATCCTCCACACCTTTTATCAGACCGTAAAAAGCACTTTCTGCAGTATTGGGAATATATGAGAAAACGGTATTGTCGAGATCATAGTTAACTGCCTTAAGCACCGGAAGGGTAAGAAGCTCGCCAAGCTTTTTTCTTTCCCTGTATATTGTCTTGTCAGTTCCTCTTGAGAAATAGATCCTTTCAAAAGAGCATTTTCTTTGCTCCTTTTCCTCCTGAAGCTTTACAACGGAAGTTTTGCCCGATGCTTTTATTATAAGTGCACTTGCTGCCGGAAGTTCTATTACAGAATCGGTTCTGACGTTGAAGACAGTCTGAATTACAGGTCTTTCAGAAGCAACAACAACAACCTCATCATCAATATAATAGTAAGCAGGTCTGATGCCGGCCGGATCTCTCATTACAAAAGCATCGCCATGCCCGACCATTCCGGCCATAGCATAACCTCCATCCCAGTTACGGCTTGCTTTCTGGAGAATCAGCGCCAGATCGAGGTTCTTTTCGATCAGCGGGGATATATCTTTCTTTGAATAACCTTTCTCCTTGAACTGCCAGTAAAGCCTCTCATTTTCCTCATCAAGCCTGTGCCCTACATTTTCAAGTATTGTAACCGTATCTGAAAAATCGACAGGATTCTGACCAAGTCTTACAAGGCTGCTGAACACCTCTCCCACATTCGTAAGGTTAAAGTTACCAGCCATGACCAGATTCCTCGAGCGCCAGTTATTCTCACGACTAACGGGATGTACATAATCAATATTATAGTTGCCATAGGTACCGTAACGGAGGTGACCAAGGTAAACATCACAGGCAAATGGTACTTTATCTCTGACAAAGGATGCATTCCTGAAGTCATTGCCATTGTGGTTCATCAGGGCATCAATATCCTCATAAATAAGCCCGAAGATCTCTTTGATAGGGTTTGCCTGGTTTGACCTCTGCCTGAAGATATACCTGTTGCCGGGAGGCATGTTTAGTTTGATTCCTGCCAGACCTGCTCCGTCCTGTCCCCTGTTATGCTGCTTCTCCATCATAAGGTACATCTTCTGCAGGCCATAGTTCCATGTACCGTATTTTTCAATATAATACTCAATCGGCTTTCGCAATCTTAACATTGCAATGCCGCATTCATGCTTGATCCTGTCGCTCATATAACTATTTAATATTCAGGTCAGGGAAATTAATGACATCAGGTACGATGTAGGCACCGGGAAATTCCTTGCTTATTATCTGGAAAAGCTTGGTTGCTTCAATTTTAGTTCTGAAATCGCCAACTCTGACTTTGAAATATCCCGGTTCTGCATATAAGGGGTAAGAAACTATATCCGGAAACAGGTTAATAAACTCTGCCCTGGCTTTATTCGATTCCTCTCTTGCATTACGGTTACTGCTGGCATAAATCTGTATCCTGTAACCTTCCATGCCATAATGATTATTCACCCTGAACAGGTTTTTGTTTGCAAGAATATGCCTGCTGATAAGGGTATCAAGAGCGGGATCCTGATTTATAGCCAACTGGCCTAAATGTCCTGATCCAGGTTCCCTCTGGAAAAGATCAGAAGTCTTTATAAGAGGCTGTGCTAAAAGCGCTTCTGTCAATAAAAGAAAAAAGAAAACAACTGTTATATCTTTTCTGATCATGCGGCAAAAGTAATATTTCGCTGTGATAATAAAAAACCTTTTATCTATTCCATTGGTTTTACAGCAAGGTAAAAACTCCCTCCCAGAGAGCCTGCAAGGATAAGATCATTATTGAAGTCAATATCAAAATCAGATCCGAAAGCATCGGTTGTATACGGATCACACTCATCGAACATTCTTATTCTTCCTCCGTCAGTTCCGTCTGAAGGATCAAGAAGGTTCACTATGAAACAATTTGAATTTAATAATGTCACTTCACCGGCTGAATTTATAAGAATGCCGGTACCGGAATTTGAATTCTCAGGATATTTTTTCCAGCGGACTTTACCGTCCTTGGTTACTGATGCAATAAATGAATTGTTAATGAGATCTCCCCCCTCTTTTGGTAATTCTGTTCTTCCTGCAACATAAACCCCGCCTGAACCATCACTGATAATCGCAAGTGCTGCTGCTCCGTAAGCAGGATTATTTGAAAGTTCGGTCTCCCATATTTTCTGAAGGCTGCTGTTGAATTTAGCCACAGTAGCCTTTGGCTCGGCAAAGGCTTCCTTTCGTGTTAATGCCAGATAAATATTGTCAGAGTTATCAATAACCGCCTCATAAGCCGCAATATAAAGCCCGCTGTTATATTCCAGCTCATTCAGAACCTTACCTGTTGAATCAAATCTGATGAAAAGAAGTCCGGTCTGAAGGTCATATGTAGTATCAGGGCTTTCAGAGCCTATGGCAAAGAAATCACCGTTACTTAAACCAAGAAGCTGTGTCTGTTCTATATTGAACCCGGGATCAGCAGATTTTTCCCATATTTTCCTGCCGGTGATGCTGTGCCTCATCAGCAGCATT
>CALMJY010000339.1 GCA_937864815.1 uncultured Bacteroidota bacterium
AAGACACAAGACACAAGGCAAAAGTACCCTTTTGGATTCCCCCTTTGAAGGGGGCAAGGGGGATGTTTAATTAAAAGACAATTGACTCGTAAAAAGCATATTGTAGACAAAGAAAGACAGATTGAATGATATCGTTTGAGAAGGCATATGAGACAGTTATAGCATCAGCGTTCAGAACAGGTTCTGAAATAGTATCATTTGCTGAAACCCTTGGCAGGATACTGGCTCAGGAGGTAATAAGTGATATGGATATGCCTCCGTTCGACAAATCGACAGTTGACGGGTTTGCATGCAAAAGAGCAGATCTGGATATTGAACTTTCAGTAATAGAAACAATTGCCGCCGGAAGAAATCCCTTAAAAACTGTTCATCAGGGCGAGTGTTCTAAAATAATGACCGGAGCTCCCCTGCCTGACGGGGCCGATTGTGTTGTAATGGTTGAGGAAACTGAAACTCATCCTTCAGGTAAGATCAGATTTACAGGCACTTATTCCAAGAAAAATATTTCACTCAGAGGTGAGGATATCAAAAGTGGTGATGTTGTCCTGAAGCCTGGCAAATATGTAACACCGCAGGATATAGCTTTGATGGCTTCTGTTGGTTGCACCAATGTTCAGGTAAGCATATTGCCTGTTATAGGTGTTATAAGTTCAGGTGATGAGCTGGTCGAACCGGATGAGAGTCCCGGCCTTTCGAGGATCAGGAACTCGAATGCTTACCAGCTGATGGCCCAGGCAAAAAGAGCAGGATGTTCCGGCAAATACTACGGAATAGCCAGAGATGATGAGCAATTAACCTTTGAAATGGTAAAAAAAGGTGTTGAAGAATGTGATATACTGCTTTTAACAGGCGGAGTTTCAATGGGCGATTTTGACTTCATTCCCTCAGTGCTGGAACGTGCAGGAATAAAGCTGCTTTTTACCAGGGTGAATGTTCAGCCCGGAAAGCCAACTACATTTGGCATTCATCCTGATTGCCTCGTATTCGGTTTACCCGGAAACCCTGTTTCATCTTTTATACAGTTTGAAATGCTGGTAAGACCGCTTATATATTATATGATGGGTAATGAATGGAAGCCATTTACCTGCGAGCTTCCCATGCAGGCGACCTATAGCAGGAGATCAACTGACAGACTTGGTTTGGTACCTGTACTGATAACAGATCAGCGGCAGGTATTACCGGTTGAATATCATGGTTCGGCTCATATATCATCCATATCGGTAGCTCAGGGTATTATTGCAATACCTCCGGGCAGAAACACGATTGAAAAAGGAGAAATTGTAAGTGTTAGACAGATTTGACAGAAATATTAACTACCTCAGAATATCGGTAACTGACCGGTGCAATTTGCGTTGCAGTTATTGCATGCCCGCTGAAGGGATTAAGCTTCTGAAGCATTCGGATATCCTGACATTCGATGAGATTACAGCTTTTTGTCGTGTGGCAATTGACTACGGAGTCACAAAAGTGAGACTGACAGGAGGAGAACCTCTTGTAAGAAGAGGTATAACAGCTCTTGTCAGAATGCTTTCAGATCTTAATGGAATTTCGGATCTCTCTATGACAACAAACGGGATTCTGTTAAAGGACTTTGCAATGGAGCTTAAGAATGCCGGGCTGCACAGAATAAATATAAGCCTTGATACTGTCGATGCTGAAAAATTTACAGAGATAACCAGGGGTGGAAATATTGCGGATGTATTCAAAGGGATTAATGCTGCCCGTGATGCCGGCCTTCTTCCTGTTAAGATTAACTGTGTTTTCAGGGAATCAAAAGATGAACCTGAAGCAAAAGGGGTAACTGAATTCTGTGAACAGAATAATCTGGAAATAAGGTATATAAGACAGATGGACCTTGTCAGGGGACATTTCTCCACAGTTGAAGGCGGTACCGGAGGTGATTGCGGCCTTTGCAACAGGCTGAGGCTTACAGCTAACGGAAAACTCAAACCCTGTCTGTTCGATGACCTTGAGTTTGATGTACGTAAACTGGGTTTTGAAAAAGCATTCATGAATGCTGTAAACCTTAAGCCTGAATGCGGTTCTGTAAATAATAAGGGAGCTTTTTATAATATCGGAGGATAATAAATGAAGAAACTGACTCATACAGATACTTACGGAAAAGCATCAATGGTTGACATAGGTGCAAAAATTATACAGCAGAGAGTGGCCCGTGCATGCGGACATATAAGACTGGATAAGGAGACCATACGTCTCGTAAATGAGAATGTTATGAAAAAGGGAGATGTTCTTTCTGTCGCTCAGATTGCCGGAATTTCAGCAGCAAAGAATACCGCTAATCTTATTCCTCTCTGTCATAATATAGTTCTTGAAAATGTAAAGGTTGAATTATCAGGCACTGATGACGGGATAAGAGCCGAAAGCGAAGTATGGTGCACAGGGAAAACAGGAGTGGAAATGGAGGCTCTGACAGCTGTCTCTGTGGCCCTTCTGACAGTTTATGACATGTGCAAGGCAGTTGATAAAAATATGGTTATTGATGAAGTCAGACTGATTGAAAAACTTAAGTTATGAATCTACCTGACAGACTTGAAATACTCATTATAACCCTGAGCGACAGAGCTTCACGGGGTGAATATGAAGATCTCAGCGGACCCGGAATCAGGCGGATGGTTACAGATTATTTCAATTCTGAAAAAATGGAAACCTTTGTTCAACAGGATCTTATTCCTGATGATTCTGGAATTCTCAGATCGAAACTGGAGGCTGCTTCGACGCGATATAATATTATTTTCACAACCGGGGGAACAGGAATCGGACCCAGAGATATAACAGTTGAAACTGTAAAACCACTTCTTGATAAGGAGATTCCCGGGATTATGGAATTCATCAGAATGAAATACGGAAGCGTGAAACCAAATGCACTATTAAGCAGGGGAGTAGCAGGAGTGATGGGCAAATCACTTATCTATACACTTCCCGGATCTGTACGCGCAGTTGAGGAGTATATGACCGAAATTCTGAAAACTCTTAAGCATTTGATTTACATGCAATACGGGATTGATACACATCAGAAGCACTAATTCGACGGTTTGTTAACAGAGTTGGCCAGTCCCATTCCGATAAGTCTGTCGTACCTTTCCTGCGGATTCCGGTAATAAATCAATACAATGTAGTCATTTTCAGTCTCGTAATGATTACCTTCAAATACTGTTGGTGATCCGTCAGTTGTACCATCTTTCAGAAATGCATATTCATAATTATAGTATCCCTGCTTAAGAAGCATCGTGCATTCATATTGTCCCGACTGTGGATTATATGTCATCAGATTATTCGGATTATAATTCCAGTTATTAAGTGCTCCTGACACATACAAATTGCCTCCGGAAATTCTTTGTTTCGAAGGAAGTGTGAAGTAGACATTTACATAATCGGCATCTGTATCAAAGTCCCTTCCTTCCTGTATTGCTATATAATACTTCCCGTTGAAGTCCGGATTGTAAAAGTAGGGTTTGAACTCCCTGTTTTCGGAAGGGAACAGAAATACATTGAAACCGGGAGAGGCAAAATCAATACTTCTTACATATTCTGTCTGATATCTCAGACTTTTAATATCAAAATAACGGAATTCATTACCTCCTGTGAATATATTTTTATCAGATAATGAGTTGTATTTCAATTCATTGTTGCTGTAAAACTCCGGTTTAAGGTTCTTTTTAGCATTATCCCATCTGCCATTCTGGAGAATGAATGCATAGAAATTTCTGTACGGATCAATAATATTTTTCCCGATCTGGTTTACAATGAAATCAACCTGCTGTCTGCTGTTATTATTGTCAGTCATCATTGGCCTTCGGGTTGTTATGCTGATCCTTACCCCATCCTCGGTTACCATAAACCTCCGGGTAAGAACAGTCTGATCAGGATTATCTGCATTATATACTCTTATTACATAATTGCCAGACCTGGTAATACTTACCCTGTCGTTAGGGAAACTTACCTTGTAATGGTAATATCCTGTGGTAGTATTGAATGAGGGCTTATAATCTTCTATAGGATTATTAGGATCCCCGTTTAAGTAGTCCCTTTCATAAATGTTGCTCTTTTTCCAGTCCTTGTCACAATGTATAAATGTATAATAATAGTTTTCAGAGTGATCACCCATCAGATCGAAATGCAATACCAGTTTTTCCTGGCTGTTCAGTCTGAGGATCGGATACGAAAGATTCCACTCTTCCCTGTACAGCTGAACTGTTTTGATTCTCTCATCATAGGAAATGTTATCAAAAGCAGCCTGACCGTAAGAAACATTCTGTTTGGCCACTGATAAGATATTTATCAGGACAATGAATATCAGGATTAATAATTCTTTGTAATATGGCTTCATAAAGTGTAATCTGTTCAATAAATATGCCGGAAATTTTCATCTTTCCGGTTAAACATTACTCTAAATTATTTGTTTTATCGTATTCAGCAGTTTATAATGTATTTAGTCTTTTTTGGTATAAGTTTGCACCTCTATTGTTATTTTTTTCACAATACATTGATTTAAAGAAATAAATATACATATATATAAGAAATGTCAATTACTGTAAAACTGAAGAAGGGGCTTGACATCAGGTTGAAAGGTCAGGCAGAGAAGGTCCTGAATCCTGAACTTCACTCTTCATTATATGCTGTAAAACCGATTGATTTTCCGGGGCTTACTCCAAAGCTTAATGTAAAGACCGGTGACAAAGTGCTGGCTGGATCACCGCTCTTTCATGATAAGTTGAGACCGGAGATTTTTTTCACGTCTCCTGTCAGCGGAACAGTTACGGCAATAACCAGGGGAGACCGCCGTAAACTGCTTGAAGTTGTTGTAGAAAAATCGGATGATGAGTATATTGACTTTGGCAAGGCTGATCCTACTGCAATAACAAGGGAAGCAATTAAGGAAAAGTTGCTGAAATCGGGCCTTTGGCCGGTTATTCGCCAGAGACCCTATCACATTGTTGCACGTCATACCGATACCCCTAAAGCAATATTTATCTCGGCATTTGATACCGCACCACTTGCACCTGACCATAATTTTATATTTGATAATTCTTCGGATTCTCATTTCAAAACAGGTCTGCGGGCATTGAAAAGACTAACCGATGGCAGACTCCATCTGGCTGTAAACGGAATGACCGAACCTTCAGAGTTATTAAAGGATGCTCCTGCTGAAATTGAAAGATTTTCAGGTCCGCACCCTGCCGGTAATGTTGGCATTCAGATCCATCATATCGATCCGGTTAACAAAGGAGAAACTGTATGGTATGTCAACCCGCAGGATGTTATTGCAATAGGAAGATTGTTTGAAGAAGGACGATATATACATGAAAGGATTATAGCACTTACCGGTTCTGAAATAAATAAACCTCAGTATTACAAAATAAGATCAGGCGCATCAGTTTCATCGCTGTTAAAGGATAATCTTAAGCAGGTGAAGGTCAGGGTCATAAGCGGCAATGTTTTAACAGGTACAAGGATTGAACCGGAAGGATACCTTGGGTTTTACGATTCTCAGGTAACGGTTATTCCCGAAGGAGATTATTTTGAATTCTTCGGATGGATGATGCCAGGCCTTGATAAGTTCAGCTTCTATAAAACATTTGCTTCAAAGCTGTTTCCGAAAAAGGAATATAGTCTCGATACAAATTTCCATGGCGGTGAAAGAGCTTTTGTAATGACAGGTCAGTATGAAAAGGTTGTGCCTATGGATATTTATCCCATGCAGTTGTTGAAAGCAATCCTTGCTGAGGATATTGATATGATGGAAAATCTTGGTATATATGAGATTGCAGAAGAAGATTTTGCACTATGCGAATATATCTGTCCTTCGAAGATTGAGATTCAGTCGATTATACGTAAAGGCCTTGACCTGATGGCAAGGGAGATGAATTAGAGCCGGTAACCGGCAACCAGCACCCAGTACCCAGTAACCAGTGATACATAAAATATAATGAATTCATTAAGAAAAAGGATTGACAAGATCAAACCGCATTTCATGGAAGGCGGAAAGCTTTCAAAACTGCGATCAGTTTTTGAAGGATTTGAGTCTTTTCTGTTTGTTCCTGATAAGGTGACATTTAAAGGATCTCATATACGTGACAGCATTGATCTGAAAAGAACAATGACTGTAGTTATAATTGCCCTGTTACCTGCACTTCTTTTCGGAGCATACAATACGGGCTTACAGCATTTCAGGTCAATAGGTATAGATTCAGGACAATTACAGAACTTCTGGTTCGGATTCCTGAAGATACTGCCTCTTGTTATTGTCAGTTATGGTGTCGGACTTGGAATTGAGTTTATTGCAGCCCAGATAAGAGGACATGAGATCAATGAGGGATTCCTGGTTTCAGGTTTGCTTATTCCCTTAATAATGCCAATTGATATTCCGCTCTGGATGCTGGGTCTTGCCACTGCTTTTGCTGTAATTCTCGGAAAGGAGATCTTTGGTGGCACGGGGATGAATATTTTCAATCCTGCTTTACTTGCAAGGGCATTCCTGTTCTTCAGCTATCCGGCCTGGATGACAGGAGATAAAGTGTGGATTGAAGGACTTACAAAAGGTCAGAATATTGTTGATGGATTTTCCGGTGCAACACCGCTTTCATTGCTTGCGCAGGGTGAATCAGCAAAATTGCCATCAGTTATGGAGATGTTTATCGGAACAATTCCGGGATCTATTGGTGAGACATCAACAATTGCCATACTTATCGGAGCCCTGATACTTATAGCTACCGGTATCGGAAGCTGGGAGATAATCGTGAGCACTTTTGCAGGAGGACTCACCATGGGATTACTTATGAACCTGGTGGCAGTAAATGATTATATGAGAATACCTGCATATTATCATTTTGTAATGGGTGGATTTGCTTTCGGGGCAGTATTTATGGCCACTGATCCTGTTTCAGGGGCTCAGACAGAAACAGGAAAGTGGATATATGGTTTCATGATCGGTGTATTGTCAATTCTCATCAGGGTGTTGAATCCGGCCTATCCTGAAGGTGTGATGCTGGCCATACTTCTTATGAATGTATTTGCACCGCTAATTGATTATTATGTAGTTCAGTCGAATATTAACAGGAGGTTAAAAAGAGCAAAAATCGCTTTAAACAAACAGTCACGATGAAAGAGTTCAGTAACAGATATATTTTCATATTTTCTGCAGTAATGGTTGTTGCTGTAGCCACACTTCTTGCTATGGCTGCAACCCTGCTTCAGCCACAGCAGCTCAGGAACCTGGAAATTGAGAAAAAGAAAAGTATTCTTGAGTCGATAGGTATTGAATCGACTCGTGAAAACACAGAATCTCTTTATGAAAAGTACATTAAGGAGCTATATGTAATCAATAAGGCAGGAGAAAAAATTGAAGGAGTGGATGCATTTAAGGTGGTTATCAAGGATGAGCAGAAGAAAGCTCCTGAACAGCAGTATCTTCCTGTATTCAAAGCTGTCCTGGATGACGGAGAAAAGCTGATTGTATTACCTGTTGAAGGCAAAGGCCTCTGGGGACCGGTCTGGGGATATCTATCGGTTAAATCAGATATGAACACAATTTATGGCTGCACTTTCGATCATAAAGGTGAGACACCGGGTCTCGGAGCTGAAATCAATACAAGGCCGTTTGAGGATATGTTCATCGGGAAAAAACTGTTCGAATCTGATAAGTTCGTTTCCATTGGAGTTCTTAAGGGTGGTGCTGCCGCTGATGATCCACATAATGTGGATGCCATTTCCGGTGGAACCATAACCAGCAAAGGGCTGGAGAAAATGATTGCAGATTGCATCTCAAAGTATAGTGATTACCTTATAAAAAACAGAAACTGATATATGAGCGATCATGTTAAGGAGCCGATGTTTTCGGCCAAAAATTTAAAACTTTTCACAACCCCGCTGGGAAGAGACAATCCGATTACAGTACAGGTACTGGGTATTTGTTCGGCACTGGCAGTTACAGTTAAGCTGAAACCGGCGCTGGTTATGGCATTGTCCGTAACTATTGTGACTGCTGTTTCAAACCTTGTAATTGCAGCGATGCGGAAATATATACCTGACAGAATAAGGATAATTGTTCAGCTTGTTGTTATAGCAACAATGGTGATCCTTGTTGACCAGTTCCTCAAGGCTTATGCCTTTGATGTCAGCAAGCAGCTTTCAGTATTCGTCGGATTGATAATTACCAACTGCATTCTTATGGGTCGCCTTGAAGCCTTTGCCATGGCAAATAAACCCTGGCCGTCATTTATTGACGGATTGGGCAATGGTGCCGGATATGGAATTATTCTGGTCATAGTCGCATTCATCAGGGAACTTCTTGGTTCAGGAACTGTATACGGATACCCTGTAATGCAGAAACTGGGGATTTATTCAACCGGTTATGAGAATAACGGTATGCTGATATTGCCTCCAATGGCACTTATAATAGTCGGATGCATTATCTGGTACCAGAGAAGCAAGAATCCTGATCTTATTGAGAAAAAATAAGGATAACTATTATGGAAAATCTATTAAACCTGTTTATCAAGTCGATCTTTATTGACAATATGGTATTTGCATTCTTCCTTGGAATGTGTTCATTTCTTGCTGTTTCAAAGAATGTTAAGACTTCTGTAGGTTTGGGTATTGCGGTTATCTTCGTGCTTCTGATAACAATACCTGTCAATTTCCTTGTTGAACATTATGTCCTGAGAAAGGGAGCTTTGGCCTGGTTGGGAGAAGGCTTTGCAGATATCGATCTCAGCTTCCTTTCTTTTATGGTCTTTATTGCAGTAATTGCGGCTATCGTCCAGCTCGTTGAAATGATAATTGAGAAATATAGTCCTTCTTTATATAATTCCCTTGGTATTTTTCTTCCTCTTATTGCAGTAAACTGTGCAATTCTGGGAGCTGCTCTTTTTATGCAGGAGCGCGAATATCAGACTCTTGCGGAATCAACTGTTTTTGGTGTGGGTTCCGGTGTGGGATGGATGTTCGCCATTGTCAGCATTGCTGCAATCAGGGAGAAGCTCAAGTACAGCAATATACCGGCACCTCTCAGAGGACTTGGTATTACTTTCATTCTTACCGGTTTGATGGCAATAGCCTTTATGGGCTTCATGGGAATTAAACTTTAACAGAAACCTGATTAATCATGATATTAGCAATAACAACAGGTGGCACCATTATATATAGCATAATTGTTTTCCTGCTCGTAATACTTTCTCTCGTCACTGTACTTCTGTATGCAAAAGCCAAACTTGCGCCAACAGGGCATGTTAATCTGAAAATAAATGACAGGGAAATGGAGGTCTCCCCGGGCTCCAATCTTCTTGTAACTCTTTCAGGAAACGGGATCTTTCTCCCTTCTGCCTGCGGAGGCGGAGGAACATGCGGAATGTGCAAATGCCAGATAACTGAGGGAGGTGGTTCTATCCTTCCAACTGAAACTGGATTCTTCACAAGAAAAGAACAGCATGATCACTGGCGCCTCGGATGCCAGGTTAAAATCAGGGAAAACCTTACCATAAAAGTTCCTGAATCGGTTATGGGAATTAAAAAATGGGAATGCGAGGTTGTCTCAAACCGTAACATTGCCACTTTTATCAAGGAATTTGTAGTTAAACTTCCTGAAGGTGAAACACTTGATTTCACTCCTGGCGGATATATCCAGATTGATGTTCCCAAATATGAAACTTCATTCAGAGATTTTCTTATAGAGGAACAGTTCAGGAGCGACTGGGATGAATACAAGATGTGGGATCTTAAAATTAAAAATAACGAAGAGTCTTTCAGGGCTTATTCTATGGCTAACTATCCCGCCGAAAAAGGACTTATTAAGCTGAATATCAGGATTGCAACCCCGCCATGGGACAATGTGAAAAAGCAATTTATGAATGTGCCTCCGGGATTGTGTTCCTCTTATATATTCTCCCGCAAGCCTGGTGATAAAGTGATGATTTCAGGTCCTTATGGTGAATTCCATATAAAGGATACACAGGCTGAGATGATTTATATCGGTGGAGGTGCCGGAATGGCTCCTTTAAGGTCGCATATCTTCCATCTTTTTCATACTCTTAAGACAAACAGGAAAGTATCATACTGGTATGGAGCACGTTCACTCAGGGAGGTATTTTATGAGGATGAATTCAGGGCAATTGAGAAACAATTCCCGAACTTTAAGTTTAACCTCGCCCTTTCTGAACCTCATCCTGATGACAACTGGACAGGATATACCGGTTTTATCCATCGTGTGCTGATAGATAATTACCTCTGCGGACATGAGGAACCTGAGGATATTGAATACTATTTCTGCGGTCCTCCCCAGATGAATGCTGCGGTTTTGAAAACGCTTGATTCTTTTGGTGTGCCGAAAGAAAATATTGCGTTTGACGATTTCGGAATATGATTATTTCTTAATCAGAAAAAGCATAATTTTATCCTGCAGAAGCATTGGGTGTTGAAAACTTCATTATCAATTAACCACAGAGGTCACAAAGAAAAAAGCAAAGAGCACAAAGAATTTATCATCGATATTTTACCTTTGTGTCCTTTGTGTTCTGTGGTTAAAATGTACTTTTTCAAAATTCACCCTGAAACGGGTAAAAAACCATTTATTATGACAAAGACCAGATATCTGTTTTTATTGTTAATAGTTTCACAGATAGTCATTTCCTGTAAAAGTTCTGAATTTGAAGGCTTTAATGGCTTTGCTCAGGGAACAACATACAGTATTGTTTATGAAAGCAGTAAAAAGTATACCCCTGATTCACTGCAGGGGATTGTAGAAAACATACTTCGCGATTTTGATATGTCTCTATCTCTCTATAAAGACGAGTCTGTTCTCTCAAAAATAAACAGGAATGAGGATGTGGAAGTGGATACATTTTTTGAAGAGGCATACAACAGATCTGTCACAATATATGAAATGACCGAAGGTGCTTTTGATGTAACGGTTGGCCCACTGGTTCGTGCATGGGGTTTTGGGCCTGATGAGAAGAAGAATTTTTCTGAGGAGAAAAGGGATAGTCTGCTTAAACTTGTAGGTATGGAAAAAATCTCTGTATCAAACAGGAAATTGATCAAAACTGATCCTGCAATCAGACTTGATTTCAATGCAATTGCACAGGGATATTCTGTGGATGTTGTTGCAGAATATTTTAATGATCTTGGTATTGAAAATTATCTTATTGAGATAGGAGGGGAGGTCAGGGCAAAAGGCACCAAAAACGGTAATTTATGGAGGATAGGTATTGATAAACCCGAGGATAACAACATAATTCCCGGACAATCATTGCAGGCCATCATCAGGATCTCTGACAAATCACTTGCAACATCAGGGAATTACAGGAAATTTTATATTGAAGATGGTGTAAAGTACTCTCACACCATTGATCCCAAAACAGGTTACCCTGCAAAAAACAGGTTACTCAGTGCAACAATAATTGCCGATGATTGTGGCACTGCCGATGGTATCGCAACTGCATGCATGGTTATGGGGCATGAAAAAGCTATTGATTTTATCAGCAGTCATCCCGAATTTACCGCCTACTTCGTAATTTCCGGTACTGATGGCAGCTATGAGACCTGGATCTCCGAAGGCCTGAAAGAATACCTGTCTGAAGAGGAATAGTTTTTTACTCGCAAAGACGCAAATCAATTATACTTTGCGTCTTTGCGCCTTAGCGAGAACCTAATTTATTTTAATCCGCAAGTCTGCTGTTAGCGCAGGAGCAACCGGGATACCCTTCTGTTGAGTGACAGCCAACATCATTATTCTGTGCACAGGTAATCCCTCTTTTTCGCATTTCCTTATTCTGACTGATATGCGTATCCGGGAATTTTCCGCCTGATTTGAGCAGTATTCTTATGCCAAATCCAATCGCCGCTAGTGCCATGAAAATCAGGCTTAGAATGAGTAGTTTCAAAAACATTTCTTTCTGAGGAGCTTATTATTTATTAACTTTACATTAATGCTCATTCTTCAAACAAAGCATTTCCGGGAGCAAAGATAATTATCATTTCTACCCGACAAATAAACAAGAACTGACAATATTTGTTTAAGCATCGTAGTGTTTCAGATTGTTCTACAATTCATATTATGAAAAAATCAGAAAATCAATCAGATATTAAAATCAGCAGGGAAGAGATTATCGCCGACTACAGGCTCGCCAATCTGAGCAGGAATCTGAGTATTACAGGACGTCGTGAGGTGCTTTCCGGCAGAGCCAAGTTTGGAATTTTCGGTGATGGCAAGGAAATAATTCAGATTGCCATGGCAAAGCAGTTCAGGAACGGTGACTGGAGGTCGGGATATTACAGGGACCAGACATGGATGATGGCAATGGGTTTATATGATTCTCTCCAGTTTTTTCATCAGCTCTACGGTAATACAGACCGGGAACTTAATCCTGGCAACGCAGGGAGAGTGTTCAATAACCACTTCTCTGTACCAAATATTAATCCTGATGGTTCATGGAGAGACCTGACTAAACAGAAGAATTCATCATCAGATATTTCACCAACAGCAGGTCAGATGCCCAGATTACTGGGTCTGGCATATGCTTCAAAACTTTTCAGACAGAATAAGGAACTGCATAAATATTCCACACTTTCTGTTAAGGGAAACGAGGTAGCTTTCGGTTCAATAGGTGATGCAAGCACCTCGGAAGGACATTTCTGGGAAACTATGAATGCAGCAGGTGTACTGCAGGTACCTATGGCAATCTCAGTGTATGATGACGGTTACGGGATTTCAGTTCCGAAGAAATATCAGACTACTAAAGGAAGTATTTCCGAGATATTAAAGGGTTTTGAGACTGATGGAGATAAAAAGGGTATCAGGATACTTACAGGCAAAGGATGGGATTATCCTGGTCTTATTAAGCTCTATGAAGAAGGTATTGCAATTTGCAGAAATGAACATACACCGGTTCTGTTTCATATAGAGGATGTTACTCAACCTCAGGGACACTCAACCTCAGGTTCGCACGAACGATATAAAAGTGAGGAGAGACTAAAGTGGGAGCAGGAATTTGATCCTGTTACAAAGATGAGGGATTGGATGATTGCTTCAGGAATAGCAACAGAGGCAGAGCTTGATAAGGTTAAAACAGAAGCTGAAGAGGAGGTTAGGGAGGCAAGGAAGAAAGCATGGGATATGTTTCAGAATCCTATAAAAATTGAGCGGGATGCTCTTGTTAAAATTATAAATGACCGCTCATGCAAATGTGCAGAAGAAGTTAAAGAAGCAAGGGTTGATACCTTCACTGATGAACTAAAGAAGGTAATAAATCCAATCCGGAAAGATAATTTTGTTACCGCAAGGAAGATGCTCAGAAATATTTGCGGTTCGTGCCAGAAGGCTGGTAATCTTAAGGAAGAACTGCAAGGATGGCTCAAAAGAAACTATGAATATGCCCACAGGAGTTATGACAAGTTTCTTTATAACGAAACTCCTGCATCTGCCCTTAATGTCAAACCAATTAGTCCTTCATATTCTGAATCCTCGCCTGAGGTGCCGGGACGTCAGATACTTAGGGATAATTATGATAAGCTTTTTGCAAAATATCCTCTTCTTGTTACTTTCGGCGAAGATACCGGAGGCATTGGTGGTGTCAATCAGTCACTTGAAGGCCTGCAAAAGAAATACGGAGAGATCAGGATTACGGACACAGGGATCCGTGAGGCTACCATTCTTGGACAGGGTATAGGTCTTGCACTCAGAGGAATGAGACCAATTGCTGAAATTCAGTACCTCGACTACCTGATGTATGCACTCCAGCTTCTGAGCGATGACCTCGCTACAACATATTACCGGACAGCCGGACAGATGGTTGCTCCGTTAATAATAAGCACCAGGGGGCACCGTCTGGAAGGAATATGGCATTCGGGTTCCCCGATGAGCATGCTTATTAATTCAGTAAGAGGTGTTTATGTATGTTCTCCACGAGATATGACCAGAGCGGCTGGTTTTTACAATACTCTTCTTGAAGGAAATGATCCTGCCATTGTAATTGAACCTCTCAACGGTTACAGGCTGAAAGAAAAGCTTCCCGACAATATAGGTGAGTTTTGCATTGAACTGGGGATTCCTGAAATTATTAATGAAGGAAGTGATATAACGCTGGTAACATACGGTTCTACAGTAAGGGTGGCACAGGAAGCAGTAAGGCACCTTTCGGATCATGATATTTCCGTAGAGTTGATTGATGTTCAAACGCTTGTTCCTTTCGATATAAAAGGTGTTATCCTTGAATCTATACGGAAGACAAACAGAATACTTTTTCTTGATGAGGATGTTCCGGGCGGCACAACGGCATATATGTTGCAGGAGGTACTTGAGAAACAGGGTGCATGGCAATATCTCGATTCTCCTCCGAAGACACTTACAGGAAAGGAGCACAGGCCTGCTTATACTACTGACGGAGACTATTTTTCAAAGCCAAGCTCTGAAGATATCTTCGATGCTGTCTATGCTATGATGAAAGAGGCTATGCCTGAGAGGTATTAACTTACTCTGTAACTCCAATAATTTTCAATAATGCTAAGGCTGCTTCACGCGGGCCACTGCTTTCATAGCCTGAGATTCCAAGTCTTGTCCTCATCTGACCTACGTATACATTATTCCTGAAGAACGATTCAAAATACCGTTTGGTAATTTCTTCATGAAGTTCCCTGTATTCAGGAGGACCGAAAATATTTGCAAAATAAGTATGAACAAGTCCGCTTGAGGTAGTTGTACCTTTGCTCATTACAGCACCTGCACGGAAAGTCTCAAGGGCTATTTCGGCCGACTTAAACCTTTCAATTACAGGATGATCGGCATCAATCTCCTCGTAATTATTGGCGTATAATACATAATCTATTCTATGTCCCTGAATAACTGTGTCAAATTTAGTTACAGGAATGATTATTCTTGCGTTTACCTGGGTGGGATTCATAATAATTGAGCGGTCAAGATGACCGTAGGCATACCCTGGTTGAAGGTCATCCAGACGGAGGAATGCACCAATCTCTGTTCCATACCCGATCGGAACGCCTTTATCATCAAGCTCAATGGAGCCCATGTCATCAGCTATAATTGTGAGTTCCCTTATATGTTTTTCACCCAGTACCCTGAAAGCTTCCAGTGTCTCAGATTTCCCTGCACCGGTATCACCCATCATAAGTATTGTGGCCTCCTTGTTTCCCTGAAGCAGGATCTTTACCATAGCACCGTGAAATGGCATATTGTTGCTCTTCATTATTTTTGAATTATGAAGAGTGAGTACCATTTTCTTCAGATACCCGAAATACCCGAATTCCGATCTGTTAGGAACAGCTCCGACAAAGATATCATGCTCTTTGTCTTCAAAGAAAACTGTATCGGAACTTGCCAGCCCGTTCAGTACATCGCCCTTGACACCATACAGGTAAAGAGCGTCGGGTTTTCTTTTAAGATCCTGATCGTCAGCCAGCTGGAAGAGGTTGCACTGGGAGAATCCAAGCTCGAAAAAGTTTATATGGAAATAAACCATTATCAGGAGCTTACCGATCTTGGCAGGATAGCAAAGCCATTCTTCAGGATTCAGGTCAACAAGATCAATAAGATCTATAGGATTTTTCTCAATCTTTTTAAAATGCCCCGTCCTTTTGTTCATTGGCTGCTGGATAACCAGCGGCGGATAAATAAGCATTTGCCTGATAACCGGGATACTGTTCAGTGTTTTATACTTCTCACCTGAATAGGCAATTTTTTTTGGTAATGAAATTACAGACATCTCAGCACCTGCCGGGATCTGTCTGTATACATTCGGGTGGCTTCCTGTTATATTCTCCTGAATCTGCCTGTAGACTGTCCTGATGAGGTGTGTAAGCTGTTCAATGGTTTCATTAAAGGTTCTGTATGGCCTTTTGTCAAGCCTGTCTCCTTCAGAATCATTAACTATAAACCTGTCAAAGCTCCTCCAGTAATCGTACAGGTACTCTACAAAACTGGCAAGCTTGTCGAGATTTCTGAGAAAAACGGTTGATCTTTCAAATATATGCGGAACAAGCCTGTTCTCATATTTTACAAGATATGTAAGTGTCTGGATCAGATCGCTGACAGCTTCAGCATCGGTTTTTTTGCTTTCAAAAATATCCAGGAGGGGTGAATTCTTTTTCTTCAGATTATCAATGCAATGGTCAAGCACCTGACGAAATTTTTCACTTCCCAGCATCTCTTCAGGGGTCTCACACATTCTTTCACGAATATTCAAAACTGCCTTGTTCCCCAGTATACGTAATGTACTTCTTTGCATATTAATTTTTAATAATTGTCGCAAAAATATGATAATAATTAATTGAAGATAAGCTTTTACTTAATTATTTTTGTAATATCTTTCTATATGATTTAATATTATGAAATCGGATATTGATCTTTTTGCCATTTTACCTGAGGATAAGATCCCGGAAAAAGGCAAAATACTTATCTCTGAACCATTTCTGCCCGATACTTTCTTTAACCGGAGCATAGTATACCTTACAGATCACAGTGAAAATGGATCTGTTGGCTTTATTCTGAACAAGAAACTTGACCTGAAAATATGTGATGCAATTGAGGGATTTGAAGGCTGGGAGGAAACACTTAATATGGGAGGTCCGGTAGCACCCGACACCCTTCACTATCTCCACAGTCTTGGACGACATATACCAAAGAGCATTCAGGTTGATAAGAACATTTTCTGGGGAGGGGATATAGATACCATCAGAGGATTGATAAAAGCAGGGAAGATCAAGAACAATCAGATAAGGTTTTTCCTGGGATATTCCGGATGGTCAGGCGGTCAGCTTGAAAGGGAACTTAAGGAAAACTCATGGGTTATCGCAACTGTTAAACCTGAAATTGTGATGAGCAGCCGCGGCGATGATACCTGGAAGAGAGTTGTCCGCAGTCTCAAAACCAAATACAGGGTATGGGCAGATTTTCCGGAGTCGCCGGATATGAATTAACTTTTACCTCACCCTATTCCGATAGCTATCGGAACCCTCTCCTGGGGGAGAGGGACTTAATAAAACACTTTGACTTATCAAGCCCCCCTTGGGGCATAGCCGTCAACTTAAGGAGATTTATGTCACAGGAAATGGAAATATAAGTTTCCCCTCCTTTTGAAGGAGGGGTGGCCGCAACA
>CALMJY010000340.1 GCA_937864815.1 uncultured Bacteroidota bacterium
ATTGATTGCTCACTTTAAATCGGAACAGGGTGCTCAATATCACCGGATTTTACACTATAATTTAAAAAACTATCAAAATGCATTAGCTGATTTTAAACGAGCAATTAAAATTGAATCTGAAAATAGAATATATTTTTTCTATTGTGGTCTTACAGAATTTCACTTAAGAAGCTATCATAATGCATTATCGAATTTTACAAAATCTATCGAATTATATCCTAAAGACCCGGCAACATTTATTAATCGGGGTCTAGCGAGATATTGTTTAAATGATTTCAATGGAGCCATCGATGACTATAATATTTCATTGAAATTAGAACCTTTAAATGCTATCGCAATCAAGAATCGTGAACTTGCAATCAAGAATATCAATAATGAAAAATTAACTGATCTGGGATATTCTAAAATCTTAAGTATTCCGCCTTCTAGGAAGACCCCTAAAGTATATCTTAATAAGTGTGGATTTATAAGTTTAAATGGTTCTTCTTTACCAGAAGACGGACAAGCGTGGTATAAACCAATAGATGAATGGATAACACAATATATTATTGATCCTTGTGATATTACTTATATAGATATTTACCTTGATAAAACTAATTGTATTACTTTAAAAATACTAACTAATATTTTAAGAAAAATTACATACATATCACTAAAGAAAAAGCAATTCTACATAAATTGGTACTATGATGATAGTAATAAAGATATATTTGAAAACGGTCAAAACATATCTGATGTGTTAAGTACGCCTTTTAGTTTTATTAAAATATTGTAGTGCATTCTCGATTTCATTAATTATAATCACTTAGGTACCAAGTTATCTCTTTAAGACATTTATATAAAGAAAAGCATGGCGCATGCTTCTATCTCTCCTGGGTAATTTTCTTCTCTTACTCATATAAAAGCTTCAGTTAGAAAAGAAGGCGACACTGATTTGAAAGTCATTGTTGCAATTCAATCCTGTATAGTCTACAGTCTGATAATGATAGTGAGTCAGTGTCGCCTGGGAGTATCCTTATTATTTATTTCACGTTTAATACAGCTAACCAAATTTATGCTAATTGATTAATATTTCATAATTCTTGAGAAAATAAATGATTACCTTTGGAACAGTAGATGTAAACAGAGAGGAGTAGTTTTCGAGACCAACACAAGTAGTTTTTTTGATATTAACTGATTATAAGTGATTTAGGTGTATGGTTCGAGTCCCGTCCGCACCGCCCTCAAAAAACACAAAGCCTCTGATTATTAGGGGCTTTGCTGTTTTAACTATTTTCAGCTGAGTCTATAATTGTGTCTATAATCTTTTTGTAAGCCAATAATTACAAATATTGCAAAGTCAATCTAACTTTTGGCTGAAACCTTCATGTTTTTGAAATTAAATCAAATGACGAACTCTTTGCATAAAAACAAATATTTATGCACAAAATTAGATATTTTATGAGGCCTCAGCATAAAATTAGATATATACCTTTAATCTTGCCTGATTATTTACCTGAAGTAAAGACAGCCTTAAAAATTGACTGAAGTGCTTCAATTTCATTCTCCTTTAGCATATGGAAGGTGCTTCTTCTCCTTTTTGGAAAGACTCCATTATTCTGATGAGTAAATCGGATAAATGAATCTATTAGCTTATCTGGCATATCAATCCTCTGCTTCATTAACTCCTTTGCTTCATCATAGTTTTGAAGGAAATTTAATTCGTTTGGAAGATCCTGGGAGATAGCTGTTTCAATTACTGTACATAAATATTCAGTTTGTGCTGTGAGATCTGGAAACTTATAATATCCTTCAACTTCGGAAGCATTTAAAACGCTAAATTTTTGCTTTTTATCATTTGTGTACTTAATTATTTGCATAAGTGGTGTAGAATATGCTTCAAGAGCTTCATCGTATAGCTTCAAATTATTTACCATATGAGCTGAAACTGGGATAATCATTCCAGTGGGTAAGAAATTATCCCTTGACAAAAGATCGTGAATTAAAAATCTATGAATTCTTCCATTTCCATCTTCAAACGGGTGTATAAAAACGAATCCAAAAGCTATTGCAGTTGCTCTTACAATTGGATTGACACCTTCCATATTAATGGCAGTAGTTGTAAGATCTTTCATTAACTCCGGAAGAAATTCCGGTGGTGGACATATGTAATGAATTATCTCATCATAATTCCATGTTGTCTGGCCAATATAATTTTGAAAATCCCGAAAACCTTTCGCTGCAAAACGTGGATCGACAATCTGATTCTGTAGAGTTACAAGAGATTCCTCACTAAGTAGTTCTCCAATATTTTTTTTACCAGCATTACTCAATAAACTAACAAATCTTTCAATACGCTCTGGTGTTGGTTCTTCCTTTTCAATTTGGTACGATGAACGCGTTTCCTTTTTGTATAAATAATTATTGGCCCTCGTTAATATTTCAGGAGAATAGTTTTTTGTGAGTTCCCTGAGAGATTCAGAAAAATCATGTTCAAGTGCTTTTGATATAGTATCCGTTTTCTTAATAGTAGGACAAAAACCAACATCACCTAATAAATTTTTGTTTATGCGCCACCTGCTATTTTTAACAATTGAACCTGTAAAATACCTTTTAGAGTCTATTAAATCAACATAGTTGATGTTTGGTCTGTCTTCAATGGGTAGCTGCTCTCCAGTTAAGAATTCATACCAAAATCCAATCTTCCTGGAATATTTAGAGCTTGGTGCAGATTCTATATATTCAACTATATCTGCTTTAGGAATATATTTTAAAACAGCCTGATAAAAGCTCATTTGGACGTCATCATATTTAAGAGCAAACTCAAAATGGCTTAACGGAGTATTTACTTTAAGACTATATTGCGCCTTTTGGTAGGTGTCAATAATTGTCCCATCCTGCAGTATTTCAACTTTTGATCTTGTACCAAGATAAGATTCATGAGATAATTTAATATTTGAAAGTTGATAGTGCTGTTTTAGCCAGGTACTTCCAATTGGTTTTTCAGACATATACCAAAAATTTTATTAATTTAAACTTTCTGCACAAAAACATATTTAATTGCATAAATATAGTTATATTTTAAGCATATTGCATAAAATTAAATATAAATAACAATTTTTTATGTCAAAATGTTTGATCTTTCCACAAAGGTAAATATTTCACCAAAGTATCATTTAGTGATCATTTATTTCAAGGTTACCTTATTACGAAACCTACCCTGGTCATTGGATCCGATGAAGACCCTTATTTTAAGTTGATACAACCCGTCTTTCTTACGGGGAGGCGATTTTTTAAAAGGATTTGTCCGGATTTCCAGGTTTTCAAATTTCATTGATGGTGGAATTTATACAAAGATATAAAAATCTGCCACAAAATCCGCCACAAGAAAATGCTAAGATGCTCATTAAATGGTAATTAAAATTTCTGCTCGAGTTCCGTCCGCACCGCAAGTAATGCAAAACCCGATGATAAATCATCGGGTTTTGCGACTCTTGCAAGGTAACCTCAGGATGAAAGGGTCCGGTCAGCCAGCCGGCGGACCAATCCTGTCAGTCATTTTTAATACAACGCACTGACAAACCAACAGTTCTATTTCCTACTTCATTAAATACTCCTGAACTATAACACTTCAGATTTTTCGATTGTTCTGATGAAGTCCACATATAACTTTCTATTATAAGAGCATCAAACGCGCCTGGATTTGAGTATTGATACCTTCTTCCAGCCGGTAATGCAGAAAAACTGGTTTCATTGGTAGTGTATAGGTTAGGTTTACCCCAGTGTTCTGTACCTACCTCTTTCAGTTTGCTCCCTGCAACATCCATACCACCAAGATGATCAATAAGCACCTGCCATTCTGTTACAGAGGGTATATGCCATCCTTCCGGACAAAGTTTCTCATTACCAACCGCGTATCCGTTGTACAAAGCTCCATATACATTTCTGTATTTCCCTTCATCGTTATTATACCAGCAATAAGCATCTGTTAATAATCCTGCCCATACACTATTTTCAGTTACCAGTGGAATTGTAGTTCCATCATTATATTTTGTTGTTTTAAGATTTTCTGCCATCCATAACTGAGTCCCGATCCTGACCGTATTATATGAATTATTCTCAATATCTGTAACAGGTTCTGTAAGAGTAGTAAAAATTCCGTCGCTTCCATAAGCCACACCAAGATCATTTTTTGCCCCTATCCTGAAATGATAAATCACACCGGATTTGAGTTCAGTGATATTTGCAGTGACATCCCCAAGAGAAAATCCATCAAATGATGCAGGTAAAATTCCTGTAATACTCCCATAATCTTCAGTAAGGCCATACTCAAACCAGACATTAGTCGGAAGGCAATAAGGAGCTACTGATCCATTCAATATTGCTTCATTCTTCATCACTTTTGAGGCAGGCTTAGTACAGGCTTCAGGCTTTTTCTCAGGAATTACCCCATTAACAACCTTTTCACCCCTGATAATGGCTTTATATAAATCACCCGGAGGCCAGGATTTATGAGTTAAGACGACTTTTTTTTCATCAATGAAGCTTCCTTCTATTGAATATTTGATAAATATCTTATGTTCGTTTACATCAAAATATCAGTAGTTCGTTTACATCT
>CALMJY010000341.1 GCA_937864815.1 uncultured Bacteroidota bacterium
CCATAGAGCCTTGAGGCATTGATGATTGAAAACAATACATCACCAAGTTCCGACTCAACTTTTTCAGTATCGTGTTTTTCAACTTCTGTCTTTAGTTCTGAAATCTCCTCAAGTACTTTGTCCCAGATCTGGTCACGTTTCTCCCAGTCAAAACCAACCCCTCTTACTTTTTCCTGGATCCTGTTCGCTTTCACAACTGCAGGCAATGACGAAGGTACGCCTGATAATACCGGCTTAAAGCCATTATTTTCCTTTATCTTTAGCTTTTCCCAGTTATCTTCAACCTGCCTGGCACCTGATACCTGTACATCTCCGAATACGTGAGGGTGTCTGTATATCAGCTTATTGTTGATTCCCTGAAGTATATCCGTCATTGTAAATGTACCTCTTTCCGAGCCGATTTTTGCATAAAATACCAGGTGGAGCATAAGGTCTCCAAGCTCATTTTTTATTCCCTCATCATTGTCCGATGAAATTGCATCAGCGAGTTCATATGTCTCTTCAATAGTCAGTTTCCGGAGTGTCTCAAAGGTTTGTTTCATATCCCAGGGGCACTTTATCCTCAGTTCATCCAGAATACCCATCAGCTTTTCAAACTCCTCAAGACTTTTTTTGTTGCTGTTCATTTGTTGTTTATTTTAAAACAATTTATTTGGTGATGCCGCTTTCCCGGAAGTATCTATTCTTAAAACCGACCCTGTTTCTATACTAAGCAGTTCAGCAACATTTGCCCCGTTTATTGCAATTTCAAGCAGATCGAGCTGGTTGAATTTTGCAAGCATCTCACCAACCGGAACATCGCTGTACCTTTCAGATATTTTATCAGTATAATTTTTATTGCTCTGTATCAGTATCCTGAAGTTCCTGTTCTCAAAAACCCTTGAAAATACCTCCCTGGTTATATTCGAAATCGCATTACCGTACGAATCAATGAATATGACGCTTCCGATTATTACATCTTTGTCTATTGTTGCCCTTAGCGGTACTCTTTCAGTAATTGCCTTTACCGGTTTACCAAGTTCAGACAATGCGGTTCCGTCTATCAGACGTGAGGCAGTCCTGGCAAATACATCCAGTTCATTATGCAGATCGCTCTTTTCTATTTTTACAGCTTCTTCCGGTTCAGAGTTCAGGATGAGATTGAAAATTCCGTTATCAGTGCCTATAAAAAAATGATTTTTTGCCCTGACTACCAGGTAATCCTGATTCTTCAAAGCCTCAGAATGAACACATATAAGATGTACCGATCCTTCAGGGTAGTTGCTGAAAGTATTTCTGATGATAAAAGCCGCCCGTGCAATATTAAATACAGGTATGCCGCCGGCATTTTCAACAATGATGGTTCCCGGCGATAAACTGCTGAGCTTTCCCTTTATGATTCCGTTGTAGATATCATCTGGCTTCCATTCAGTTGTTAATGTGATTACCGGCATACTAAAAAACTTGTAACAAAGATAATCTTCTAAGGAAAAAATAACCTTACTTTGCAGAGTCCGTTTTGAATTTTTATAAACCGACAGGCAAAGCAGGCTGAACCGGTTAAATAATAATGGCACGGAGATATTTTTAGATTATCTGATGACAGAGATTACAATATTTCTTGAAGATGTAGATCCGGTCGTATTTTTCGGGCCAAATAACTCCCAACTGGAGAAGATACAGGGTTTCTTTCCGAAGATTAAGCTTCTTGCCAGAGGTAATGAACTGAAATGCATGGGCGAAGAGTCTGAGATAACTCTTTTTGCAGAAAAATTCAATGAGATAATTGAATACTACAGGAAGTATCGTCGTCTGGAAGAGAATGATATTGAAAAGTATTTTCTTGATGCCGACCATATGCGTTCTGCTGCAAATGGTCATTTTGAAGATGTTATAGTATTCGGGACAAGCGGCAAACCAATACGGGCCAGGACAGTCAACCAGTTGCAGCTGGTAAATGATTATAAAATCAACGATTTGATTATAACTGAGGGACCGGCAGGTACAGGCAAGACATATACTTCCATTGCGCTGGCTGTAAAGGCTTTAAAGGATCGGGAGGTGAAAAAGATTATTCTGACCCGACCAGCAGTGGAAGCAGGGGAAAGACTTGGATTTCTTCCGGGAGATATGAAGGAAAAGCTTGATCCCTACCTTCAGCCTCTTTATGATGCACTTCATGATATGCTGCCATTCAAAAAACTTGAGACATGGCTTGAAGACGGAACTGTTCAGATAGCTCCTCTTGCATTTATGAGGGGGAGAACCCTTGAAAATGCTTTTGTGATACTTGATGAGGCGCAGAATGCCACAATAAGCCAGTTAAAGATGTTCCTTACAAGGATGGGTGTCAGTTCAAAGTTCATTATGACCGGTGATTCCACCCAGATCGATCTCCCGAGAAAGAACGATTCAGGCTTGCTGCAGGCAATGAGGATTCTGAACGGAATAGAGGGTATCTCAATTATAAGATTTGATGAAAGAGATATTGTGCGGCATAAGCTTGTGAAAAAAATTGTGAGGGCTTACGAGTCTGAGGAGAATGTTAAGGAACTGACACAGAGAAAAAGCAATAATGACTAAATACTGTTAATATTATAACACTATGGAAAAAACAATTCTTCGTTCAAACTACAGCTTTCCCGGTCAGAAAGGTATTTATAAGGGAAAGGTAAGAGATGTATATAATATTGATGACAAGTACCTTCTGATGATTGTATCAGACCGTATATCTGCATTTGATGTTGTACTCCCCAGGGGAATTCCTTTTAAGGGACAGGTTCTTAACCAGATAGCAGCTAAATTTCTTGACGCCACCAGTGATATAGTTCCTAACTGGAAGATCGCAACCCCAGACCCGACTGTTACATTCGGACATAAATGTGAACCGTATCCGGTGGAAATGATAGTAAGAGCCTACCTTACAGGAAGTTCATGGCGTACATATAAGTCCGGAAAACATGAGATTTGTGGTGTCAGGTTGCCTGAAGGCATGAAAGAACACCAGAAATTTGATCATCCCATTATAACTCCTACCACCAAAGCTGAGCAGGGGAGACACGATGAAGATATCTCACGGGAGGAAATAATAAGTTCCGGACTTGTTTCTGAAACCGAATATAAGCTTCTGGAAAAATACACTATGGATGTATTCTTAAGAGGGTCAGAAATAGCAGGCCGTCATGGCCTGATTCTTGTTGACACAAAGTATGAATTCGGTAATAAGGATGGTAAGATTTATCTTATTGATGAAATAAATACTCCTGACTCATCACGCTATTTTTATGCTGACGGTTACCAGGAGAATTTTGATAAAGGTTTGCCTCAGAAGCAGTTATCGAAGGAATTTGTGAGAGAATGGCTGATGGCAAACGGTTTTCAGGGTCAGACAGGACAGGTTGTTCCGGAAATGACTGATAAGTTTGTAAACGAAGTGTCAGAACGATATATTGAACTTTATGAGAAAATCACAGGTGAAAAATTTATAAGGGCTGATATTTCCAATGTGCCGGAAAGAATTGAAACAAACTGCAGGAACTTCCTTAAGTCATTCCCGGAAAAATAAAGTGAAAGCACAAATGAGAGTCAGACATTCAGAAATAATTTTACTGATACTTCTTTTTACTTTCGGAACTGTAGCCTCCGGCCAGGTAATAGTTGAGAGGTCTGATAACAAGGTTGTAATTTCAGGGGTTGCTTATTATATACATCTGGTAAAAAAAAGTGAGACAGCCTATTCAATATCAAAAGCCTACGGAATAAAGGTAGAGGAACTTGTTAAGGAAAATCCTCCTGCACTTTATGGATTGACTGAAGGACAAACATTAAGAATACCTGTTAATTCTGTTTCTGAAGCAGATGTAAAACCGGTTCAGCAACCTGTGAAAAAACAACGCGACGAAACCAATTTTATTTACCATACACTTAATCCCGGCGAAACAATATACTATCTGTCAAAGCTTTATGGCGTGTCAGATAATGAAATCATCCAGAGTAATCCGGGGGTTGACATTACGCGGCTATCGGTTGGAACAGAGATTGCCATTCCCAGGAGAAAGTTTATGAGTGACAGGCAGACATTTGATATCCCCGATAAAAAATATACCTATCATAAGGTTCAGAAGGGAGAATCCCTGGGTACCATTGCACAGCAATATGGTATTACAGTAAAGGAGCTCAGAAAGGAAAACAGGGATATGAGATTCCCTCAGGTAGGTGATTATGTCAGGATCCCTGTTGTACAGGTACCCGAGGAAAAGGAGGTGGTAACAGAGAAGATAGATTCTGTCCCTCCTGTACCGACAGATGATATTAAACCTGTTGTGAGACCTGCCGGTTATACTAAGTTTACTGAACTTTCCGGCTCGCTTGATGTGGCTGTTTTACTTCCTTTTTATTATAAAGAAAATGCCGACAGAATTGAAATAGACTCATCAAGGATGCTAAAGGGGAAAAGAATTTATAAGGAAATAAAAAGACCTGATGACTGGATCTATCCCGGAAGTATTGACTTTGTTGAGATGTATGAGGGGATACTGCTTGCCATTGACACATTGAGATCGCTGGGACTTGATATTAATCTCTTTGCCTTTGATATCAAGAGTGATACTATTGAACTCTCCAGACTTATCAGTAAAGGCCAGCTTGCGAATATGGATCTTATAATAGGACCTGTTTATTCAAACAATCTGGCCATGGTAACAGAATATGCACGGGGAGCCGGTATTCCTGTAGTTTCGCCGGTTCCACTTTTCAATAATTCGGTACTTTCGGGAAATCCGAACCTTTTTATGGCAAACTCATCCCTGGAGGTTGCACAAAAAGCCCTTTCCAAAAAAATCAGTGAATATGCAGATCATAATTTTGTTTTTATTCATTCAGATTCCCTGGGTGTGGATGAAGATGTAAAACGATTCAAGAGTATGATTATCACTGAATTATCCTCGTGGATGCCTTATGAAGAGATAAAATTCAGGGAACTTTTGTTTTTCAGCAGATCAAAGTTTGACAATGATTCAATTAACCGTCTGAGTCATACCCTTTCAAACCAGTCTGAAAATGTTGTAATAATTGCTTCAGAAGATCCTCCGGTTATAAGTGAAACCATAATGGATGTTCACAGCCTTCTGAAAAAAAATAATGTGAAAGTATTCGGATATCCGATCCTGAGGGAAATTGAAAATCTCGAACCACGTTACTTTTTCAATCTTGATATGCTGCTCTATACACCATTCTGGATTGATTATAAACAGTATGACATAAAACAGTTCAATGCCGATTTCAGGAATAAATTTTTAACCGAACCTTCTGAAATCAGCTTTGCCTGGCAGGGATATGATATTGCTTATTACTTCCTCAGCGGGCTGGCTTTACATGGCAGGGAATTTCTTAATGATCCCGGTATTCACAGACCCGATCTTCTGCATACTGATTTTGATTATGTTAGAAAATCAGATCAGGATGGATTTGAAAATCAGAAACTTTATCTTATCCATTTTACCAGGGAGTTTGATGTTATACTGGAAGAGGGAAAGAAATAGAAATATTTTGAATCTCTTGCAGCCCAAAGCACATAATTTTCCTGTATTGGGAATAAAATCATTTGTTTTATTGTCTATTGATCAGCAGGATGGTTAACGAATCGCATAAGGGATCAGAAGACGAAGTGCTTGTTAAAGCAGTTCTGAATGGTGATAAATCTGCGTTCAGCGAGATTGTTAGCCGCTACCGCCGAATGGTTGCACGTACTGTTAAGGGGATGCTTGGAGACACGGTTTTTTCTGAAGATATTGGACAGGAAGTATTTATTAAATTGTATCATTCATTGTCAGGTTTCAGGGGTGAAGCCAGGTTATCGACATATATCCAGAAAATAGCTGTCAACATGACTCTGAATGAGATTAAAAGGAGAAAAAGGTTTTTTTCAACATTTATTCATAAAGGGAATGATGAATTGTATGAAGTTGATATTGCAGATGAAAATAATACAGAAAGAGCCGAGACAAGAGAGATTGTATCCAAAGCATTGATGACTCTTGATCCAAAATTCAGAGTCATTGTAACGATGAGGATGCTTCAGGGATATTCAACAAAGGAAACAGCTGAAATACTCAATCTTCCATTGGGTACAGTTCTTTCAAGATTGTCAAGGGCGCAGGAGCAATTAAAGGAAATTCTGAAAAACTATGAATAGTATGAAATCTTCAGAAATTAAGAAAAGGATCATTGGTTCACTTGACAAAGAACCTGATAACGAACAGTCAGCAGCTGACATGCAGGAGGTACTTGCATGGGACTTCAGTGAAGGGTTTGAAGAAAGAGTACTTGCAGGACTAAGTAATGAGGGGAGCGAAGTAAAGCATGAATATGAGTTCAATCATAACCTGAACCTGGTGTTTTACCGGGTAGCCTTAACCGCTGCCGCTGCAATCATCTTTCTGATGCTTTCTATTTTCCTTAAGGAGGGATCTCTTTCGTTCGATTCACTGCTGGGTATGAGTGACGGATACAGTGAAAGCATTGTTTGTTTACTAACAGGAAATTGATATTTATCACTATTATATGAAAACAAGACCGGTCATTTTGGTGGTTGTTACCCTGGTAATAGGATTTTTATTGGGGATGCTTACTTCAGCACAGATAAGGAACCACAGGTTAAAGCCTGTAAGAGTTTTTTATTCTGAAGAAAAATTCAGGGATGGTATGTACACGGCAATTCAGCCAACAGAGGAACAGAAGGTTAAAATTGATCAGATACTTGACAAATATTCAAAACTGAACAGTGAAGCGACTTCATCTTTCAGGAAAGAATTTGAAGCCCGTATGGAAAAGTTCAGAACTGAACTCGATTCAAATCTTACACCTGAACAGATTGTCCGGCTGAAGGAGCTGGATGCCCAGCGTCAGAAAATGATAAGATCCAGAAGGGGCAGCCATGGCATGGATTATCACGATAGAAGGCCTTTCGGAGACAGCCTGCGGAGTGATTCCATCAAATCAGCCGATACTAAATAGTATATAGTCAAGAAGAATAGGAAGATCATCCTGATTGACTCCCAGGGATATCAGCAGTTCCCTGTCAGCAGCAAAGTTACTCATGAACTGATCACTCGTAATATCTTCCATTGCAATGCTTTGGCGATAAAGATCTACAGCTTCCCTCTTGTTTCCCTTACAAAGTGCAAGATGACCCATATTAATCAGGTCATGAGCCGAAAGCTTCCCTGCTGAAAGCCTTTCATAATATTTCTCTGAATCGTCAAAGCGGCCAAGGGCAAAATAGCAATAGGCTATTGGCCTTAAAATCTTAAGGTTATCAGGTTCTGTGTATTCAATCCTGAAGTAATATTTCAGAGCTTTTTCATAATCATCAAGATCGAGGTAGCAATGTGCGGTCATTAATACAGTATGAATATTATCAGGGTCCATATCGATTGCCTGTAGATAATATTCGAGTGCCTCTTCAGTCTTCCCCAGTCTTCTCAGACAAAGACCGATCTTTTTCATCGTCCACGGTTTCCTGTCAATAAGCTCGGCTCTCCTGTAGTAGATGAGGGCATCCCTGTAATTATTATTCTCCTGGAAACAGTATCCTATCTTTTCATAAAGGGGAGCATAATCAGGTTTGCTGCTGACTTGTTTCAGGTAAAGTCCGAGTGCATCATCATAGAAGTTCTTGCTGAAAAAGTAATCTGCCAGCCCTGCTTCGGCTTCCTCAGCATTTCCTGTCATTCTGAAGAATTCAGAATTATAGATGTCGAGTCTGCCGGAGAAGATATCTTCAAATTCTTTTTTATATGGTGATAATTTGAAGAACCTGTATATGTCCTGAAGATATTGTGTAACATTTATCCTGAAGTTCCTGTAGGGGTCCAAAACTGATTCATCATCGCTAAGCTGCTGTAATCCTTCAAGTTCCATCCTGAATACCTTAAGCATCATGTTTTTCTGTGACGATGGAAGATATTTCAGATTAAGGAGAAGGGAATACTTATCGGAATTGCATATGAATGGTGTTTTATAAAGGGCCTCGGCAAGTTCATTTGTACCCGGGCCAAGTATCTCATCCTTGTATATCTCATTTACTGTCTCATGATCAGGATAAAACGGAACAAACCAGTTCTGAAAATCACGGAAGAAGTCGAAATGTTTCATATTAGCGAATGCCGACATATATACGTCAGCACCCTCCATCTGCAGCTTTGTAAGATCCTCCATTGTTTTAAAGATCTCCTGCGAATCATTGAACATTGCGGACCAGTCGGGATTTTTACCTTCTGTTTTGTCCCTGGGCAAAATGTTATCCAGGTCGAGCTTCTCTTCAATCTGCGGTTTTAGTTTAGCAACCTGAGGCAGGATTTCATCATGAAGTTTGCGTGCCAGCATCTCAGTCTCACGAGATCTGATTGTCTGAAGAACAATTATCCTGCAATGCTCTCTGAACCTTTCATTCCGGCTCAGTTTTTTAATTCTTTTTCCGATTTCAGGGTAGAGTTGAACCCTTCCGTTATAATAATGCAGGTTCAGGATGAGACCAGAAAGGGATCTTTCCATCACCTGTTCATCCGCTGCCTCATAAATATCAATCAGGTACATAAGTTTCTCAGTCTGCCATGTTCTCAGTGAACTGAGCGTAACAGCCGAAGTAAACAGACTGGCTTCATGCCATCTGAATTTTCCTGATTTGAGGATTATGCTTATAAGACTCAATTCGGCTTCCCCGTAATAATCAGTAAGCCATAAATGGTTAAAGATATTTTTTATCAGCAGTTTATGCCTTTTCGAAATCTCAGATTCCGGATCAGGATTTATCTCATTGCTCAGCTTCAGCCATTCATCAAGCTCTGACTTAAACATCAGGTCATCAACTGTCTCAACAATTGTCTTGCCGGTAAGTCTGAGTTCTTTTTCTGTCTGTTGCTTCACCCAGTAGGTATGCCATCCTGAAAAATGTGACAATATGTCCTGTCTGACACGGTCCGATAATTTAAGAATTGATTGTATAAGTCTGAGGTATATCTTGTTTCTTTCAGGGTCATTAATGCCGTCAATGGTATATGAAAGCATATTTCTGTAGGTCATAACAATGTTCTCATATTCATCACGCAGATCGCCTGATGATGCCGATATAATCATTTCAGAGAGAATATCCAGACTCTGCTTTATCTTCTTCTCAGATACCAGTTTGCACAGTTTCCCATGCATTTTAATAACTTTTGCAATTTCCATTATACGCCTTTAAAGAGTATCTGACATAAAATCATAATACTGTCCTGAGTACCGTAAAGCAACAATCAGACCAATCAGAAATTGTAACCAAAGCTTAAATAACCCTTCAGATCGTTAAAATAGGTTTTTCCGGGGTGAATACCATACATCACACCGGCTTTAACGGGGCCAATAATTGAATTATATCCTAGTCCCATTCCAAAACCATACAGGAGTACGAGCTCATATGGATAATCTTTGTCTTCCACAGCTGCAATGTCACCCATCAGATTAAGGTGCAGGTCCCTGAGGAATTCGATATCTGCTTCTGTTCTGAATATGCTCATTCTTCTTACCTTGAGTTCGTTAGGGTTAAAACCTGTCATTGGAAGTGATCTCCATGTGTCAGATTGTATACCGCCTAAAAGAAAAAAATTGTTCTGTGATGAAATGGTATCTGTATCTGTCATATAAAGAGTCTCAAAACCAATTGAAAAAGTTGTTCTTTTTCCTTTTGAAAAATAATTCCTGATGCCTGCCCTGATGGTATAGAAGCTCTCAGGGTCATATTCCGTATCATAAGTAAGTGGTATCTCAAGATTATCATAGAATTGTGAAGCATATCTCAGTCGTGAAATACCTCCTGATACATTAAGGACAATTCCTCTGTCAGGAAAGTATTTGTTGTTCAGAGTATTACGGGAGAATGATATGTCCGAAGCCCAGTAATCATAGGAATAATTTGTGATCCCCCGGGCCGATATAAAATCTGGTTTGAGGTTTGTTTCATAGTAGGTTCCTGATAATGTAATCATATTATTCAGTCCTATGTAATTGTTGATGCCGGCATTAAATGTCTGGTTTCTGCTGAAAGTGTTTCCTGTTTCATAATTATGTTCAAGCCAAGGGAAAAGCGTATTGTCAGAGAGATAATTCAATGCAAATCCGAATCTCTGGTTTCTTCCCAGATATTGAAGGAATGATGTCTTAATCCTGTAATACTTACCCAGATATGAATTAAAATCAATTACTGACCAGTTGAAAGGCATATTCTTCATGGTAAATCCCAGAATAATCCCGGTCTGTAATGAGTTGTCGTAATGTACAGATCCATAAAGCATTGATTTGGATTTTTCAATGCAGTCAATTACCAGTATAAGCGAATCATTCCGTGGTATAATCCTGTACTTTACCTTATCAAACCAGGCTTTGCCATAAAGCAGTTCTATCCTTTCGGTCAGGTAGTCCCTGTCGACAACATCACCTGCTTTTATGTCAAGGACCCCGGCTATCTGATCTGTGGAAAAAACTTTATTGCCGTTTATTTCTATCCTGTTAAAGACATATTTATTTTTATTGAGGAGATATGGTAAATCTGCCTGTTTCCCGAATGCATTCAGGGAATCGGCCAGCTTCCTGAATTGTTCCCTGAAAGGAATTGATGCAATGTACCCTGCATTAACCAGTGAATCAACATTGTTGAAGTCAGCTACTGAAAATCTCTCTACATCCGGTTTTATCAGCAGGCTGACAAGTTTCTTTTCCTGATTGAAATCTTCAAGGCTTCTGAACATTGCTATTTGTTCAATAATGCCTGAAATTGTCTGTAACTTCTCAATATTGTTCTTTTCAAATCCGACATAGGATCCGATAAGTATATCTGAACCCATTTCCATTGCTTCATTGGCGGGGAAGTTCCTTATCAGACCGCCATCGAGCAAAAGGAGAGTATCAACCTCAAGGGCAGTAAATATCGAAGGTACACTGAAACTGGCCCTTATCGCATCCGGAAGATATCCCTCCCTGAAAACTATTTTTTTATATGTTATAATGTCTGTGGCATTGCATACAAATGGAACAGGTAATTTGGAAAAATCACCAATGTCAGCAACTGGCCAGGAATAGTAGCTCAGGGAATTCTCAATCAGTTGTCCGTTATTCAGTCCGGATGGTATGTTAACCTTCTTTTTTGCAATTGATAAGGATATAATGCTGTTATAGAATCTTGCTTTCTCAGGGTAAACAATCCTGTTCTCAGCCATTTTATTCGATAAGAGGTCATCCCAATTGATAGACTTTAAAAGCCAGAAGAGAGTATCGGATTTGTATCCTATTGCATACATTCCACCGATTATGCTCCCCATGCTGGTCCCTGCTATATAATCAGGACGCAGTCCGGCTTCCTCCATAACCTTAATAACACCCAGATGTGCAATGCCGTATGCTCCTCCTCCGCTCAGCACAAGTCCAACCTTTGGACGCTCTGATTGTGGTTGTGAATAGGAGGATATCTCTGTGGAAAATATCAAAATTACAGAGATACAGAATATTAGTATAAATCTATTTACAAAAACGTATGTTAAATATGAGCTGTTTTTCATTTATTATCAGAACTCTGTAGATTGCAGGAAATTGTTTATGCAAGTTAGTTAATTAAGTACCTTTGCGATGTGAAAAAGCAGTTACATTTTGGTAATATTTTTTTACCGACTAACCGCAAAGAGACAGAAGCTCTCGGATGGGATGAGCTTGATGTTATTCTTTTCAGTGGTGATGCTTATGTTGATCATCCCTCATTCGGGCCTGCTGTAATAGCACGCGTTATTGAAGCAGAAGGACTCAGGGTGGCAGTTGTGCCTCAGCCAAACTGGAAGGATGATCTCCGTGATTTCAGAAAGCTTGGAAAACCAAAATACTTTTTTGGTGTCACTGCAGGTAACATGGATTCAATGGTAAACCATTATACTGCTGCAATACGTCTGCGTTCAGACGATGCATACACACCTGGAGGCAAAGCCGGATTCAGGCCTGATTATCCTACAATTGTATATACCCAGATACTCAAAAAGCTATTTCCTGATGTTCCTGTTCTTATTGGAGGTATAGAAGCCTCCATGAGGCGGCTAACCCATTATGATTACTGGAAAAACAGGGTTGAACCTTCAATCCTTGTAAGCAGCGGGGCTGACATGCTTATCTATGGTATGGGAGAACAACCTTTAAGGGAACTCCTGGCGCTACTTGTGAAAGGTGTTCCTTTCAGCTCTCTGAAGACAATCCGGCAAACCGCAGTAACGGTTGGCAGTGATGAACCTCTTCCGGTGCAAAGAATGTGGAAGGACCTAACGCTTCATTCATTTGAGCAGTGCAGGGATGATAAAAAAGTTTTCGCAGATAATTTCGTGAAGTTTGAAAAAGAATCCAATAAGATTGAAGCCGGAAGACTGATCGAAGCTGTTGGCGACAGGAAAATCATAATCAATCCCCCTTTTCCTCCCATGAGTGAGGCCGAGGCTGACATGATATATGATCTGCCTTTTACTTACCGGCCGCATCCCAGGTATTTTAAGAAGGGCGATATTCCTGCTTATGAAATGATCAAATTCTCAGTCAATATTCACAGGGGATGTTTCGGTGGATGCAGCTTTTGTGCCATTGCCGCCCACCAGGGTAAGCAGATTATCAGCAGGTCAGAGGAATCGATCCTTAAAGAGGTTAAACTTCTTACATCCATGCCCGATTTCAAGGGTTATCTTTCCGATCTGGGAGGACCTTCAGCCAATATGTACAGGATGAAGGGTAAGGATATGAAAATATGCAACACATGTTCTCGCCCATCATGTATCTGGCCCGCTGTATGCAAGAACCTTGATACCAACCATAAAAAGCTCACTGATCTGTACAGGAAGGTGGATGAAATCACCGGGATTAAAAAATCATTTATCGGTAGCGGGGTAAGGTATGACCTTCTTTTTCCGGAATGGAATAAAAATGCCGGAAGGGATGAGGGAGAGTATCTCGAGGAGCTTGTATCAAAACATGTTTCAGGTCGTTTGAAAGTTGCACCGGAACATACTTCTTCTGATGTGTTGTATGAAATGAGGAAAGCACCGTTTGACCTCTTCAGAAAACTCAAGACAAGGTTTGACAGTATAAAAAAGAGATACGGAATTAATTATGAGCTGATTCCTTATTTTATATCCTCACATCCGGGTTGTACAAATGAGGATATGAAATCACTTGCTGCTGAAATGAAGGTTCTCGGAATAAAACCTGAGCAGGTGCAGGATTTCACACCAACACCAATGACACTTGCCACTACTATGTATTATACCGGTTTTGATCCATACACCGGGAAGAAAGTCTATGTTGCCAGGAGTATTGAGGAGAAGAGAAGACAGAAGGAGTACTTCTTCTGGTGGAACAAAAGTCCTCGCAAAGACGCAAAGATACAAAAGAGTAAGAGAAGGGGAGAAAAGGAGAGTGGGAGACGGGGGGATAAGTAAACACCCAGGACCTGCAAGACTTCTAACTAATCAGATACTTTATTGTTTTACCTGTATTTTTTGCATACTCAATCTCCCTCCTTGTCGATTCTCCAATATACCCGCCCGGATTTATAACAAATATCTCATCGGCAAGATCAATTTTTCTGAGGTGCATGTCGTCAAGCATCTCCTTGGTTTTATCTGTCCATACTTCTGGGTCGCCAGAATGTCCGAAAAGGCCAACGCTGATAACGATATTTCCTTCTAGTGTAAGTTGCTTCTGAGCAGAAATAAATTCTTTCCTGAACCTGGTACTTCCGCAAAGAGTAATGATTTTATAATTCCCGATCATACACTATTTATAATTAAATGAATTTTAAGCAAGTCTTAAAGTTACATATTTATTATTGTTGTCCTGGATCCATTGAATATGACAGAAATGAGTCTATAAATAAATCTTGTATATTTACCTTTATAACGCACCTCTTTCATTTAAGGAAATTCTGATTTTTATGTCAAGTACTTTTCACAGGATTTACCTGTCTGTCTTTGTAGCTATTGTCTTTATTACTCTGGTAACCTTTATATATATGGGTACCTCATATTATTCTACCGGACTTGAGGAAAGAGTTTATCACACAGACCATAAAGCTTTGAAACCCAGTGGATTCATTGGGCATGGACTTGGAATAGCAGGTTCTGTATCTATGATTTTGGGAGTAAGTCTGTATATGGCAAGGAAAAGATATCGTTTTCTCTCAAGGGCAGGTCTTTTGAAACACTGGCTTGAGTTCCATATTTTCCTGTGTACACTGGGTCCGCTTTTAGTACTCTTCCATACTGCCTTTAAGTTCGGAGGCTTGGTTGCAATCAGTTTCTGGAGTATGGTGGCTGTATTTATCAGTGGCATAATCGGCAGGTTTATTTATCTGCAGATACCCCATTCAATTGAAGGCCGTGAGCTAAGTCTCAATGAGATAAGGGATATGAAAAGCGATATCGTATCTGTTGCGAAGGTTAAATATAAGCTTGATGATGAAACCTGTAATATTCTGGCTGATTCTGTAAAAAGAAAGACACTTATATACCACAGCAATGTATTTGTTCGTTTATTTAATAGTTATATTAATGATCTGAAAGTTAAAAACTCTGTAAAGGCGTTATTAAAGAGAAAGAAAATCTCATCTTCTGAATCAAAGCAATTGATTGATCTAGTGAGTAACGATATAATGATTAACAGGAGGATAGAACAGCTTGAAACAATGCAGAAATTCTTCAGGTACTGGCATGTGATTCATCTTCCCTTTGCAATAGTTATGCTGATAATTATGATAGTACATGTTGGAGTTACTATTCTGTTTGGTTACAGATGGATATTTTAACTATGGAATCATTTATTGAAAATGTACTGATTTATTCAATGGCAATCATCCTTTGCCTTGTTGTGGTTGTTATCTATCTGCGAAAGAAAAAGAAGGAATCAGGAATAGTTGAGGGTAAAATCAGGGAAGCAAAAGAAGCCGGTCTTCACGAACCTTTATCACTTCATCCATTTGTTGATCCCAACAGGTGCATTCAGACAGGGGCATGCATTTCAGCCTGCCCTGAAAAAGATATACTTGGTATAAGGGACGGTAAGGCAACAATAATAAATGCTTCAAGGTGTATTGGACACGGTGCCTGTTTTCATGCCTGCCCTACTGAAGCGATAAGCCTTAGAATGGGTACTGAGAAGAGAGGTGTTGAACTACCTCACGTAAATCAGAATTTTGAGACTAATGTACCCGGAATATTCATCGCCGGAGAACTAGGTGGAATGGGACTTATAAAAAATGCAGTAGAACAGGGCAAGCAGGCGGTGGAAAATATTGTAAAAAAATTGAAAAGAGACCATGCTGCTTCATTTGATCTGATTATAGTAGGAGCAGGACCGGCAGGGATATCAGGAGCTCTTACCGCAAAAAAGCATGGTCTGGATTTTTTAATCCTTGAACAGGATACACTCGGAGGAACAGTTTTCACATTTCCAAGGAAAAAAATAGTAATGACCTCGCCAATGGATCTGCCTCTGTATGGTAAAATCAAGCTGTATGAGACCTCTAAATCCGAACTACTCGACCTCTGGCAGTCAGTGCTTGGGAAAAATAATATCACTGTAAACGAGAATTCAAAGGTTGAAACCATTCTCTCAGAAGATGGGATTTTCAGGATTAAAACTATAAAAGGGACAGAATTTACAACAACCACAGTACTTCTTTCAATAGGAAGGAGGGGGACTCCCCGCAAGCTGAATATACCCGGAGAAAGCAGGGAAAAGGTGGCTTATCGTCTTCTTGAACCGGAAGAGATTCTTGGAAAAAATATTATTGTTGTTGGGGGTGGAGATTCTGCTGTTGAATCAGCCCTTTTACTCAGTGACAATAATCATGTTATATTGTCGTATCGTCAGGAGGTATTTAACAGAATTAAACCTGCAAATAGCAACGCTTTGAATAAAGCCGTGGCTGAGGGCAAGCTGGAGGTTAAGCTTGGTTCAAACCTGTTGTCAATTGAAGATGACTCTATTCTACTTACAACGGGTAAGGAAGGAGAGGCAACCAATTATGCCAATGATCTTGTCTATATTTTTGCAGGAGGTGAATTACCCACACAGTTTCTCGAAAAGGCCGGCGTAAAGATCACAAAAAAGTTTGGCGAAATAGTTCTGAGTCATAAATAAAGGGCTGAAGGCTGAAGGTTTAAGGCGCAGGGTAATAAACAGGATTTAAAATTATATATGCAGAGAGTTTATTTGATACTGACTTTTCTTGTACTGTACAATATCAGTCCGGATGTGCTTAGGGCACAGCTCTCCCCTGGCGATCTTTCAAATGTTCATGCCAATCTTGAGGGACTGTCTAATTGCACCCAGTGCCATGTGCTTGGAAATAAGGTATCTTCTGATAAATGTCTTATATGTCATACTGAGATAAAGACAAGGATTGAATCAAAAAAAGGTTATCACGCTTCATCTGATGTTGCAGGAGGAGAATGTGCCTTATGTCACAGTGAACATAACGGAAAAAATTTCAGATTAATAAACCTGGACACCGAAAATTTTGATCATGACCTGACAGGTTATCATCTTTCAGTCCCTCATGCTAAAAAGGCCTGCACTGATTGTCATACTCCTAAAAATATTTCTGATCCGAAAATCAGGGCAAAAAAGAAAACTTACCTGGGTGTTGGACAGGAATGCCTGACCTGTCATGCTGATTATCATGTTAGAACCCTGTCCTCAGATTGCCTGAATTGTCATGACCCGGAGAAATTTGTTCCTGCTTCAAAATTCGATCATAATGAGGCAAAGTTTAAACTTGCGGGTAAGCACAGAAGTGTTGATTGTGTTAAGTGTCATACAATAAAGTTAACTGATGGGGTTAAATTTCAACACTTCAGGGGAATTCAATATACCAACTGTACCAGCTGCCATAAAGATCCTCATAATAATCAATTCGGGCAAAACTGTCGGAAATGTCATAGTGAAGACTCTTTCCGGTCCGCACAGGGAATACCTGGTTTTGATCATAACCAGACTGGTTATAAGCTGGAAGAGAAACACCTGATTGTTAACTGTAAATCATGCCATAAAAATAAGCTGACAGATCCAATCAAGCATGACAACTGTTTCGATTGTCATATTGATTACCATAATGGTCAATTTGTGAAAAACGGTGTCAGACCTGACTGTACCCAATGCCACAGTTTAAAAGGATTTACCACTTTTTCATATACTGTTGAACAGCATGATCAGGGTAACTTTCCTCTTAAAGGGGCTCACCAGGCAATCCCCTGTTATGAGTGCCATAAAAAACAGGAAAAATGGAACTTCAGAAATATCGGGGTAAATTGTAAGGATTGCCATCAGGATGTACATAAGGCATTTATCCGTCCCGAAATCTATGCCGAATCCGGGTGCCGGGTATGTCATAATGAGATCAGCTGGAGCAACATAACCTTTGACCATTCAAAAACGGGTTTCCTGCTTACGGGAATGCATGTAAAATCAGAATGCAGGAGTTGTCATTTCAGGGAATATGATGGCAGTATTCAACAGAAATTCAACGGATTATCACATCAGTGTTCCGCATGCCATGCTGATAAACATTACCGGCAGTTTGAAAAAAATGGAATCACCAACTGTACAGATTGCCACAGCACTGACAATTGGAAAGCTTCCGGATTCGATCACAACTCTACCGCTTTTAAGCTTGACGGAAAGCATGTGAATGTTCCATGCTATAAATGTCACAAGCCCCAACAGGAGGGTAATATACTTTATACCAGGTACAAAATAAAGGAATTCAGATGCGAATCGTGTCATTCCTGATATTGACCATTTTAAATCCTATGCAGGAGAGGACATCAAGTCCACATGGTACTGATTTCCGTATAACCTGCGGGACCTGTCATAGTTCTAAAGGATGGCATCTGGATAAGGAGATCTATACTTTCAACCATAGTGCAACCACATTTCCGTTAAGCGGGGAGCATAATAATGTAAACTGCAGGGAGTGTCATCCCACTCTCATTTTTAAAGATGTTAAGACTCAATGTTCCGATTGTCATAATGATATACACCAGGGAACAGTCGGGCTGGAGTGTTCACGATGTCATACACCGAAATCATGGCTGGTTGAAAACATAAATGATATCCACAGAAGGAGCAGGTTCCCACTGGAGGGTGCTCACAGGACTGCCATTTGTTCCGATTGTCATAAGTCCGAATCAATGGTCCGGTTTGACGTACCGGGAGTAGAATGCATTGATTGTCACAGACAGGATTATCAGTCTGCTGAAGAACCAAATCATGTACAGGGAGGATTTCCGGAGGATTGTTCTTTCTGCCATCAGGTTAACTCTATTCAGTGGACACAAACAGAATTTACTCATAATCAGTTCCCCCTTGAACAGGGGCATTCATCAGCAAAGTGTTCCGATTGTCATTTATCCGTTAACTATTCGGATGTTTCACGGGAATGTTATCAGTGCCATCAGGGTGATTATATTGAAACAAAGAATCCTGACCATAACGCTTCCATGCTGCCTACTGACTGCACAACATGTCACACTACGGTTAAAGGATGGAAGCCAACACTCTTTGACCATACTGTCTTTCCCCTTACATTTGGTCACTCATCACCTGCATGTATAGAATGTCATATTGGCGGGAATTACACAAAAACCAATCCTGATTGTTTTTCATGTCATCAGCCAGATTTTACAGAATCAAAGAATCCAAATCATCAGGCAGCAGGTTTCTCTAAAGTATGCCTGACATGTCATACAACAAATCCTGGCTGGACTCCTTCCTCATTTGTACATTCACATTTTCGGCTTGAGCTTGCTCATTCAAAACCAGACTGCATCGAATGCCATGTCGGAGACAATTATACCACTCTCTCTTCTGATTGTTATTCCTGTCATACAAAAGATTATACATCTGCTTTAAATCCAAACCATTATGAAGCAGGATTTCCCCGGAACTGCCAAACATGTCACACTGCTAATCCGGGATGGGAACCAGCAAATTTTGATCATAACAGTTTTCCTTTAACACAGGGACATGCTACTCAGCTATGCTCGGATTGCCATCAGAACGGCAATTTTACATCTACCTCCAAAGAGTGTTTTTCATGTCATAATGATGATTACCAGGCATCATCTAATCCGAAACATAGTGCAGCCGGATTTTCACAAGAGTGCCTGACCTGCCATTCTACAAGTCCGGGATGGAAACCGACAACATTCATTCATTCAATGTTTTCCCTGACAGATGGGCATTCTACACCTACATGCAATGAATGTCATACAGGCGATAACTATTCAACTCTGTCGTCTGAGTGTGTTTATTGTCATCAATCCGACTATAAATCAGCAGTTAATCCAAATCATACTGAAGCCCTTTTTCCCCTGAACTGCCTGTCATGCCATACAACTAACCCGGGATGGAAACCCACCACGTTTACCCACAATAGTTTCCCACTTGTCCAGGGACATTCGACTCCGGCCTGTGCTGATTGTCATAAAGCGGGAACCTATTTTGGACTTTCAAGTGACTGTTATTCATGTCATCAGTCAGATTTCAGGTCAACATCAAATCCTGACCATTCTGCCGCTGCATTCAGCCAGTTATGTCAGACCTGCCATACACTTAATCCGGGATGGAAGCCAACATCTTTTTTACACAGTAAATTTTCACTTACCCTTGGTCATTCAGTTCCTGCCTGCATTGATTGTCACACAGGAGAAAACTATTCCGGTATATCTGCTGAGTGTCTGGCTTGTCATGAACCTGATTATGCTTCTTCATCAAACCCTAAACACTCGGCAGCAGGTTTTACAACATCCTGCCAGATCTGCCATACCGCTAATCCGGGATGGAAACCTACGATGTTTAATCATAGCAGATTCCCACTGACTGGAGGACATTCAACTGCAATATGCAACGATTGTCATATTGCCGACAATTACACCACATTACCGACTGATTGTTACGCCTGTCATCAGCAGGACTTTCTTGGTGCCATAAATCCAAACCATGTGGATGCTATGTTTCCGCAGACCTGTGAAACTTGTCATACAACCAATTCAGGATGGAGGCCGACAACATTCACACATGGATCATTCCCGCTTACTCTCGGCCATTCATCAGCAACCTGCAATGATTGCCACAAAGCAGGATACTATACTTCAACATCATCTGAATGTTCTTCATGTCATCAGGCCGACTATGACAATTCAGTTGATCCAAAACACTCTGCAGCAGGTTTTTCTAATGTTTGTCAGGTTTGCCATACTACAAATCCGGGGTGGAATCCAGCCACCTATAATCATTCTTTCTTTCCCCTTACTCTGGGTCATTCAGTACCAACCTGCAATGAATGTCATACTGGTGACAATTACACAACCATAACTTCTGATTGCTATGGATGTCATCAGTCTGATTATACAGGTGCAGCTGATCCAAACCATGTAGCTGCATCTTTTCCACAGGTTTGCCAGATATGTCATTCCACTAATCCGGGATGGCAACCTACCATATATGATCATAGTACATTTCCTCTCACATTGGGTCATTCAATCCCTCAGTGTGCTGATTGCCATACAGGCGGCAATTATACCACGACACCTGCAGATTGTTATTCCTGTCATCAGACTGACTTTAATTCAACAGCAAATCCTGATCATACAGCTGCTGGTTTTTCACAATTATGTCTGACCTGCCATAATACAAACCCGGGATGGACTCCAACAACATTTACTCATACAGGTTTTCTCCTTACACTCGGACATTCAACGCCACAGTGCATTGATTGCCATACAGGAGAGAATTACACTACAACACCTGCTGATTGTTATTCATGTCATCAGGATAATTTCATAGCTGCAACAAATCCATCACATGTGTCATCAGGTTTTCCTCACGACTGTCTGATTTGCCATACAACAAATCCCGGGTGGACTCCTGCAACCTATGATCATTCAAGCTTTCCGCTCACTCTCGGGCATTCCACACCTGCATGTTCAGATTGCCATACAGGAGGTAACTACACCACCACTCCAACTGATTGCTATTCATGCCATCAGGCAGATTATACCGCTACTTTGAATCCCAATCATACGGCCGCAGCATTTTCCCATATTTGCCAGACCTGCCATACTACAGACCCGGGCTGGCAACCAGCTTCTTTCCTGCAGCATGATAATCTTTATTTTCCGATATATTCCGGAAGGCATCAGGGGGTATGGGCCAGCTGTACAGAATGTCATACAAATTCTTCAAATTATAAAGTATTCAGTTGCATAATTTGTCATGAACATAGCAATGTAACCGAGGTAAACGGTCATCATTCAGGAGTGTCCGGATATATTTATACTGCTACATCCTGCTATGATTGCCATAGGAATGGGAGAGTGAATTAGTAATATTGATAATAAAAATAAATTAATGCAGATATTTATTCAATTCATAATCTATGCACTATCGCTAATTGCAACGCAGCAAATCAGCCATCCTCATGGTTCTGATTTTAAGGTAAGTTGCAGTCAGTGTCACAGTTCAGCAGGATGGCATTTTGACAAAAAGATCTATTCATTTGATCATAACACAACTAAGTTACCACTTGTCGGCCAGCATACTGATGTTGATTGCCGGCAATGCCATAAGTCTTTAATATTCAAAGATGCTAAAACTGAATGCAATGAATGTCACAATGATATCCATCATGCAACGGTAGGACAGGAGTGTTCAAGATGTCATACTCCTGCATCATGGCTTGTAACAAATATTACTGAGATTCATTATTTAAGCAGATTTCCTCTCCTGGGGGCTCACAAAACTGCCATGTGCAAAGATTGTCATAAATCTGAAAGCGTTGTAAGATTTGATGTGGCAGGAGTGGATTGCATAGATTGTCACAGAGATGATTACAACTCAACCACAAAACCTGATCATGCCCAGGCAGGTTTTTCTGAAAACTGTATTGAATGTCATTCAATCAACGCATTTCAATGGGGAGGTGCGGGATTCAACCATAATTTTTTCCCATTGACCGAAGGTCATTCCCAACCTTCCTGTGCTGATTGTCATAAGGGAGGAAGTTATACAGCTTTATCAAAAGAGTGTTATTCCTGCCATCAGACTGATTATAATAATACTACTAATCCAAAACATCTGACCCTGGGATTTCCGCAGACATGTGAACTATGCCATACGCTTGCTCCGGGCTGGAAACCAGCAGCATACAAGGAACATGACAGTAAATCTTTCCCGATTTATTCCGGGAAACATAAAGGAGAATGGAATGCCTGTACAGATTGTCATACTAATGCTTCAAATTATTCAATTTTTAGCTGTCTTACTTGTCATGAACATAATAAAGCCTCAATGGATAATACTCACAGAGAGGAAGGAGGATATTCATATGACAGTGCAGCCTGTTACAGATGCCATCCGAGGGGAGTGGCTGATGATTAGAAATTTTATGAAGAAAGCGATTTTACTTTTTGCTATTTCTCTGGTTATTATTAACCTTTTCGGCCAGGCAGCTACAGAAAACCTGTCAGGGCAGGTCTCTTTTGTCTCATCAAAGAATGTATATGTCAAATTCAGCTCGACCAGTGGGATAACAGCAGGTGATACTCTTTACGCTTCGCAAAACGGGTCAGATATTCCTGTTCTTGTAGTTAATAATCTTTCTTCAACTTCATGTGTCTGCACACCAATATCAGATAGAGTATTATCAGTTGCCGATAAGGTTTCAGCAAAAATCAGGCTGGCGCAGGATAAGGAATCTGCTGTTATAAGTGATCCTTCACTTGCTGTTGCTGCCGTTCCGGTTCTGACTGATACGGTCCCTGTGAAGCAGACTTTATCTTCTGATACACCGAAACAACAGATCAGGGGCAGTGTGTCGGCATATTCATATTCTGACTTTTCAAATACAGGCGCAGATAATTCTCAAAGATTCAGATATACCATGTCACTCACTGCAAAGAATATCTCGGATTCAAGATTTTCATTTGAAAGCTATATCTCATTCCGTCATAAACTTGGCGAGTGGTCTGATGTTCAGCAGGATATTTTCAGTGCACTTAAGATCTATAATCTTTCCGGGACTTTTGAACCTGATAAAACAATGCAGATCAGTATAGGAAGGAAGATAAACTATAATATATCAAGTATGGGTGCCATGGACGGGATTCAGTTTCAGAAAACATTTAAACGATTCTCACTGGGCGCTGTCGCAGGTTTTCGTCCTGATTATGAAAACTATGGGTTTAATTCAAGCCTCTTTCAGTACGGAGGTTTTGCTGCCTTCAAAGCAGGAAACACCAAAGCAGTGAATGAAAGTTCAGTGGCATTTATGCAGCAGATGAACGAATCGAAGACAGACAGACGTTTTCTGTATTTTCAGCACTCAAACTCATTCATAAAGGATCTTTATTTCATGGGAACTTTTGAAGTTGATTTATATGAATTAAAGATTGATTCACTTGGAAATGAAACATCTTCCGGAACTTTCAGTCCCACGGGACTCTATCTTTCCCTCAGGTACAGGATTACTCCAAAACTAACTCTTTCAGGTGGTTATGATGCACGAAAGAATGTTATGTACTATGAAACTTATAAATCTTACATCGACAGGATTATCGATAATGAATTCAGACAGGGATTCAGGTTTAATGCCAGTTACCGTATAACACGTGACCTTTCTTTCGGATTAAACGGTGGTTACAGGTACATGAAATCTGATCCGCAACCTTCAACTAATCTGTATAGCTATTTTACTTACAACCAGATCCCTGTGTTGAAAATAACTGCAACTATTTCAGGAACATACCTCCAGTCAAGCTACATTAATGGTCTTATAGGAGGCCTAAACTTATCGCGAGATTTCTTTAATGGAAAGATTCAGACCGGGATCGGTTACAGGTATATTGATAATGAAATCCCTGAGAATCTCAGTAAAATAAGACAGCATCTGGCTGACTTAAATTTTTCATGGCAATTTTACAGGAAAATGGTTCTTTCAGTTAATTATGAGGGAACTTTTGAGGATCCCTACAGGTATAATATGATTTACGTCCAGGTGAGAAAGAGATTTTGATTAATATGCAGAGGCTGTCTAATAAGTCTGATTTTACCCCCAAACCCCCCAAGGGGGGCTTCAAATCATGTGATTTTCAATAAGTCCCCCCTGGGGGATTTAGGGGTCGATTTAGAAAATTAAACTTTTAAGACAGCCTACTTCAAATAAACTAAAACCAAATCTAACTATTGCTATTCATATTCCTTTAGTATCCCTTTTACATCATCGGGGGCAACCCTTCCGTATGTTTTGTCACCTACAAGAACCACCGGAGCAAGTCCGCAGGCACCTACGCATCTCAGACTTGAAAGAGAAAACTTGTTATCTTTGGTACTTTCCCCAACCTTGATTCCAAGCTCCTTCTTGAACTCCTCAAGTACTTTCTCTGCGCCTCTTACATAGCATGCAGTTCCCATACAGATGCTTATCGGATGTTTGCCTTTTGGAATCATGGTGAAAAATGAGTAAAAAGTCACCACTCCGTATATCTTGGCAACCGGCACATTCAGGTACTCAGAAATTACTTCCTGTACTTCAGCCGGTAAATAACCAAAATGCTCCTGGCAACCATGCAGCACATTGATAAGTTCCTGTGAATCATTATTAAACTTTGAACATGTTTCTTTAATGAAGTCCACATCTTCTTTCCTTAATTCTATTTTTATACTGGACATGATCGTGAATTTTTATATTGTCTGTTATTCTTATGTACTATTTTTTGACGAGGATCTTATCTTTTCTGTCAAAGTAATGAGTGTGAAGCAGATGATGTGATTTCTCACTTCCCGGCTTACCTAAATACTCTTCATAAAGCTTGATTATGAAGGGATTCTCATGAGACTTTCTCAGTGGTTTTTTCCTGTCCTCAGTGTAAATAGCTGCTGCCCTTGCCTTGATGATCTCTGAATCACCATGGTGCAGAGGTTGTCCTCCACCTCCTATACAACCACCAGGACAAGCCATTACTTCGATTGCAGTGAACTCTGATCTTCCATGTTTTACATCATCCAGCAGTTTGCGTGCATTACCCAGTCCGTGTGCAATCCCGATTTTTATTGGAGTGCCATTGAAATCAAGTGTTGCAGAACGTACACCTTCCATGCCCCTTAGTTCTGTAAAATCAAGCCTGTCAAGCTTTTTGCCTGTAAATATCTCATAAGCTGTACGGCAGGCAGCCTCAATCACACCACCGGTAGCACCAAAAATAACGCCGGCTCCGGTTGATTCCCCTAAAGGTGAATCAAAATCCTCATCATGCAGGTTTCTGATATCAATATTGGCCTGCCTGATAAAAGCTGCGAGTTCCCTTGTTGAAATTGAATAATCAACATCCGGATTACCATCAACCGAGAATTCATCCCTCTGGCATTCGTATTTCTTCGCAAGACATGGCATTATTGATACTACAACCATATCCTTCCTGTTGATACCAATCTTTTCAGCGAAATATGACTTTGCAACTGCTCCGAACATCTGTTGCGGTGATTTTGCCGTTGAAGGAACATCCTTCATATCAGGATAATAGTATTCAAAGAAATTCACCCAGCCCGGACAGCAGGAGGTAAGAATAGGTATTCTTGCGGATTTGTCACCTTTGAGATGCCTCGATAACCTGTCGAGAAGCTCAGTACCCTCTTCCATGATTGTAAGGTCTGCTGCAAAATCAGTATCGAATACATAGTCAAATCCCAGAGCCCTCAGAGCTGCTGTCATCTTGCCTGTGACAAGAGTTCCCGGTTCCATCCCGAATTCTTCACCAAGAGCGGCACGTACTGCAGGAGCAGTCTGAACTACAACTGTCTTTGTCGGATCATTTAGGGCCTTAAGTACCTGGGGAACATGATTTACTTCAGTAAGTGCCCCTGTAGGACAAACGGCCACGCACTGACCGCAATAAGTGCAGGATGAATATTCAAGGTTCTGCTCAAAAGCAGGTCCTACAGCTGCTGTGAATCCCCTGTTGAATGCAGAAAGTGCACCTACAGTCTGAACATCATTGCACATCATTTCACAACGTCTGCACATTATACATTTGTTGAGTTCCCTGATTATGGAAGGAGAGGTGTCCTGTCTGTAGGTAGACATCTCAGCAAATTCCTGACCGGGTATCTCCCTGATTCCAAGACGGTGAGCCATGTCCTGAAGTTCGCAGGTGCCTGATTTAGGGCATATGAGACAGTCCTTCGGATGATCCGAAAGGATGAATTCCATAACTGTTCTGCGGGCATTCAGCACCCTTGCCGTATGTGTTTTTACTACCATGCCCGGTTCGCATTTGGTCGAACAGGTAGGAGCAAGGTTTCTTCTTCCCTGTACTTCCGCAACACAAATCCGGCAACCGCCGGGTTTATTTTCAATGTTGAGATCATGCAGGTCCATATAGCAAAGAGTAGGGATCTCAATACCCAGCTCTTTTGCTGCTTTTAATATTGTGGTACCCCTGGGTACTTCAATCTCTTTATTATCAATAGTAAGCTTTACTGTTTCCATTATTTTCCTGATTAACTGATATATATTGCATCAAACTTACATTTCTCATAACAGGCGCCGCATTTAATGCATATTTCCTGGTTGATAAGGTGTACCTCTTTTCTTTCACCTGTTATTGCATTAACTGGACAAACTCGGGCACATGCAGTACATCCGACGCAATTTTCGGCATTTATTATGTATTTCATAAGACTCTTGCACTGGCCTGCAGGACACTTTTTATCTGTTACATGAGCCAGGTATTCATCCCTGAAGTTTTCCATCATCGACAGAACAGGATTTGGTGATGACTGTCCCAGTCCGCATAATGATGTATCTTTTATTACAACGCTCATATTCTTCAACCTGTCAAGATCTTGAATTTTGCCTTTTCCTTCGCAGATCTGTCCAAGAAGCTCATGAAGCCTCTTGTTGCCGATACGGCATGGTGCACATTTCCCGCATGATTCCTCAACTGTGAAGTCAAGGAAAAATTTTGCCATCGATACCATGCAATCATCCTCATCCAGTACTATCATTGCACCTGATCCCATCATTGAGCCCGCAGCAATCAGGTTATCAAAGTCTATAGGAGTATCAAGGTGTTTCTCTGTAAGACAGCCTCCTGATGGACCACCTGTCTGAACGCCTTTAAATTTCTTTCCGTTTTTGATTCCTCCGCCTATCTCGAAAATAACTTCCCGAAGGGTTGTCCCCATGGGAACTTCAATTAAACCGACATTATTAATCTTTCCTGCAAGTGCAAATACCTTGGTACCTTTTGATTTCTCAGTCCCTATACTTGAATACCATTTTGCACCTTTAAGTATAATTGCAGGAATTGAAGCAAATGTTTCAACATTATTTACGTTGGTAGGTTTTCCAAGGTAGCCCGACTCCGCAGGAAATGGAGGTTTAATTGTTGGTTCTCCTCTTAATCCTTCCATAGAGTGTATGAGAGCAGTTTCCTCTCCGCAGACGAAAGCACCTGCACCATATTTCAGCGAAATATCAAAGCTGAAGTTTGTACCGAAGATATTATTTCCGAGCAAACCATTCTCCCTTGCCTGGTTAATGGCAATCTTAAGTCTCTGAATTGCAAGAGGATACTCAGCTCTGATATAAATAAGACCTGTGGATGAACCTATGCAGTAACCACAAATTGCCATTGCTTCAAGAACTGAATGAGGATCACCTTCAAGCACTGACCTGTCCATAAATGCTCCGGGATCTCCCTCATCAGCATTACAAACCACATATTTCTCATCAGATACACTCTTTTTTGCAAGCTCCCACTTAAGACCCGTTGAGAATCCGCCTCCTCCGCGACCTCTCTGTCCTGATTCTTTAATCTCTCTGATCACCTGGTCGGGTGTCATTTCGGTGAGTACTTTGCCCAGAGCCTGGTAACCATCCCTTGCAATGTATTCATCAATATTTTCAGGATTAATAAAACCGCAGTTCCGGAGTGCTATCCTCATCTGCTTCTTATAGAAATCCATGTGTTTTGAGTCAGATACTGCTTCTTTTGTGGATGGATCCTTAAAGAGCAGCCGTGTTACTTTTCTGCCTTTGATGATGTGCTCATCGATAATTGTCTGGGTGTCTTCGGGCTTAACCTGAACATAGAATGTATTGTCAGGCATTACTTTAACTATAGGTCCTTTTTCACAGAAACCAAAGCAACCGGTTTTGATAACCTGTACTTTATCCGTCAGTACCTTTGCTTCCAGTTCATCCCTGAGATTGCAGACAATAGCATCGCTTTCTGCAGCGTGGCAGCCTGTACCGCCACATACCAGAAGATGCATACTGTATTTCGACATAATATTTCCTCCTTATTCTTTTAAGTCAATTATCTGATAATTTACAGGGATGATACCATCGACCAGTTCACCTGTCTTTATATACTTTTCAATAATCTGATCTGCCCGTTTCAGGTCGACATAACCGAATACCACCGGATACTGGCCCGGGAGTTTCACTTCAATTGTCGGTTCTGCATAACAGTAACCCATACAACCGGTCTGGGTTACAACTGCTGACACGTTCCTCCTGTCAAGATGCTCAAGGAAGAATTCCATGATGGTTTTTGCTCCGCTTGCAATACCACATGTGGCCATAGATACTTTGACCTGTACAATTCTTTCAGGATCAAGGGCTTTTGTCCGGATGTCGAGCCCTGTCTTCATTTCTTCGCGTCTCTTATTCAGATCCGCAAGTGATGTGATTTTTGACATGCTGTTATTTATTAGGTTTTCAATGATCTATTATTGATCATGCATCAATATTTAATATAAAGTCTCCATTTTAACAGGGTTTAAGATAGTCTGGAAATTTGACATACCCGATCCCGGTTTTAATTATCATGCAAATATATTTATTATATGTGAAAATATTAACACTGTTAATAAAATAACAGAAATTTATATTCATTCTAAATAATATTTGTTAAATGAAGCTCTGGGTGGTATTGTTAGAGGTGTTAAGTACCAGGTACTTGGTGCTGGGTTCTGGGTGCTTGGTGCTTGGTGCTGAGAAGAATAATCGAGATCCTGACACCCAGTACCCAGCACCCAGTGCCCAGTTTATCTGTGAAACTCCGATCCCTTTTTCCACTGAGGGAAATAGTCTGTCGTGGCAAGTCTGTAACCTGCATAGAATACTAACCTTGCATCTTCTGCGATACCTTCCAGATTCCAGGTATCAGGTTCAAAGTTATCGGAAGGCCGGTGATACCTGTTGTCAATATAATCTCTTTCCATCCTGGCAGCCCATTCCTTACCTTGCTCACGGCTGTCAAGATTGCCTCTGACGAACGCAGAAGGAACACCTTTACGTGCAAAAGGGAAATGATCGGAACGGTAAAACATACCGGTATGGGAATTTGGATCAGGGACAATATACCTGTCCTGTCTTTCTGCGGCTTCTTTTATCATTTCATCAAGAGAAGAATGTCCGTATCCGGTTATCATAACATCCTTCATTCTCCCGTTCGGGAGCATAAGATCATTATTGAAGCAGGCAACTGTTTTTTCAACAGGGAAGGGGGGATTTTCAGTGTAATATGATGATCCCAGCAGACCCTGTTCCTCGGCTGTGGGGTAAAACAGGATGACTGACCTTTCTGGTTTTTTCCTGATTTTTGTGAATGCCTCACCGATCTCAAATACCCAGGCCATAGAAGTTCCGTTATCAACGGCACCATTATAGATTGAATCGCCATTCTCTTTTTCACCAATACCAAAATGGTCCCAGTGTGCAGAAAATACAATACACTCATCGGCACGTGAAGTTCCCCTTAGAACACCTGCAACATTTGTTGATGTATTAAATGACATGCTGTTTTTAACTGATAATGAAATCCTGCTTTTTAATTTAAAACCTTGAAAATCTCTTTTACATGCTGCTTTTCTGAGGTCTTCAACTTTAAAGCCTTCCTGAGCAAACAGGGAATCGGCGGCAGCGGCCGATAACCATCCTGTGAATGAACACATAGTACGGTTACTGTCAGCAGTCTGCATGTACAGCTTCGGTGAGATAGCACTCTTACGGGGTATAGTGTACTGATAACCTGCTCCTTCTGTTTCATGGATAATCAGTATCCCCTCAGCCCCTTGTCTGGCTGCCTCTTCAAATTTGTAGGTCCATCTGCCGTAATAAGTCATCTCACGGCCTTTGAAGAGTGTTGAATCACCGGTATAAAGCCCGGGGTCATTTATCAGTACCACTATTGTTTTGCCCTTTACATCAAGATCCCTGAAATCATCCCAATTCTGATCAGGAGCTGATATTCCGAATCCTGCAAAGACCATTTCAGATTCTTTTATGTTTACCTCATCTGAAATCCTGGGGGAAGTTACGGCAATATCATCCGGAGAACTAAGTGCGATTTTATTTATTCCATTTGCTATTATTGTCTCACCGTTTACCTCTGATTTTATTTCAAGCATCGGGACCTCCTGAAAATAACTATCACCAAAAACCGGTTCATATCCTATTCTTTTTAACTGTTCAGCAAGATAATCCACGGTTTTCTTCTCTCCCGGTGTGAATGGTTTACGTCCCATGAATTCATCCGAAGCCAGACTGCGGATATAGCTCTCCATGTCCTTAGAATTGATACTGTCTTCACCACGCTTCAGATCATTATCATTACATGAAAGAGAAATAGCTACTATTGAGGTCACTAATATTGCTGATAACAGCTTTGTTTTATTCATATTTTCCTTATTTTAACATGGAGTTGTAATGAGTTTCACTGGATACTGGACTGAGAACCTGAAAAACCCACCCCTAACCCCTCCCTGGAGGGGAACCAGCAACCAACCAGCAACCATAGCAACCAGTACCCAGTACCCAGTACCCAGTACCCAGTACCCAGTACCCAGTACCCAGTACCCAGCACCTATCTTAACACAACATTTCCCACGAGAACCCGGCCACTCTTCCAGAAAGCCCTGAAATAGGGATTATCTGTGATATAAATCACTTCACCCTTTCCGATATTTTCGGATCCGATAACCAGCGTATTTTTTATCTTATCCTTGTATTTAAACCCGGCAAATCCTGAAAAAGGCTCCCTGTCAGGAATATATCCAATGTTATTACCGGCCGGCAGGAATGGATAACCGGCTGTTCTTTTCATAATGAACCACTCCCTGCCCAGACCAAAAGCATAGGGATGCGTTTCATCAATTTTTACCCTGTAAATGCTTCCTGCTGAGCGGCTTGAGATCGAGTATCTGCTCTCGGTTATGTATTCGAATTTTCTGAGATGTATTGTATCGTCACTCTTAATTTTCTTCTCAGCAGCTTTATCCTCAGCACTTTTAGTTTCAACAGCTTTTCCGAGAGATGTAAGTTTTGGATTGTTGAAGACCGATATTGCATTCTCTAAAGCCAGAACTCTTCCGCCTCTCCTGACATAGTCTGCAATTGTATCCTTCATATTAGAATAGCTCCCTGATGTCAGAATAAGCAGATCATAATCAGAAAGATCTGCCTGTGTGGCATCCTTTGTATTGATAAGTGAGACAGGATAATTGAGTTCTCTTTCAAAAAAATACCAGAGTTCGCCAACTGATGATGAGGAAGTTCCCTCTCCGCATAGCATTGCAATTTTCCTTTTTTTCTGAAGAGGAGAATATGCTGAACCGAAATCCTTCCCTGTTTCAACAAGTCCGGTTTCAACAGAGACAAGGCGGATATTTGCCTCATCTGCTGCTTTTCTTATGATACCGTCAAATCTGTCACCGGTATTTTTATTATCTCCCCTGGTTACAATAATAGTTCCCCTGTTGAAACCTGTCCCGTTAATTTTGAAAGGTTTCATGGAATACCTGATTTTGATGTCACTCCTGTAAAGTGCTGCCACAAATCTGAGTTCATCAAAACCCTGATAGTTTGCTATATATGCATATGGTTTGGAGGCAGCAACTTCATTTTTAATTTCAGGTATAATCACTTTACCGGTATCAGGTGTTATCTTTTCTTCAATTGCATATGCTTTCAGGTTGTAAACATATGGGAGCGCCCAGGCCGAAAGGTCGTATGTGATTGAATCACTTGCCTTGCTGTCAGGTTCGAATAGTACCTGAACAAATCTGGACTGGGGCTGGAAGGCACTTACAAGGATATCTCCCTTCTCGATTGTAACTTCACCATCCTTATTGACCGAATAGTCAAATCCTTTTACTTTTTTCCCGGTACTCCCGGCATAACTGTACCTGATCTGATGATTGTCAAACAGTTGGAGCATATTTCTGATGTTCGATTTTTCGTTTGATCCTTTTATGATTATCGATTTATACTGGAATGCAGGATTTTTACCATTATCAGAAAAGTATTTATTGAATTCGGAGATAAGCTTTTCACGGTTTTCATATGAGACTTTTATTGTTGCCATGGCTGCGGTGAAATGCCCGTCAATTCTGTCCTTTAATGTTAATGTATCTCCGGATTCAAGCTTGTATGATAATCCTGATACCCCTCCGCCTGACTGTTCAAAAGTGAATCCCATAGCACCGTTAAATAGCGGCCATGTATCGCCGTAGCTCGGATAGAAAAGATCGAAGCTCTCTTTTGTAAAGTAGAGTTTGTATTTGT
>CALMJY010000342.1 GCA_937864815.1 uncultured Bacteroidota bacterium
GCCCGAATTTTCAAAACCTTCATAAAATAACGAATTATATGATTTCCTATTTAAGATCTATTCTGTCAGACAGCAGCAGAAAAATGTTTTTAATGATTTTAGTCCTACTTTCTCCGGTAACACTTTTTGCAGCGGGAGGGCAGGTTCCATCATTAGGTCCCGTAAGGATTGAATTTATTATTTTCGGACTAATACTCCTTGGGGTTGCGCTTTTTCATAACCAGACATTCTGGGTTGCAGTAATCGGACTCAGCGTATTGATAACTTTTAAACTGCTATTTGACCACGGATTTCATTTCGGAGAACATATGTGGGGAGAAAACTCATTGACTGACCAGTTGATAGACAAGGGAATGCGCCAGGGAGAATGGGGTATTATACTGAATTTAACTGGTCTCCTTCTGGGTTTTGCAATTCTTTCAAAAATATTTGAGGAGTCAGGCGTTCCTGATGTGCTTCCGAGATTCCTCCCCGATGACTGGAAAGGACCATTCATCTTACTTGTTTTTGTATTTGTTCTTTCTTCATTTCTTGACAATATTGCAGCAGCCCTTATAGGCGGAACAATAGCACTGGTTGTTTTCAGGAAAAAGGTGCATATAGGTTATATTGCAGCTATTGTTGCAGCAAGCAATGCCGGAGGATCAGGAAGTGTTGTTGGTGATACAACAACAACAATGATGTGGATTGACGGGGTAAGTGCCCTGAATGTTTTCCACGGATTCATTGCTGCCGGAACAGCTTTGTTATTCTTCGCCTGGTTTGCAGCACATCAGCAGGATAAATATCAGAGTATCCACAAGGAAGGTGATATGTCAGTTAAGATTGACTGGCTGAAGATATTTAATGTTGCTCTCATCCTTGCCGGTGCCATTATTTCAAATATTCTTTATGATATGCCTGCACTTGGAGTATGGATAGCGATTGTTATCGGAGCAGCAATTCGTCCTGTACCATGGAAGGAAGTGCCCGGAGCCATAAAAGGCACCATATTTCTTCTTTGTCTCGTATTCTGTGCTTCTCTAATGCCTGTGGAAGAACTTCCGGATGCATCCTGGGTTACCGCATTTTCACTTGGATTCCTTTCAGCTGTTTTCGATAATATCCCTCTTACAAAACTTTGTCTTGAACAAGGTCATTATGACTGGGGTATGCTGGCTTATTCCGTTGGTTTCGGCGGATCGATGATCTGGTTTGGATCATCAGCTGGTGTGGCTATTACCAACAAATTCCCTGAAGGACGTAATGTTTTTTCATGGGTTAAAAATGGATGGCACGTTACTGTTGCCTATGTGATCGGGTTCTTTGTTCTTTTACTTACCATGGGATGGGAACCTGCTGATAACAAAGAGCATAAGATTGTTGACTGTCCTGTCCCCGGCTGCCCTATGGCTGGTCAGAATGAAGCTGTTAAAGAAAGCGGAGCCCCGGGAGGAGTTGTAAGCCATTTGCACACAGGTGATAAATTCTGAGCAGGCAGCTGAGGAATAAAAATTCCTTATCTTTAATAGCTAATTCACATTCATCTTATGAAAAGATTTTATTTCATATTAACCGGTATTCTTTTTGCCTGTTTTTATGTAAACGGACAATCAGAAAAAGAGATAAAGGCTGAAATAAAACATGTTACGGTCTTCCCCGACAGGGCTCAGATCGATCATGAAACACAGGTTAACATTGCTGCCGGAAAAGCAGTTCTGAAGTTATCTGCATTATCACCATATATTGATCCGCAGAGTGTTCAGGTGAAAGGATTTGGCGAGTTTACAATTCTCTCTGTAAATCATCAGAACAATTTTATGCAAAACCTCGAGGAGTCGTCTGAGATAAAAACTTTAAGAGGACAGCTTGATGCACTGCTGCTAAAGGTGGAAGACGAAAAAGCGGCAATAACCGTTCTGAAGGAAAAGGAGGCTTTCCTGGTAGCCAACAGGGCGATACTCGTCAAGGAAACAACATTTTCTGTTGAACAACTGAAGAGCGTCATGGAACTTTACACAAGCAATATGGACCAGGTAACCATGACAGTCCTGAAGAAGAACCGTCAGATTAAAGATTATGAAAAGCAGATTACAGCACTACAGAAACAGATTTCTGACAGGCTCGGTAAACAGAATCTTCCGTCCGGTGAAATTTATGTAACTGTCTCATCTGAAAAGCAGGTTAGCAGTAAACTGACATTCAGCTATGTGGTAATGAACGCAGGATGGTACCCGTCCTACGACATCAGGGTGAATGATATAAAAAATCCTGTTACAATTTTCTACAAGGCAAATGTCTATCAGAACTCAGGTGTACCATGGAATGATGTAAAGCTGAGCTTTTCAAATGCAACTCCCTGGATCAGCGGCGATATCCCTGTATTATATCCCTGGTTTGTTGATTTCTATATACCGGTACCCGTAATGAGACAGGCCAAATCTGCCGGAGTTGCCCGTGATGCTGCCCCGGCTGCAGCAGAAGTTATGTTAATGAAAGAGGAATCAGTAGCTATGGAAGCCGCACCTGTCCCTGTTATGAAACAGACCGGTGAGACAACAATAACATTTGATGTGGCAATTCCATATTCAGTACCATCTGATGGCAAAATTCAGACTGTTGAAATACAAAGACTCACAGCTCCTGCTGAATACAAGTATGTTACCCTTCCCAAACTTTCACAATACGCCTACTTAACTGCCAATATAACAGACTGGTCAAAACTCAGCCTCCAGTCAGGAGAGGCGATACTTTACTTTGAGAACTCTTATGTAGGTAAATCCAATCTGAGTGTAAACCAGCTGACTGATACCTTAACACTATCACTCGGCACTGATAACAGCATACTTGTCAAACGTGAAAAGAGACAGGACTTCACAAGCAAAAAGATTATCGGTGCAAACAAAACCGAAAATTATTCATTTCTTCTGACCATCAGGAACAATAAATCAACCGGTATTAAAATTACTCTTAATGATCAGATACCTGTATCATCAAACAGCGGGATTACGGTTGAAGCTGTTGAACTTTCCGAAGGAAGGCTGAACCCGCAGACCGGTGAAATAAAATGGGATCTTGAAATGAAACCACAGGAGTCAAGACAGATAGTGCTTTCTTATTCGGTAAAATACCCGAAAGACAAGAGTGTAATCCTTGAATAATTGTTAACTCATTAACAATGAAAATCCTGGGAAATCTAATATGGCTTATATTCGGGGGCATAATAATTGCCATTGAATACTTTATCGGAAGTATCCTTCTTATGATCACAATTGTAGGAATTCCCTTCGGAATTCAGACTCTTAAGATGGCGGCAATGGCAATCTGGCCTTTTGGCAGAGATACAAGAGTACATTCGAGAGCATCCGGATGCCTTTACATACTGATGAATATCCTCTGGCTTGTATGCGGCGGATTATGGATTGCAATAACACATGCCTTCTTCGGGGCTCTTCTCTGCATAACAATAATAGGAATACCCTTCGGGCTTCAGCATTTCAAACTCACTGCAATTGCCTTAAGTCCGTTCGGCAGGGATATTGTAAATATTTAACAACATAATAATCTGCGAAAATCAGCGTGATCTGCGGGAAATTTTAATTGTTTTTCCCGCTGATTTCGCAGATTTTCGCAGATAAATTTTACTACCATGAGTGAGAATAAAACACCAATAAGTGAATATGGTAAATACGGACTGATAAACCATATTACAAAAAAATTCAGGAGTGTCAATAAAACAACAGTTACAGGGATAGGAGATGATGCTGCCGTAATCGATTCAGGTAAGAATCTTACTCTGCTGTCTACAGATCTTTTCCTGGAAGGCATTCATTTCAACCTTATTTATACTCCCATGAAGCATCTCGGCTATAAAGCCGTGATCAGGGCCATTTCTGATATCTATGCCATGAACGGAACTCCAACCCAGGTATTTGTATCACTGGGTATCAGTTCACGGTTTTCTGTTGAGCAGATTGAAGAGCTGTATGAGGGTATTAATATGGCATGCAATAAGTATAAGGTTGACCTTGCAGGTGGTGATACAAGCAGTTCTGTTACCGGATTAACAATAAGTGTTACGGCCACAGGTTATGCAGAAAAAGGCAGCATAATCAAACGTGACGGGGCCAGACCTAACGATCTCATCTGTGTAACCGGCGACTTTGGTGCAGCATTTATGGGACTGCAGCTTTTAGAAAGAGAAAGAAGGCTGTTTGAAAAGGAAAAGGTTATCCAGCCTGATCTTTCGGGTTATGAATATGTAATAGGAAGACAACTGAAGCCAGAATTCCCTTCGCCTGTTCTGAGTGAGCTCAAATCCCTTAATATAAGACCTTCATCAATGATTGATGTTTCTGAAGGACTTGCCTCGGATCTGATCCAGATATGCAGGCAGTCTGATACCGGTTGCAGGATCTTTTACAGTAAGATACCTGTTGATTATGAGACCTCTAAGCTTGCGGAAGAATTTAATATCGATCCTATTACACCAGCCCTTAACGGAGGAGAAGATTATGAGCTTCTGTTTACACTACCTCTTGAAAATATTGATAAGATTGAAAACCTTAAGACGGTCAGGGTTATAGGTCATATGACTTCGTCAGGTACAGGTAATTACATAGTAGGAGATGATGGTTCCGAAGTTGAGATCTCAGCCCAGGGTTGGAAAGGAGGCTGATTACCTTGCCCGGATTATTCCTCTTTCAGAGGTCTTAATAAAATCAACTATGTAATCCTTCTCCTTTGATGGTTTGAATTCATCAACGACCTTCTGCAGAGCCTGTGAGTTATTTAAACCGCTCTGAAAAAGTACCCTGTAGATATTGTGGATCTCATCAATAGTTTCTTTCTCGAATCCTCTTCTTGTAAGCCCGACTGAGTTTAATCCCATGTATGCGAGAGGTTCACGATCTGCTTTAATATAAGGAGGAACATCTATTCTTACCTTTGAACCACCTCCGATCATAACATGAGCCCCGATCCTGGCAAACTGGTGAACCAGAGTACCGCCGCTGATAATTGCCCAGTCATGTACCTTAACCTCTCCGGCAAGACCACAACCATTGCCAATTATACAATAATCGCCAATCGCACAGTCGTGACCAACATGAACATAAGCCATCAGGAGACAATTGTTCCCAACCACAGTTTTACCAACTGCTGCTGTTCCCCTGTTAACAGTTACTCCTTCACGTATTGTTGTATTGTCGCCAATCTCGGCAGTACTCTCCTCTCCCACAAACTTAAGATCCTGAGGTATCCCCGAAACAACGGATGAGGGGAAAATCTTGCAGTTCTTACCTATCCTTGCTCCATAAAGTACAGTTGCATTGGGACCAACCCAGGTTCCATCGCCTATTTCAACATTTCGGTCGATATATGCAAACGGATCAATTTTAACATCCTTTCCTAATTTCGCTTCCGGATGTACAAAAGCTAAATTTGAGATCATTATGCTATATTTTATTTTTAACCACCTGTGCTGTAAGTTCTCCTTCAAGTACCAGTTTATTGCCAACAAATGCCTGCCCGAACATTGTAACAATGCCCCTCCTTATCAGATCGGTCAGTTCCATCTTCAGGATTACCGTATCGCCCGGAACAACCTTGCTTTTAAATTTTACTTTATCAATTTTAAGGAAATAGGTAGAGTATTTTTCAGGATCATCTACAGTGCTCAGTACCAGCAGACCGCCTGTCTGGGCAAGTGCCTCCACCAGGAGGACACCCGGCATGACAGGCTCTTCCGGGAAATGTCCCTGGAAAAATGCCTCATTGAAAGTAACATTCTTTATACCGACAATTGAGCTCTCCCCGAGTAAAATTACCTTATCAACAAGCAGGAACGGAAACCTGTGAGGAAGCTTTTTACGTATTTCCTCAACTGTGTAAACCGGTGGCTGTGTTGGGTCATAAACAGGAACTTCTTTTTTGGACAGGGCTTTCTTCATCTCCTGTCTCATAATCTTTGCAAGTCTTGTATTTGCAAGATGTCCCGGGCGTGTTGCAACTACTTTTCCCTTAATAGGATGACCTACAAGAGCCAGGTCGCCCATAATATCAAGGAGCTTATGACGCGCAGGTTCATTCGGATATCTTAACTCAGTATTATTCAGTATTCCTGCAGTGTGAGTATTTATTCCGGGACGGTTAAACAGTTTTGCTATCCTGTCTATCTCAGCCTGTTCAACTTCCTTCTCGAGAATTACTATTGCATTATCAAGATCTCCTCCTTTGATAAGTCCCATTTTAAACAGGGGCTCAAGCTCATGAAAAAATACGAAAGTACGGCTCTTTGAAATATCCTTTTCAAAATCATCAATCGAGTCAAGTATTGCATACTGATTGCCTAGTATGTGTGAATTATAATCGATAAGGACATTTATACTGAGATGGTCATCGGGATAAACTATAAGGTCAACCCCGTGTTCTTCGTCGGAATATGTGATCTTCTGTTTTACAACAAAATAATTCCTGTCTTCTTTTAGATCAACTATACCGGCCTCTTTAATCGCATCAACAAATTTCCATGAAGACCCCCCCATGATGGGAGCTTCCGGTCCGTCCATCTCAATCAGTGCATTATCAATCCTTAGTCCGTGCAGTGCGGCCAGCACATGTTCTATCGTCTGCACTGATGCGTTATTATGAACAAGTGTTGTTCCCCTGGAAGTATCGGTAACATGCTCAGCAAGTGCATCAACTACAGGTTTTCCTGGAAGGTCTGTCCTGCAGAATTTGTATCCGTGATTTGCCGGTGCCGGCTTGAAAGTAATTGTGACATTTATTCCTGTATGTAATCCTTTTCCTGTAAGGCTTATTTCCTTCGCAAGAGTCCTTTGCTTTTCACTCATGAGTTTCTTTTATTGATTCACGATTCAGGATACAAAAAAAGTAAAAAAAAATCGAACTATCCATATAAATGGCCTATAACTATAAAGAAAACAGCATATTCTGTATCGAATAAGGATTGAACTATCTCTTTTTCAGCGCCTCTACATCTTTTACAAGAGTTTCAAGCTTTGTGTTCATATCTGGCAGCTTTCTGAACAGAACTGATGATTTCATGAATTGTTTTATCTCAATTGCAGGAGATCCCTGGATTATTGTGTTTTCCTCTTTGATATTGCTGATTATGCCGGCCTGTGCACCAACCTTGGTTCCATCTGCAATCCCTATGTGACCGCCGATACCAACCTGGCCTCCAAACATACAATTCCTTCCAATCTTTGTAGATCCAGCTATCCCTGTCTGTGCTGCCATTACTGTATTCTCGCCGATCACTACATTATGCCCTATCTGGATAAGGTTATCGAGCTTAACCCCCTTTTTTATAATTGTTGAACCCATTGTTGCTCTGTCAATCGTAACATTGGCTCCTATCTCAACATGATCTTCAAGGATTACATTTCCCAACTGGGGAATTTTCATAAATTCGTTTTCCGACTGCGGTGCAAATCCGAAACCATCACTGCCTATAACACTTCCTGCATGTATAATACATCCTTCTCCCAGGATACATTCATGATATACTTTAACTCCGGGATATAGGACAGATCTGCTTCCAATCCTCGAATTATCACCTACATACACATTTGGATAAAGCGAACATCCGTCTCCAATAACGCAATTATCTCCGATATAGGCATATGGGCCTATATATACATCAGATCCTACTTTGGCTGACGGTTCAATAACTGCAGTCGGATGAATCCCCTGCTTTCGTGGACGTGCCTGGTCTACAAGCCTGAGAAGTGATGCAAAAGATTCATATGCATTATCTACCCTGATAAGGGTTGCCTTTATTTCAGCTGTAGGTACGAATGATTTATTAACAAGCACAATGGATGAATTGGTTGTATAGATATAGTGCTCATATTTAGGATTCGCGAGGAAAGAAAGGGCACCTTCATGTCCTTCTTCAATCTTGGCAATTGTGTTTACCTTTACTTCGGGATTTCCTTCTACCTCACCCTTTAAAAAACCTGCAATTACTGAAGCTGTAAATTCCATAATAATAGATTTTAATTACCTGCATTCTTTTGGATAACAAATAAAATATTTTGTAACTCTTTCTGAGATAAACCTCTGATCGAACATATCTGAAACTGATGAAATGACATCAGTTTTACCGCTTTTTAGCAGAATCTTAACCTCAGGAGCGTCAGGGGTGTATGCCAGGTTTGAAATTGTCCCGGTAAAAACATAATAACAAAGATGTTCAGGATTAATTTTCATCAGTTCCGCTGCAGTATTTCTGAGATTGTCAAACTTTTCCTCAGGGAAGGGATCATTCTGGAGCTCAATTGCAAACAGATTCCTGTTTATTAAGCGGCCCGCAAGGTCTGAGAGAATCCTGTCGGAATGATCAGTCCAGTATTTGGCTGAGGCAAGGATATCAGTATCATCAAGACGGACAAAATTTGTGGCAATAAGACCCGGAGTAAACATCCCTTCGCGCCAGAGATCATGTTTCTCAAACTTGTTTCTCAGAAAAAACTTTAATGCCGGTGTGGTATATAAGTCAACCCCTGTTGTTGAAAGTTCCCTCGCTCTCTGAAGAAGCTTAACGAGTAGACTTTCAGATGACAGTACAGTCTTATGCATATATACCTGCCAGTACATCAGCCTCCTGGCAATAAGGAACTTCTCGAGAGAATATATACCTTTTTCATCCACAACAAGATGCTCATCGGCAACATTCAGCATCCGGATTATCCTTTCAGAACCTACTGATCCTTCAATCACTCCTGTGAAAAAGCTGTCACGTCTCAGATAGTCAAGCCGGTCCATATCCATCTGGCCTGAAATCAGTTCATGTAGAAATTTTCTGTGGTATCTGTCAAGGAAAATATCTATTGCCATTGAAAGCTTCCCTGTATACTTTTCATTAAGTTTCTGCATAAGGAGAAGCGAAATATCTTCATGTGTAATGCCTTCTATAATAGAACTTTCGAGTGCATGTGAAAAAGGACCGTGACCGATATCATGCAAAAGAATTGCAAGATAAGTAGCCTCCTCCTCCTCATGAGAAATCTCAACACCTTTACTTCTGAGTGTACCTACCGCCATTTCCATCAGGTGAAAAGCCCCAATAGCATGCTGAAACCTGCTGTGATTCGCACCCGGATAAACAAAGCTTGTAAGTCCCAGCTGTTTAATGTTTCTCAGCCTCTGAAACCAGGGATGCTCAATAACATCAAAGATAAATTCACCGGGAATACTTATAAATCCATAAACCGGATCATTGATTATTTTTCTTTTATTCGTCTGATAGACCACCAGCTGATATTTAGGCTACAAAAATATGAATTAGTTTTATTATGCAATAAACGGCTATGTCAATCATTTTCTTTCATGTAACTTCTGTAAATTTGATTCACTGGAATTTTATTTTTCAAAAATCCCGATATTCACTGTCACAATTGAAATATTTACCGTCTTTATAGCGTCTAATAAAGTGAAAGTAACTTTCACATGATTTACAGACTTTTATGAAAATTGAGATCCGCGGTCTTAACCAGATATACCCAAACGGCAACCATGCACTTAAAGACATAAATCTTGAACTTGGAACAGGTATGTTTGGACTGCTTGGTCCAAACGGTGCAGGGAAATCAAGTCTGATGAGAATCCTGGTTGCACTGATGAAACCCACATCAGGTGTTGTGCTGGTTGATGGTATGGACATTCAGAAAAACAGGGAGAAACTAAGGTTCATGCTTGGTTACCTTCCGCAGGATTTCCGGTTCTTTACTTCTCTCAAAACCTGGGAATTTCTCGACTACTCAGGTTCCCTGGCCGGGATGAAAAACAGGAAAGAGAGAAAAGCAGAGGTTGACAGGCTTCTCGACCAGGTTGGACTGCTTGAAGTCCGTGACAGAAAAGCAAACAAGCTATCCGGTGGAATGAAAAGAAGACTTGGAATTGCTCAGGCCCTGATAGGAAATCCAAGGATAATTGTGGTGGATGAACCCACCACAGGACTCGATCCCGATGAGAGAATAAGATTCAGGAACATCCTTTCACAACTCAGCAGGAAAGAGGTTATAATCATTCTTTCAACACATATTGTTGGTGATATATCATCAACATGTCAGGGGATGGCTCTGCTTAATAAGGGAGAGATGGTATTTAACGGGTCCCCTGAAAATCTGGTAAACCAGGCTGAAGGTCATGTTTTCCGCATGGTACTGAGTCCGCATGAATATGATATTGTAAAGGAGAAATACAATGTAATCTCAACTGTTCCCGTAGAAACAGGATGGGAGGTACAGATAGTGTCTGATGATATTCCTGAATTCAGGGCAACAAAGGTTAAGCCGAATATCGAAGATGCTTATGTTTACTATATGGAGCATAAACTCAGGACATATATTACTGATTAATTGTTAAATAAAAGATGTCATTTCTGCACAATGCAGGTACTGTAGCTAAGTATGAGACAGTAATCCTCAGGAGAAGCTGGTTTTTCAGACTTTTCACAATAGGATCACTCGTCATCTTTAGTTTCATGAATATAGGGTTGTTTTCCCCTGTTGGCGGGCAGCCCTGGGAACTTATATCAATTCCATCAACTATCCCTCTGATTAATCTCTATCTTCTGAATATAGGGCAGGCTATTGTTGTGATATTCCTGGCAGCCGATTTCCTCAGAAGGGACAAGAAACTTGATACCAATGAAGTTCTCTATACCCGTTCTATGTCAAACTTCGAATATGTCCTTGGAAAAACATGGGGAATCATCAGGCTTTTTCTCGGTCTCAATATAATTATTCTTTGCATCGGCCTGCTGATGAATATAATCTCAAAAAGTATATCGGTTGACATACTCTCCTATCTGCAGTACATCCTGATATTTACAATACCAACCATTGTATTCAGTCTGGGATTGGCTTTTCTCCTCATGTCAGTAATAAGGAATCAGGCTATTACTTTTCTGATATTACTTGGTATTGCTGCACTTGACATGTTCTGGTTCTGGTACAGGGCCGGATCAATTTTTGATTACATGGCATTTGGTCTGCCGGTATATAAATCCGAAGTGATCGGTTTCGACAACGTTGAAGGAATAATAATACAACGGCTCCTCTTTTTCTTCGCAGGCATGGCAATGGTTATGGGTACCGTACTGATATTCAAAAGACTGCCACAGTCAAAACTCCACACATCACTGGCTGTACTATTTCTGATCCTGTCTGTATCAGCATCTGTTTTTTGCGGATACAAAATTTACACTGCTGTAACAAACAATTATGAGACCCGGGAAAGAGTCACTGAAACAAACCGTGAATTTGAAAACCGGATATTCCCTGTGCTTACAGATGTTTCAATTGAACTGACACACGAAGGCGAGACTATCGAGGCCGAAGCTTATCTTAAGATTACCAATGATAACGGAGAACCTCTTGAAACTTACCTGTTCTCGCTGAATCCTTCACTCACTGTTAATAAAATAACAGCACAAGCCCGTGATCTTGAATATAAGATATATAACCATGTTATAGAAGTCATGCCCGGTAAAGTACTTCTCCCCGGGATGAGTGACAGTCTGAAAATTGAGTATACGGGCAGAATAAACGAAGCTTATTGTGCACCTGACTTCAGTGGTAATCTGAAGGATAATATTAACAGGATTGCAATGTTTAATGTAAGCAAAAGGCAGTATTTCCTGACTGATAATTATCTTCTCCTTACTCCTGAAACTAACTGGTATCCGGTGGCATCACTGAATTTCTATCCTGCAAACCCGGCCAGGATAAAAATCGATTTCACAAATTACACGCTGAAAGTAAAATCTGTGAAAGGACTTGTAGCAGTTTCCCAGGGAAGGAGAGAATTTGATTCAGCCGGATATACGTTTACACCTGAAAGTCCTCTTACAGGACTGACGCTTGCAATGGGGAACTACCGCTCTGATACCATAAAAGTTGACTCCATAACATATATAACCCATTTTTTCCCGGGGAATGATTACTATAAAAAAGACCTGACAGAACTGAAAGATACTCTGCCAAACCTTATTTCAGGCATCATGAGAGATCTTGAAACATCATTCTCATCTGATTATCCCTTTAAAACACTCAGCCTTGTTGAGGTGCCTGCTCAGTTTTATTCTTATACCCGGCAGAGTACACAGACAAGAGCGGAAGTTCAGCCATCACTAATCCTTCTGCCAGAAAGACTCTCTTCCCTTGAAAACGCCGGCTTTGGTCAACGGTTCAAAAACCAGAAAAAAAGGATGGCAAGGAACAACCAGGTAATAACAGACAAGGAGTTACAGATAAGGCTTTTTAATGATTTCATGAGAGAAAATTTTATAAGCGGTACCAATACTGTATATGCCAGGAACAACAATGATGAAAGCACTTATTCTGAACCTTCGCGATACCGGCTGGGACCAAGCTTTTATTTTTACCGGAATAACTTCCATTCCTCTGAGTTCCCGGTAATAAATGCAGTGTTCGAATCCCATTTGCAGCATCTTTTTCAGCAGGGATCAAGAACCGGATTTTTATCGATGCTCGGCTCACTCTCCGAAATCGACAAAGCAAACCTGATACTGAGAACAAAGAGTTTCAGTGAACTTCTTGCCGAAAACCCCAAAGGAGATACAGTAAGGGTAGTACTCGGAGTTAAGGGTGACTGGTTGTTTAACCTGCTGCGATCGGAAGCAGGAATTGAAGAATTCAATAAATGGTTCAGAAAATACTGCGACGAAAATCAGTTCAGGAGTGTCGATTTAATGAAATTCAGAAGTGATGTTAAGCAAGAGTTCAACTTTGACTTTTATCCCTACCTCGATAAGTGGTTCAATGGCAGGCAGCAGCCGGGGTTCCTCTTTTCGGGTCTAAGAGTAAGTGAGATTGTTGTAGATGAAAGATCAAGATACCAGGTATCCTTTACGGCTTTAAATCCTGAAGCGGTACCGGGAGTATTCAATATTTCATTCAGAGGTGAAGGTCCGGGGAGGCAGGGAAGACCGGGAGCCGGAGGCTTTTCACCACAAGGTCCTGGTTCGGGACAATCATTTATGCAGGGAAGAGGAATGGAGGCATCAGATATAGAAAAGATAGTGCTTCTTGGACCCGGGGAGACAAAAATGATCTCTATCGTTACCGACGTGCAGCCAAGAGCAGTAGTTATAAATACCCTTTTTGCAAGGAATATTCCGGGAGAAATAAACATGCCGGTTGACAATATAATTAAATCAAGAAGGAATCAGAATAGCTTCACTTCTGATGAAAAAATTATTGCTACGTCAGAAAATGGTGATCCCGGGGAAATAATTGTAGATAATGAAGATCCGGGTTTCAGTTCAGGTGCTGATATTGTTGAAGCACCTCTGAAAAGGCTTTTCGGAATTACAAACAGAAGAAGTAAATCTTATATGCAGGTAGCCCAGTGGAATATTCCAGAATACTGGCAACCTGTTGTCCAGTCATCCTACTATGGAAAATATGTAAGATCAGCAGTGTACAAAAGAACAGGATCGGGTGACAGGCCTCTGACTTGGTCTGCCAATATCACTGAACCCGGTTATTATGATGTCTACTGCTATATAGGTAAAAGTATGGAAAGAAGACGGATAAGAACAGACAGGGAAGGTGGTCAGGAGGGGCCGGTTGCCAGGGAAGGAGAACAGGAAGAAAGCCGGTTTAAGGATCATCATTACAAAGTTTATCATGATGATGGTGTTGAAGAAATAACTGTTGACTATGAAAATGCAGAGGCAGAATGGAACAATATCGGAAGATACTACCTGTCGAAAGATACAGCCAGGGTCATCCTCTCAGACCAGTCTTCAGGCAGGCTTGTAATTGGCGATGCAGTGAAATGGGTAAAAGTGGAATGAGGCGTCAGGCGTCAGGCGTCAGGCGTCAGGCGTCAGGCGTGAGGAAGAGATTTTGGTTACAGAGTTCCCCTCCCGGGGAGGGGTTAGGGGTGGGTTTTTAAAACAAAATATTAATTGAATGAATATGAACCGCTTAAGAATGAAAGTCAGACTAAAGCTATTATGTATTGTATTCCTGCCTGTATTTAATATTTCAGGTTTTTCTCAGCAGGGACTTACACTTGAGCAGTCGCTAAGCACTGCTGAAATGAACAGTCCTTCGATGAAGAAGACAAGACTTAACCTTATCCGGAACCAGGAGAATCTCAATGCCCAGAATGCAGCTCTCAAGTCGCAGTTTTCACTGACACTTAACCCGGTTAGCTACACCCAGAGCAGGGAATTCAATAATCTTATCTCAGACTATAATACATATAATGCCACCGAGAGTTTTGGAACATTCTCAGTGATGCAGCCGATTAAGCTCACTGATGCAAAAATTTCACTGTCTAACAAATTCGGTTATACCGATTCATACAGTGAGTATTCAGGTACATCCACAAAAGGATTTAATAACAATCTGTCCATCAGTCTCGATCAGCCGCTATTCACTTACAACAGAACAAAGCTGACCCTGAAGGAACTTGAACTGGCGCTGGAGAACTCACAGCTCAATTATGCAATACAGCTGCTTGGACTTGAACGTCAGGTTGCCCAGGCATTTTACTATGTATACCAGCAACAGCAGAGTCTTGACATAGCGAAACAGGCCTATGAGAATATGCAGCAAAGCTACGAAGTATCGAAAAACAAGGTAGATGCCGGAATATCAGCAAGGGAGGAGATGTTCCAGGCCGAACTTAACCTGGCCACAACAAAATCAGATTATGAAAATGCACTTGTTTCACTTGAGAATGCAAAGGATGATTTCAAACTACTCATAGGAGTCAGTCTCCTCGAAGATATAATTGTACTTCCAAATATTGAAGTCGATACTGTCAATGTTGATATAAGCTTTGCAATTGATCAGGGGTTGGCAAACAGGATGGAACTCCGTCAGAGAGAAATTGACATAGAGATTTCACAATTTGACCTGATCCAGACCAAGTCACTGAATGAATTCAAAGGGAACCTCGGCGTAACCGTCGGCATTTTCGGAGATAGTGAAAATCTTGAAAACCTGTATGAAAATCCAACCGACAACGAATCGTTTGCCCTTTCACTTTCAATCCCGCTCTGGGACTGGGGTGAAAGGAAAGCAAGGATCAAAGCATCGGAAGCTTCCATAGAATCAGCCAAGGTATCATCTGAAGAGGAACAGAATAATATAATCCTGGGCATCAGGAAAATCTACAGAAACCTGATAAACCTGCAGAACCAGATTGAAATAGCAAGACAATCTGTAATAAATGCCCAGCTAACATACGATCTTAACCTTGAAAAATACAAGAATGGCGACCTCACAGGTATGGATCTTAATATCTTTCAGAATCAGCTGTCGGAAAAACAGCTTTCCTATACCAACTCGCTTATCTCCTATAAACTGGAACTGCTCAATCTGAAGATACAGACACTTTATGATTTCGAGAAGAAAGAGCCGGTATCTCCTGTAATGACTTTGGATAAATAAATATAAAAAGATACGATCATGAAAAAAGGATTTTTCATCTTAACACTTTTCCTTACAGTACTTTACTCCTGTAAAAACAGGGATCAGAACCTGAATGCTGATGTGGAAATACCTGTATCGGTTGAAGATCTAAAACTCAGGCATATAGGTGAATATATAAGCACCACCGGGACCGTTTATCCCAAGGGAGATATTGAACTCAGGACAAAAATAACTGCAACATATTTCCTTGAGAAGAATCCTGAAACCGGCAGGAACTGGCAGCTGGGTGACAGGGTCAGAGCCGGATCCCTTATTGCCAGGCTTGAGGATAAGGAATATGTAAATTCTATTCAGCTGGAAACAAATGAGCTTAACATGGAGCTTATGGAAAGTGAACTGAAAAAACAGGAATCACTTTATGAAAAGGGAGGTGTAACCCTGAAGGAGCTGAAAACAGCCAGTATAAACTACAGCAATGCCAAAACAACAGCTGAAAATTCGCGGTTACAGCTTGAAAAAACGAGGATCACCTCTCCCATCGATGGTGTTATTGTTGATCTGCCTTATTTTACACAGGGGAGCCAGGTAGAAACAGGGTCAACAATAGTTAAAATTATGGATTACAATATTATGTATCTCGATGTGCAGCTTCCTGAAAAATATATATCGGAGATAAAGCCCGGACAAAAGGTAAGCCTTACAAACTATACTATTCCCGATGACACAATAACCGGCAGTATTACACAGCTGTCACCTGCAATTGATCCTGATACCAGGACATTCAAAGGAAATATTTCAGTTTCAAATGCGGGTTTGCTGCTCAGACCAGGTATGTTCGTAAAGGCTGATATCCTGATTAACCAGAAGGATTCGGTAATAGTGATCCCTAAAAACCTTATTCTTTCAAGGCAGCGTGGCAAGACAGTTTTTGTTGTTGACAGGGGAATTGCCAATGAAAGGATAATCGAAACGGGGCTTGAAAACCTTACAGATATTGAAGTTACAAGAGGGATTTCAGTAAATGAAAAGCTTGTAACAAGCGGTTTTGAGACACTCAGCAACAAGTCGAAAGTAAAAATAATCAGGTAGCAACATGAACAGGATTGCACAATTTGCAGTAAAATATCCGGTTACTGTCCTCATGCTGGTGCTGGGAGTTGTCCTGCTTGGTTATATTTCATTCGGCAAACTGGGTACCGACCTTTTTCCCGATCTGAACAATCCCAAGATCTACATTGAACTGAAGGCAGGTGAGAGACCGCCTGAAGAGATAGAAAAGAATTACGTCGACCAGATTGAATCACTGGCCATGCGTCAGAGTGATGTTGTGGAAGTATCTTCCGTTTCCCAGGCAGGATCAGCTACCATTACAGTGGAATATAACTGGAACAAGGATATGGATGAGGCCTTTCTCGATCTGCAGAAAGAGCTAAACTCATTCAGCCAGAATTCGGACCTGGAGGATTTCACGATTTCTCAATATGACCCGAATGCAGTTCCTGTGATGACTATAGGGCTGAAGCATGAAACCATAACCAATATGGATGAGCTCAGGAAAACAGCCGAGAACTACATCAGAAATGAGCTTGTAAGGATTGAGGGTGTTGCCGATGTAAAACTTTCAGGGATCGATGAAAGTGAGGTCGTCATTGAAACCAGCAGGTATATCCTGGAATCATTCGGGCTTACTTCCGACGTTATTGCAGCCCAGATCAGCAACTATAACAGAAATGTTTCAGGAGGATCGATAATTGATATGGGTCTCAAATATGTGGTTAAGGGAGTAAGTGTACTTGAAAATACAGAAGACATTGGAAATATAATTGTCGGATTCAGACAGGCTGCTGAAACCACTCCAGCCTCCCCAGCATTATCCACAGGAGCATCTGCTGCTGCACTTTCAGCCAGGGTTCCTGTATACCTTAAGGATGTTGCCACAATAAAATTTGATAATAAGGATCCGGTGAATATTGTTACCCTTAACGGAGAACGATGCGTGGGACTTCTGATTTACAAGGAACCAAAATTCAATACAGTGGAAGTCGTAAAGAGTCTCGATCTGGCTATTGCGGATCTTGAAAAAGCATTACCCGGATACAGCTTTACGAAAGTCCATGATCAGGGAAACTACATTGACAATGCAATAGGTGAAGTAAAGAATACTCTCATAGTTGGTATCCTGCTGGCAGTATTTATACTTTATGTATTTCTGAGAAGGATAGGCACCACACTGGTTATCAGTATGGCAATTCCGATTTCCATCATTGCCACTTTCAACCTGATGTATTTCAACCATCTTACACTTAACATAATGACCCTGGGAGGACTTGCCCTTGGAGCAGGGATGCTTGTTGACAATGCAATCGTGGTTCTTGAGAACATTACCAGACTGAGGGAAGAAGGAGTTCCATTTATAGAGGCAGTGACAAGAGGGACCAGTGAGGTAGGTGCTGCAATAACTTCTTCAACTGTTACTACAATAGTAGTGTTTCTCCCTATAGTTTACCTGCATGGTGCTTCAGGTGAGATGTTTAAGGATCAGGCATGGACAGTTGCATTTTCGCTTTTGTCTTCACTTGCAGTTGCAATGCTTATCATTCCAATGCTGGTGTCTGTCCTGCTGCCGGATAAAAATAAGCCTGCAGCATCAGCAAAATCGTTAAAATTCAACTGGTACAGCAGGTTTCTTGAAGCAGTTATTGTGAAAAGAATAACAGTACTCGTTGTATCTCTGATAATTATGGGATTTACCGCATTGCTGATTCCCGGACTGGGGAGTGAGTTTATGCCCAGATCAGAATCTGCTGAATTCACGGTTAATCTCAAATTACCGGAAGGAACAAGTCTCGAACTGACTTCAAAAACAACATCGGGTGCCGAAAGAATGATAAAAGAACTGCTGGGTGATAAGCTGAAGCTGGTTTACAGTCAGGCAGGAAGTGATAATAACTCAACCTTTAGTCAGACCGGACAGACCAAAGGTGATAACACTGCAACAATAAAGGTGGTTTTGAATCCTCAGTATTCGGGTTCTGCAGAAGAGTCAATTTCGGTAATAGAGAAATGGCTTAAAACAATTCCTGATCTTGAAACAGGATTTACAAGGGATGAAACTGCCCTTCAGGCCTCACTTGGAACTAATGAGGCACCATTTACTCTTGAGATTTCGGGTGAGGATCAGTCTGAGCTGGAAAGAATCCTTCGTGAATGCAGGGCTATACTTGAAACAAATTCCGGGCTCTACAATATTTCAACATCGCTCGATGAAGGGACTCCGGAGGTGGAGGTTGAAATTGACAGGTTCAGGGCGAGCTATTACAGTGTTACTGTCGAAAGCATTATCAGCCAGGTTAAGAACTACCTTTCAGGATCTCCTGCAGGCAGCTTTGAGAAAGACGGAGAGATGAAAGACATTACAATCAAGCTCGGAGATCTGTCGCTTTTGAGTCTGAAAGATATAATGATAAATACGGGAAATATCAAAGTCCCCCTGAGTGAACTGGCAAAGATAAAAACAGTTACAGCTCCCAGGCAGATTACCCGCAGAAACCAGTCAAGAACATGCTATATATATGCTATGGTAAAAGGCAATGCGGCATTTGATAAAGTAATAAATGAAGCTGAAACATCACTTGCCGGTGTTAAGCTTCCGCTTGATTATAAATTAGAATTTACAGGAGAAGAGCTAAAGAGAAAAGAGACAATGTCAAATCTATCATTTGCCCTGGTTCTTTCCCTGATACTAGTATTCATGGTATTGGCTGCACAGTTTGAATCAGTAATTCAGCCGTTTATTATTATGCTTACCATTCCCCTTGCAGGTGTGGGTACCGTTCTTACCTTCTTCCTGCTGGGGAAACCTCTTAACATGATGGCCTATATCGGAATAATTATGCTGGGGGGTATAGCTGTCAATAACGCAATTCTGCTTGTTGACAGGATAAACCAGCTAAGGGAATCAGGAATTGGTAAAAAGGATGCGATAGTACTTGCAGGTGCTCAAAGAATAAGACCAATTCTGATGACAAGCCTGACAACCATTCTTGCACTGCTTCCGCTTACGGTAGGAATTGGCGAAAGTGCCTCACTCAGAGCTCCTATGGCCCTAGCAGTAATAGGAGGCATGGTTTCATCAACCATACTTACACTTATTGTAATTCCATGTGTATACTGGGTATTCGACACTCTGAGCAGTAAGATTTACAGGCCAGCCAGAATCACTGAAGGGCAGACAAAAAATATTTAGTTAACAGGATGGACTTTATAATCAAGAGAAAGATACTGATCATAATGCTCTTCACAGGGCTGACAATGCTTGGCTGGGTATCGTACAACAAGCTGTCAGTAGAACTGTTCCCCAATGCCGAATTGCCGGCCCTTATTGTACAGGTAGGCACACCCCTGGAAATGGATCCATCATATATTGAAACACAGGCAGTAATTCCGGTCGAAGGGGCGGTTGGCACTCTTGAGGGTATTGAAAAAATTGAATCAAATATATCCTCAAGATATGCAACAATAGTGATTTACTATAATCAGAATGCCGATCTCAAATATGCAAACCTGAAATTACAGGAAAAGATAGACATAGTAAAAAATTCAATCCCTGAAGAGTTTATAATTAATGTAATAAAGATTGACCTTAAACAGCTTACCAACCAGTTCATGGAACTTCAGGTAAGAGGTGAAGGTGGAATTGACAGGGTAAGAAATATTGCTGACAGGGAAATAAAACCGGAGTTTGAAAATATTGACGGGATAGCCGGTGTACAGGTTTATGGCGGCCAGGAAAATTCAATTGAGGTAAGACTGAATGAAAAAGCCTGCAAGGCAAATGGGATATCACCAGGACAGGTAAGAAACCTTCTTAATAATAATGGAGCAGATAAGACCTTTGCAGGAAAAGTTGTCGATGGCAACAGGGAGTTGTTCGTCAATATTACTTCTGAATACACCGATGTAAATGAAATAGGCAGGATAATAATAAAAAGTGACGGACCTGTATTGCTCGGCGATGTGGCAGAAATCATTTACGGTGCAAAGGAAAGATCTTCTTACAGCAGGGTAAACGGACTTGATGCAGTTACCATCACACTTGTAAACGATAACCAGGCAAATCTGATAGATCTTTCACACGAAGCACTCAGCCAGGTAGAAAAACTTAACAAACAGCTGGCTCCTGAGGGTGTTTCCATTGCCGTGCAGAATAATACTGCCGAGATTATGGAAAAAAATATAAATCAGATCATAAATCTCGCAATTACAGGAGGACTTATGGCTGTTCTTATCCTGTGGATGTTCCTGAGAAATATAAGACTTGTTTTTATAATTGCTGTTTCTATTCCATTGTCGGTCTATTCAGCCTTTAATTTCTTCTATGCATACGGCATCACCATCAACAGTCTTACACTTATAGGAATGGCTCTTGCTATCGGAATGCTTGTGGATAACTCAGTTGTTGTACTGGAAAATATCTACAGGCTTGCCGGCCAGGATTATACCCCTGAAAGAGCTGTTAAACAGGGCACTTCCGAAGTTTGGAGATCGGTATTTGCTGCGACTCTGACCACACTGATAGTATTCTCTCCATTTATCTTTTCCGATAATTTCATGGTCAGGATCATCGGGAAGAATATCGGAGTGTCTATTATTTCCACACTTACAATATCACTGGTAGTCGCCATGCTGGTTATTCCTATGGCCACTTACCACCTTCTCAGCAGATCATCAGGAAGGACTTCTGAAATATTTAAAAAATTATCAATAAATGACAGGCTGATACAGTACTATTATCTGGTCCTTAAAGCAGGGATGAGGAATCCTGCCTTAACTATTATAGGTACACTTGTACTTTTTTTCACAGCCCTTCTTATCAGCCTCACTTTAAGCATAAGTTCCACTGAAGAAGTTGAAGCACCGACCTTCCGTCTTACAGTTGCAATGCCCGGAGGATCAACGCTTGAAAAGACTGATGCTGTTGTGGCAGAGGTTGAATCAAGGTTATCGTCTATAACTGAGAAGGAAGACCTGGTCAGCAGAATAGAAGAGGATCAGGCTACTGTAACCATTAATCTGAAAAAGGATTGGGATAAGGCAAGTAAAAGAACTCTCCCGGAGATTAAAAATGATATCGAAGAGAAGGTGAAAAATATACCTGCTGCCGAGATCAGCATGAATGAACTCTCAACAGGAGGTGGATTCGAGGGTGGCAATGGTAGTGAAAATTATAATCCCGGAGCTGATTTCATGAATCTGCTGGGAATAGGAACCAAAAGGGAAAGCATCATTATCAAGGGACAGAATTTCAGTCAGATGAAAAACCTCGCTGATGATATTAAAGCATATACAGAGGATCTTTCAACAATCAGCAGTTCAAATGTGAATGTACAGGATAATAAACCTGAAGTCAGGTTGTTTTTTGACATGGATTACATGGGCAGGAATAACTTTACTCTCATAAATCTTTCTGCAGCTCTGGCCACTTTCTCACCCGAATATTCCTCCGGTGCTACCTTCAGGCAGGGATCGGAGAAATACGATATCATGATAAAATATGCAGAGGAAGATACACTGGCTGATAATCAAAAGGACAAAACAATTGACGATCTGAGACATCTGGAGGTCAGCGGCAACAATGGTACTGTAATGGAAATGGAAGAACTTTCCAGGATTATATTTTCTTCTGGAATGGGTAATATCCACAGGGAAAACCAGGAAAAAAGGATAACTGTGTCATACTCCTTTACAGAAGAAATAAGAGACTCAAAGGAGCTTCTTGAAGGAGCCAGGAGCGAGCTTGAATCAATTGTTTCGGGCCTTAATATTCCATCGGGTATTGCAGTTGAGATTGTCCATGAGGAAAACCAGCTTGAGGATTTCTATTTTATGATAGGTGTGGCTTTCCTGCTCATTTATATGATACTTGCTGCTGTCTTTGAATCACTTGTAACTCCTGTTGTATTGATGTTCAGTATTCCACTGGCTGCACTTGGATCCCTCCTCGCACTGATTATTACCCAGAACTCTCTTCTGAATGCCAATACACTTACAGGTTTTCTGATTCTGCTCGGGGTTGTTGTCAATAATGGTATTATCCTCATAGATTATACAAATATCCTTCGCAAAAGAGGATACCGTTCGTACAGAGCACTGATGATAGCAGGAGTAGCAAGGTTCCGGCCTATAATGATCACAGCGGCAACTACGGTTATAGCACTTGTACCTCTCGCAATGGGAGAAGCTGAATTTGTATCGGTTATCGGCGCTTCATTTGCCATTACGGTAATCGGAGGTCTATCAGTCAGTACTCTTCTGACACTGGTTTTTATTCCGACTTTCTACATCGGGCTTGAAAATGCCCTTAAATGGATTTATTCTCTTGACTGGAAAATAAAGGCAGTTCAGCTCCTGATACTTGCATTATCCATCTTGCTCATTTACAACAATATTGATAAGTTCATCTGGAAGATGATTCTCATAATTCTCGTAGTGATACTCATCCCGGCTACCACATGGTTCATTCTGAAAAGTCTCAAAAAAGCAAGAGCCACTGTGATTTCACCTGATGACAGCATCACAATTTTTGTACAAAGTCTTGTTAAAATATATGAGAGGGAAAACAGCTGGACAAGAGAACTGAAGGCGGGTGAGAAGATCAGAAAAAGACTGGGACTTGAGAAGCAATACCGGTCAGTCAGGGACATCAGTGATATGATATGGAAAATCCCTGTCCTGGGATTCCTTATATATTTTACCTATTTCTATCTCGACAAAGGATTCTGGATCTTCCTTTTCAGTATCGGAACATGGTTCTTCCTTTCGTTCACATGGAATCCTGTAAGGAAACTGCTGCAGAACTTTGGCACTCAGTCAGATAAAAAGCTGCTGAAAATAGTTCCCGCAATTATCGATTTTATTGTTTTCTGGATAATTCCACTGGCAAATCTGATCCTGTTTCAGCTCAGATGGGACAATATTGTTGTTGTACTGATCCTGGGATCTTTGTGGTTAACAGCTCTTTTCATCTATAAAACCGGACTGAAGCTGTCAAACGAGAACATTGACATTTACAGGCTCGAAGGAAGATTTAAAACACTAAGGAAAGTGATTTACAGAATTGTTGCTGCAGTTCCTCTCATAGGGAAAAAGAAGAAACCATTCAAAGCACTGGGTTGTGTAACGTTGTCGGTAGGTAACGGGATGTTCGGTTTGCTTGGTCCGAACGGAGCAGGAAAAACAACACTTATGAGAATTATCTGTGGCATCCTTGAACAGAGCTACGGCAAGGTATGGATAAATGGTCTCGACACACAAAAGATGAGAGAAGAGCTTCAGGGACTGATCGGTTACCTCCCCCAGGAATTCGGAAGTTATGAAAATATGACAGCCCATGATTATCTTCATTACCAGGCTATTCTTAAAAATATCACTGATGCCCGGACCAGGGAAGAACGGGTAACCTATGTACTCAGGGCTGTCCACATGGAAGAACGTCGTTATGAGAATATCGGGTCTTATTCCGGAGGTATGAAGCAAAGAATGGGTATCGCACTTATTCTGCTGCATCTGCCCAGGATCCTTGTGGTTGATGAACCAACAGCCGGACTTGATCCCCGTGAAAGGATAAGATTCAGAAACCTCCTTGTGGAACTGAGCCGGGAAAGAGTGGTTATCTTCTCGACTCATATTATAGAGGATATTTCCAGTTCATGCAACCAGGTAGCTGTGCTTAACAAAGGACGGCTCAGATATCTGGGAAAACCTGTCGATATGACCAGGGAGGCAGAAGGACATGTCTGGCAGCTGACTATTCATGAGTCAGAATTCCAGGCATTTGTTGATAAGTACCTTGTGGTTCATCATATGTCGGATGGTGAAAATATAAGGCTAAGAGTGGTATCTGAAGCAACTCCATCGCGTTCTGCAGTGAATGTAACACCAAGTCTTGAGGATGCCTACCTCTGGCTTCTGAGAGGACACGAAAGCTTAAACAATAATATAACCATTTAAAGGAGAAATGAAAATCAGCAATGTATACAATTTCAGCAATCTGATCCTTAAAATGGTTGTTTACAACCTGAAGATCATATTTGCAAATAAGTTTATATGGTTTCTGGCAGGATCGGTTGTATTTTATCTGGGACTGTCAGTAATTTATGTATTCGCCAATGATATTTCAAGAATGGATGACCTGTACGGAGTATTTCTCTTTTCAGGATTGCTTCTTGTTTTTTATCCTGCAGTATTCGGGATACAGAATGATCAGGATGCAAGAACAATTGAAATACTTTTCGGAATACCCAATTACAGGTATAAGGTATGGCTTGTCAGAATACTTCTAATCTTTCTTGTAGCCTTCCTGATTATGCTCGTTTTTACATTTCTCTCTTCAATATTGATTGTTAAATTCAGGATTCTCATGGTCACACTGCAGGTAATGGTTCCTGTACTTTTCATGGGGATGCTGGCATTTCTGCTGTCGACAGTTATAAGAAACGGTAACGGGACAGCTGTCATAATGATAATAATCGGCTTAATTTATCTGATTTTAATAGACACCGGTCTTGGAAGAAGTCAATGGAATATTTTTCTTAATCCCTTTGAAGTCCCGCGTGGTGTTAATGAAACCTCCTGGGCTATAATAACATTCAAGAACAGGATCATCCTTATAACAGGTTCGGTTATATTCCTTCTTGGCGCTCTGCTCAATCTTCAGAAGCGTGAGAAATTCATGTAACCTGTATCCTAATACAGACCGATTACTGATTACCGGTTACCTTCCTAAACCTTATGCCTGTGTCGTGCGTCGTGCGCCTGTTATTTTATTAACATCACTTCCCTTCCTCCGGAATATTATTCTAAATTTGATCCCGCAGTTCAATCATATAGGTAAAAAATTGTTGAGCATCGCATTATTTATGGTTTACAAGTGCTTTGCTGGTCGATTTGCCATTGTGACTGACGGGGCAGAGCTTTGGGAAGGCACAGGGCACAGGGCTCAGGGCGCAGGGCGCAGGGCTCAGGACGATACAGGGCACTACTGAAATATACACACATGTTGGCAACAAGTGTAAAGACAGACGACTAGACAGATACGATATTGACATAATTAAAATAAGAAAGGATTTAGCTTTTTGACAGGACAGTGCAAATTTGATAGAAATTTTTTTTGTTTTTTTCTTCCCCTCGCAAAAAAGAAGAAAGAAACCCCACCCACATTGCACACATTGGCAAAGCCCCACGGGTCAAGGCTCAAACCAAAGCTTTGCCAAAGAGTGCAATCTTGCTTACACACTGATTGAATACAAATGCAAATTACAAATGAAATACTTCTCAGTGCAAATTTCAAAACAAATCATTTCTCAAATTTTTACTTTCAGGGAAGAAAATTATATAATACTTTTGAAGTGGTAAATAAAACTTGAATTTTCATGAGCAATATAAAACTTTTTGAAAGTAAGCAAGTTCGCTCTGAGTGGAACGAAAAAGAGCAGCAATGGTATTTTTCAATAATTGACGTTATTGAAATCCTTACAGAAAGTCAAAGACCAAGAAAATATTGGGCAGACCTAAAGAAAAAGTTGTTACAAGAAGGTTTTGAGCAGTTGTCCGAAAAAATCGGACAACTGAAAATGGAAGCTTCTGACGGCAAAAAATATCTGACAGATGTTGCCAATGTTAAAACATTATTACGTATTATACAGTCAATCCCATCTCCCAAAGCAGAACCGTTTAAACGTTGGCTTGCCCAAATTGGGTATGAAAGGCTTGAAGAAATAGAAAATCCTGAATTAGCTACTCAGCGTACCCGAGAACTGTACAAAGCAAAAGGTTATCCTGATGACTGGATAGAAAAACGAATGAGAAGTATTGCCATTCGAGAAGAATTGACAGAGGAATGGAAAAACAGAGGAGTTAAAGAGCAACTTGAATATGCAATATTAACCGCAGAAATTTCTAAGGCAACATTCGGGTTGACTCCTTCTGAATACAAAAAAATCAAAGGATTAAAAAGTCAAAATTTACGTGACCATATGACTGACCTTGAATTGATTTTTTCAATGTTGGGTGAAGCTTCTACAACTGCTATTGTAAAAACAAAAAATCCTAAAGGTTTTGTTCAGAATAAGGTTGTAGCTAAACAGGGCGGAACAATTGCTGGTGACGCAAGAAAAGCATTAGAATTAAAAACAGGAGAAAAAGTAGTTTCTGAAGACAACTATTTACCAGAATCCCAAAAAAACAAAAAATTAAAGGACGGATGAAAGCCAACCCTATTTGCAAGCACATTGTCAAAACCCCACGAGCCAACGCTCAGACCAAAGCTTTGTCAAAGAGTTTGCAACGCCAGCACGATTAACCGCCTTTCAGGTCGGTTTTAGGATTGCCCACGCTCAAAAAACAAAATAAATTTATGCTTCGTGGATAGGTTGGTGCAGATTGACAATGGCAAGAAAATAAAAGCTAAATAAATGACAAACATAAGGTTATGAATGAACACCAGTTGCCAATGCGGAATAGTTAATTGCCGGTGCAGTGCGTATTCGAGCGGCATAGCCCGTATAAAAAGTAGTTGTAACTTGATAGGCAAGTGTTTCGAAATCGGCAACTAACCATACCGCCAAAGTTATTGGCAAGTTGCAGTAAACTAGTCAGATTCGTGATTCTAACAAAATTCTGTACCTTTGTGAAAAATTCACCAGCATGAGTAGTGATGTAATTTTAGAGAACATAACCAGAGCAATCCATAAACAGGATCCAACAGCGCAGGCATTTTTGTTTGGATCTCGAGCCAGAGGAGATAACAAACCAGACTCTGACTGGGACATTATTATTCTTGTTAACAATCAATCAGTCACAAATGAAATTGAGGACAGATTCAGAGATGTTCTTTATAACATTGAGCTTGATTCCGGACAAATAATTTCTACATTTATTTATCCTAAATCATTCTGGAACAATACCTTAAAGTATTCTCCTCTTTATAAAGCTGTAAAAAAAGAGGGAATTAAGCTATGACAATTAGCAATAAAACAGAATACATCCGATATAGATTCAAAAGATCGCAGGAATCTTTTGATGAAGTCCTGATTATGATTCAAAATAGTAAATGGAATACAGCTTTGATGACAAAATTGTGCTCCCGTTGGTTGATCAGGTAAAAGAATTCTTATCTGAGATACAAATCCTCATAGAAGAATAAAGAAAAACCAGCCAATAACACGAATGGTATAATTCATAAGCTCGTCATGGTTTTTGCAAATCAACTCCTACCCTTCTTGTACCACGAAACACATATAACTCAACAAACATTGTACCTGTGCAGATAGCTATCGGCAGGCAAAAACCACGCCATACCCTCCTTTGGACTCCGAAGCCTTGGCGAAGGAGTTCCTTGCACCGTGACTCCGCCGTCAGCAACAGCAAGATGGACAATGAAATAGAAATTTGAATCAGAACATAATAATAAATAAAGGTAATCCTATGCAGAAAAAGTCTTTAGTGGTAATTGACATTCAAAATGACATAACCAAAAACTACAAGGAAATCATTGACAATGTTAACCGGTCAATAGATTGGGCAGTGGAAAATGAAATTCATGTCGTTTACATCAGGCATTATAACTTATCTGACGGCACAAGGACATTCAAACCTAATACTCGTGGGTCTGAATTAGTTTCGGACATGAAATTGGTTTCCAAAAACATTTTTGAAAAATCCAAAGGCAACGCATTGACCAGCAAAGACTTTGCTGACTTTATCAGGAAAAATGAAATAAACGAATTTTACATTACAGGAGCAGACGCCACTGCCTGCGTGAAATCAACTGTATTTAATATGTGCAGGGAAAACTACAAAGTTACAGTCTTATCAGATTGTATTACGAGTTATGATAAAAGGAAAATTGATGAAATGCTGAAATATTACGAAAAAAATGGCTGTAAAATAATCAATTTGAATTCCTTGTTAGATTCTAATTAAAAATGCCAGCGGCTAACCAGATTAACTTATATAATCGCACTGATTTGACTCACAACTAAAACAAGACGGCAGCATTGTAGAATGATCAATTATTAATAGATTTGTAAAAACTTCCTCAATGGATCAATCAGAGATTAAAAATATAATCCTGAGTCACTTAAAAGGTTTTGACCCAATCAAGGTTGGCATCTTTGGATCTTTTGCCAGAGGAGATAATAAAAAAGGTAGCGATATTGATCTGTTAGTTGAGTTCAAAGAGTCTCCATCTTTGTTGACACTTATTAAATTAGAAAATGACCTTTCTGATATTCTTGGTATCAAAGTTGACCTGGTGACTACTGGCGCTTTGAAAAACAAGAGAATCAAAAAAAGCATAAAGAAAGACCTCATTAACATTTTGTAATGATTAAGAACGATCTCGTTTACATTGAGCATATTCTTGATTGTATCAGAAAAATCAATGAATTTTGTAAAAGGCGTCGATCTTACTGTTGTCTGTAAGACTATCCATCAGGATATTCCCACACTTGAGAAGCTTATTAGGGAGACAGAAAAATAATATATACGTGTGCTAACCCGTACGGTGATTATTGATTCAACGGGTGCCTGAATGATAAACAATATGGAATTATCTATCCTGAAGGATATTGTAATTATTTTCGCTCTATCAACGGTTGTGAACCTGGTTTTCACAAGGTTTAAGATTCCTACTGTACTGGGTTATCTTCTCACTGGTATAATAGCCGGACCACATCTCCTCTCACTGGTTAGCGAAAGGCATCAGATAGAACTTATTGCAGAGGTTGGTGTTGTGCTTCTGCTTTTTACAATCGGAATGGAGTTTTCTCTCCAGCATCTTCTTAAAATAAGGAAGAGAGTTTTCATCGGCGGCCTGGTTCAGGTTACAATAACTGCCGGGGCATTTTTCATAGCTGCTGTTTTGTTTAAATTGAGCTGGCAAAGCAGTATTTATATTGGTTTCCTGGCAGCGCTCAGCAGTTCAGCCCTGGTACTTAAAATACTGCAGGAAAGGTCTGAACTGACTTCCAATTACGGCAGAACCGTCGTAGGTATTCTGATATTCCAGGATCTCCTTCTGGCACCTCTGCTGCTTTTTGGAAACCTGCTGGCAAATACTACTCTGAACATTCAGGCAGAATTGCTCACACTCACCGGGAAGGTAATCTTCATTATCGGCCTGGTATATGTCTGCAACAAATGGCTTTTACCCAAACTGCTGCACCGCATAGCCCTGACAAAGAACCAGGAACTCTTCATGATGAGTATCTTCCTCATCTGTTTTGCAATTGCACTTCTGACATCCAGACTGGGAATGTCGCTGGCATTTGGAGCTTTCCTGGCTGGTCTGATGCTCTCGGAATCGGAATACAGCTATAATGCTTTTGGAAATTTTCAACCCATTAAAGATGTCTTTGCAAGCTTCTTCTTCGTATCGATTGGAATGCTTCTCGATATCTCCTTTGTTATTGATAATTATTTCGTTGTAATAATTATCGTGATCGGCCTCCTGCTTCTGAAAAGTATAATTGCAGCAGCCACAGGTTTTTTACTGGGACATACACTTCAGGGAACAGTGCTTATCGGACTGGCATTGAGCCAGGTAGGAGAATTTTCGTTTGTCCTGGCAAAAATCGGTTTTGACAAATCCATTCTGCCGGATTTTATCTATCATCTGTTTCTGGCAGTAGCGGTTATGACTATGGCTGTAACGCCATTCGTTTTTTATCTGTCAAAACCCATCGTTAGTCTGTTAATAAGATTTAACCTTCCGAAATATATAATTGATGGTTTATTCCCACTCGAGGAGATGGCCATTCCTGATTTCTCCAACCATCTGGTCATCATCGGAAAGGATGCCAGTGCCATAAAACTTTCGACAATGGCCAGGATGAACAATATTGAACATATCTCAATAATTTTCGATCCCGCCCTGGCACGGGAGAAGATGAATAACGGTGAGAATGTGGTGTACGGTGATGCAGTAAATGAACCCATTCTGAAAAAGGCACACACTGACACTGCCGAGATTGTTGTTGTTTCAGTGGGAAGTGTTATTCCGGCAATGGCAATTATTGAGAAAGTGAGAAGAATAAATAAGAATGCTTATATTCTTGCCAGGGGTACTCTGATTCAGAATGTTGAAATGTTATATAAAGCAGGAGCCGACCAGGTGATTCCTGAAAAACTGGAAATAGCCATTGATCTTCTCAACCGGATACTTATAAAAAAGCTTATGCCACAAAAGGAAGTAAACAGGATACTTACACACATCAGAAATACAAGTCTCGGAGAATTCAGCCAGAAAGATATTGTAAGTCAGTCATCTGTCCTGGATGAATTCCCGAATATTACTATAACTGCAGTAACAGTTGAACAGGGATCGCAGGCAGAAAACCTGTCTCTTGTGGAAATTGATCTCAGAAAAAAAACTGGAGTTACGCTTCTGGCTATCAGGAGAGGAAATGAAATTATTGAGCATCCTGTGGCGGAAACTGTTCTTTTACGGAATGATATAGCTTACCTCCTTGGAAATCCTGAACAAATCAATTTTGCATCAGAAATGTTGCTCAGGAAGACTTTTTAAAGGGATCCCTTTTTCGCTTTTTTGCTTCACTGTGTGATAATATTTTTAACTTTAATAAAAAATAAAGCTATGTTACTCTCAGCCTGCGGATTAGTATGTGATGATTGTGAATTTTTTAACAAAACCTGTTCAGGATGTCATAAAGTGAATGGATCTACTTTCTGGGCGATTGAAATGATGCCTTCCAAAGTTTGTCCGTTATATGATTGTTCGGTAAATAAAAAGAGTTTAAGGGATTGTGGTGGATGCAGCGAACTTCCTTGCAATATATTCCTTAATATGAAAGATCCGAATTCCACCGAGGAACAGCATCAGAAATCGATCGGAGAAAGAGTCGCCAGGCTGAATACCTTTAGCCTGTAGCACCTGCTAAAAGACTATTACTTCAGGATTCATGTACCATTCACTTAGAAATAACCTGCAGATCTGTTTTCATACATTTTTTATATAATCAACCCCCTACCCCATTGCCGACTTTCCCCCTTTAATTCATAGCCGTCAAGTTAAGGAAATTATAAACTGAATTGAAGGAGTAGTATAAGTTTCCCCTCCTTTTGAAGGAGGGGTGGCCGGGACTGTTGATTATCTGATGTTTACAGGGTTCATTTCCCGGCCGGGGTGGTTGATTTTAGCAGGAAAACTTCCTCCTTTTTTGATAACTTCAACTTCTCATATTTTAAAATTTCAGTGGCATGAAAATCTAGTCTGTTTTGAATCTGAAAACAATGGAAGAATTGCTTCTGTTCCTATGAGATGGTCCAAAAGGATTTCAATGCTTTAGGTGAAGAGGTTTATGTTATAAATAATGACTTAGGTGGAAGAACCTAATAATCAACCACCCCGGCCGCAATGAGGCTTTCAATTCATTTACTATCATTGCGTTGCGGCCACCCCTCCTTCAAAAGGAGGGGAAACTTTTTTTCGCATTCCCTCTACTAATAACAGTCTTAGCTTGACGGCTATGCCCTATAGGTAGGCTTCCTTTTTATACACATTTATCTTAAAAGATTGTAAAGAATTTACAATTTCAATACTCAATACCTGAGCATTAGGAGGAATAAATCCAGTACAATCGAGACTTATTGTACACTGTAGATAATTTAAACCCTTTCAAAATTAAAAATTTGGTTATAACCCTGTAATGATGTTAAATTATTTGCTATATTTTTAATCAGAAAAATGATTAAAAATTAATCATAAGGGTGATAACTGAAAAGATATTTGATAAATTAAAGATCCTTGCAGAGTCAGCGAAGTATGACGTATCATGTGCTTCGAGCGGAACCCAGCGGTCCAACAAGGCAGGGACAATCGGCAACACTTCAGCATGGGGAATCTGTCACAGTTTTTCGGAAGACGGGCGTTGTATATCCCTTATGAAAGTGATGCTCAGCAACAATTGTATTTACGACTGTGCCTACTGCATAAACAGAAGGAGCAATGATCATCCCAGAGCCACTTTCACCTCACAGGAAGTTTCAGATCTTACTATCGGATTCTACCGGAGGAATTATATTGAAGGGCTTTTTCTCAGTTCCGGAGTAATCAGGAATCCTGATTATACAATGGAGCAGATGATTGCTGCGATAAAGCACCTTCGGGTCCGCCATCGCTATAACGGGTATATTCATATGAAAGTGATACCGGGTTGTGGTCAGGAGCTTATCCTTGAATCAGGAAGATGGGCTGACAGGCTGAGTGTCAATATGGAGATTCCTACAGAGGAAAATCTCAAATATCTTGCTCCGGAAAAAAATTATGAGACAATTCTCAGGCCAATCAGGATGATTACTGAAAAGATTTCCGAAAACAGGGAGGACAGACGCAAGTTCAGAAAGGTTGATAAATTCACTCCAGCGGGTCAGAGTACACAGCTTATTGTGGGTGCAACGAATGATAATGACAGGACTGTTCTGAAACTGGCAAGCAGGCTATATACACAGCGTAATCTGAAGCGAGTTTATTACTCCGGTTATATACCTGTAAACGATTACGACAGGAGATTGCCTGCTCTAAAAGTTCCGCCGCTGCAAAGAGAGCACCGGCTTTATCAGGCTGACTGGTTGCTTCGTTTCTATGGATTCAGTGTTGAGGATATAGTAAATGATGATTACCCGGACCTTGATCTGGCACTTGATCCGAAGGTCAACTATGCATTCAGGCATCCTGACATGTTCCCTGTCGATATTAATAAAGCTGATTATTACATGCTTCTGAAGATTCCCGGAATCGGACCAAGGTCAGCAGACCTGATTGTATCATCGCGCAGGCATTCCCGACTAAATTCTGACCATCTGAAAAAAATGGGTGTGGTAATGAAGCGGGCCAGGTACTTCATTACATGCAATGA
>CALMJY010000343.1 GCA_937864815.1 uncultured Bacteroidota bacterium
CGCATACTTTCGATAAAGGTGTAAGGTCCTTCCGGCTTGTCGGCTGTTGCCACTCCTGCCCGGGAATAAGCGTAGTCCTGAGAATCGACATGCAGCCACATCACAAATTTTTTAGTTTTCTCGTTGTAAATTACTTTAGGGCGTTCAAGCACTTTGCTGGTGTGCAAATCGTGTGTTGAATCGCTTGTATTTGGGGCAAGGGCAACACCTTCAAACTTCCAGTCAGTCAGGTTTTCGGACGAATAACAGGAAACCCCTCCGGCATTCGTTCTGTAGCACTCCCAGGTTTGACCAGGAACCAACCAGGTTTTACCGGTTTTTATTTCGCCATACCAGTAATATTTTCCTTTGTGAAACAGAAAACCTCCTCCATGTGCATTGATTGGATTTCCATCAATATCTTTCCATATTTCACCAGGGATTATGATCTGATTATCAGAAATATTTTTGCATGACTGAATTATGAAAAACAATACTATTAGTAATTGATATTTTAGTTTCATTTTAAAAATTATTGATGATTAATAAATCCCTCAATTAAACTTACCCACAATTGATATCCTTCTTCATTGAGATGATATCCGTCAGTTGTATAGTTTCTTTTCATTAAATCCTTCTCGTCTGCGAATGAATCGTGAAGGTTAACCAGTCTGTAACCGATCCGGTCAGCACTATCTTTCAGGGTTCTGTTAACCGCAGCAATTCTGTCAATCACTTTTTCATTGCTGGTAGGCAGAATTGTCTGAATATATATTCTTGTTTCCGGAGACCGAAAATGAATGGTTTCTGCAATTTTTAAAATATTCGACTGTGTTTCTTCCGCTGTTTTATTACAACCATCCAGATCATTTATTCCTATCAGGATAAATACAGCTTCAGGTTCGGTATGACAGACCTCGCCAAGCCGTTTTAATACACCTTCCGTAACATCTCCTGAAATCCCTCTGTTTTTGACTCTGATATTATTTAGCCTTATGCCCCAGTCTTTGCCACCTTCAGTAATACTATTTCCAACGAACACTATATCATTCTTTTGCAATGGATCATCTTTAAACTCCTGAATCTTTTCCCTATAATGTTTTTTTGACCATTCGATAACGCAGTCAGGGGAATAGGAAGCTGGAGGATAAAGAGAATCAGCTAATTCCGGAATCTGTAATATGCTCTTAACCAGAAGATCTGCTGATTCAAGACCGTCAGCTTTGGCGGATATTTTAATAATACCTGGTTCTTTCCCGGATTTAAGCAAAATGGTTGAAATCCCGGCTTCGGCATTTCGCGGATTGTCTCCAATAAGCTGAGCATCGCCCTCTATCGTAAATTTTACCGGCCTTGTGTCGGTTGGGATAACTGTTCCATCAGAATCCGTTATCGAAGCGTACACGAAAACAATATCATTCTTATCAGCTGCAAAAGCTTTATTGCTAAGGTCAACTGAGAGTTTTATTTTTGCAGGTGTGCCTGGTGTCCGGCGTTCTGTTTTAACAACCTCTTTTCCTGCAATAAAACCTTTCGCTTCAATCGTCCCTGCTATAAAATCAGGAAATTTAAAAGTAAACGGAGGATGGTTAAGATTTGTGGAATACCTGTCATTATCAGGTTTCTGGCGTGAAATAAGTTTCCCATTAACAGACAGTTCCACCTCATCGCAATTGCTGTACACTTTAACATCTTTAAACTCCAGATCATTCCAAAAGCTGGCTATGAAGATCATTGGTTCAGCATCTTCCGTCTGGCTTTTATATAAATAATATGCAAATTTCGGTAACCTGAAAATATCCATGATCCCGGATGATTCAATATCCGGTGCATAACCCCGTTTGTAATCGAAAATAAGCCAATTGGCATCCCCTGCTGCCGGTCCTTTAAGATTGTCGTTATGTGCCTCCTGGTAATTCAGTGCCTGCTGGGCGAGCCGTTTTTGTCCAAAACCTCTTAATTGACGTGAGGTGCGTTCTTCAGGTTTCAGTCCTGCAAAGGCTGTCTGGTTGAAACCCGCATCCTGGGCATAGTACTCCCAGTCACCATATTCAGCAATAAAAAGCGGTTTGTCCTTCTGATACTTATTCCAGTAGACTGGTGGTTTGGCATGCTGGCGTGCCGGGATAAAAACATCATAGACATCATCAATCCATCCGCAGGTATAAACATCTCCCACAGGCAGTTCTTCTTTCACAGCATTATGTCCCCTCTCCATAAATTCTTTCGACATATTGGATTCGTTGAGAGAGGGCTCCCAGAGAATGATGGAAGGATGGTTCCGGTCGCGCCTGACCATCTGGCGGATATTTTCAATCGCATTATTTTGAAATTCCTCATTCCCGAAAAACTGCCAGCCCGGAACAGGATCCATTACAAGGATACCCAACTCGTCACAGGCATCAAGAAAGGCTGGTGACGGTGGATAATGAGAACAACGTACAAAATTATATCCTGCCTGTTTTATCTTCAATGCATCCCGGTAATGAGCATTATCCGAAAGGGCATAGCCTGTATATGGATACTCCTGGTGACGATTTGTGCCACGGATTCTGATCTTTTTTCCGTTCAGGGTAAAGCCATCCTTTGCGGAAAATGAGAAAGTCCGTATTCCGATAGTTTCTGAAACTGAATCAACAGGCTGATCATTGCTGATTACCCTGACATTCAAGCTGTAAAGCTCAGGATTATCAGGTGACCATAATCGTGGATTTTCAATAATAAATTGCTTCTTGAACCTGCTGTATCCCCGTGCTGGGGTTACCAGTTCAGAGTCACTTTTAGAAATTACTGTCTTCCCATCCGGATCAAGCAGGGTGTACAGGAGTGAAGCATTCTTATCTTTTTCATATTCATTTTCCAAATCAACCTGAACAATTATTTCAGCGGACTGCTGTGTTACATTACTATATGTTACCAGCAATCCTCCTCCGGCAATCCGGTTGGCTGCAACAGGATCAGAAATATGCAGTTTGTCTTTTATTTCAAGGGTAACATTACGATATAATCCGCTGTAATAATTAAAGTCCATTTCTGCCAACGGCTTGCCCGGAGGGAAAAGCGGATTATCGCGGTTATCAAGTTCAATAAGTATGCAGTTCTGTTTCCCGAACTTTATCCTGCCATCAAGTTTGATATGGAATGGCAGATAGCCTCCAAAATGAGTATCAATCAATTCTCCGTTCAGATAAATTTTAGCAACCTGCATTGCAGCCCCAAAACGGAGTATTACTGACCTGCCCTCATAATTTTTTGAAATTGTAAAAAACTTCCTGTACCTGGAAATTCCCTGCCACTGTTTTTCAGGAGAGTCGACCGGTTCTATGTTTGCAGTATGGGGCAAACTTACTTTTTCCCAGCCTGTTGGCAATTGACCGGTTTCATTGAACAGACCCAAAGAAA
>CALMJY010000344.1 GCA_937864815.1 uncultured Bacteroidota bacterium
ATAACTTCTTCATCTCCCTGATTCTCTCTTCAATCGATTTGATCCTGGCTTCCGCATCACTCTTCTTCTTTCTTTCAAGCTCGAGGACACTTGCCGGTGCATTACTGACAAAGCGTTCATTATCGAGCTTCTTCATTACACTTGCAAGAAAGCCCCTGTTGTATTCAAGATCCTCCTTAAGCCTCGCAATCTCAGCAGAAGCATCCAGTTTTCCCTTCAGAGGTATAAAATACTGTGTTGTTCCGATCATGAAGGATGCAGCACTTTCCTGTTTCGCCTTTACAAATGACACTCCTTTCAGATTGCAGAGTTTGGCAATTACAGGGACCAAAGAAGTATCATAACTCTTTGCATCATCCATTATCATAAGTTCAAGCGGCTCCTTATTCGGAATATCCTTCTCCTTCCTTACTGTTCTCACGGCACTTACAGTTTCCTTAATATCTTCAAATGATGTAAGTAGTTCTTTATTGAAGCGTTTTGCTTCAGGCATTTTAGAAATCATTATACTCTCACCAGGATTCCTTTCTTTCAGCATCTGCCAGATCTCTTCAGTTATAAAAGGCATAAAGGGGTGAATCACTTTAACCAGGTTCTCAAATATCTCAAGGGTAGCCTCATAAGTCTTCCTGTCAATCGGCTTCTGGTATTCAGGTTTTATTATCTCAAGATACCATCCTGAGAACTCATCCCAGAATAGTTTATAGGAAATCATCAGTGCCTCTGAAATCCTGAATTTCTTAAAATTCAGATCAATATCGTGAATATCCTTTTTAAGCGCCTCATTCATCCATTTTATTGCTGCCTTTGATGATTCAGGCTGCTCAATTTTATCATCCACGTGCCAGTGTTTAACCAGCCTGAATGCATTCCAGATCTTATTTGCAAAATTACGTCCCTGCTCAGGCAGGCTGTCGTCGTACAGAAGATCATTTCCTGCAGGAGAACAGAGAAGCATACCTACCCTCACACCATCTGCACCGTATTTTTCAATAAGCTCAATCGGCTCAGGAGAATTCCCCAGTGACTTCGACATTTTTCTTCTTTGCTGGTCTCGGACAAGTCCTGTCAGATAGACGTTGCTGAAAGGTTTTTCCCCCTTGTATTCATAACCGGCTATTATCATTCGGGCAACCCAGAAGAAAAGAATTTCCGGAGCAGTGATCAGATCATTAGTAGGATAGTAATATTTATAATCCTTGTTTTTCGGATCATTTATTCCGTCAAATGAGGTTATTGGCCATAGCCATGAAGAAAACCAGGTATCAAGCACGTCCTCATCCTGGCGAAGATCACTCATCCTGAGGGATTTATTGCCGCTTTTCTTCCTTGCAAGCTCAAGCGCCTCTTTCTCTGTCTCTGCTACTACAAATTCACTGTTATCATAATACCATGCCGGTATCCTGTGTCCCCACCACAACTGACGACTTATACACCAATCGTGTACATTTTCCATCCAGTGCCGGTAGAGGTTTTTAAATTTTGATGGATGCAGGTGAATATCTCCATCCAAAACAGCTTTAAGAGCAGGCTGGGAAATACCTTTCATCTTCAGGAACCACTGAAGGGAAAGACGGGGTTCAATCACTGCACTGGTACGTTCCGAACGACCTATCTTATTGTTATAATTCTCAACTTTAATAAGGTTTCCTCTTTTCTTTAACTCCTTTTCTGCCAGGTCCTTGGCAGCAAACCTGTCTACTCCGACAAACATTCCTGCACGCTCGCTTATTGTTCCGTCATCGTTGAATACATCAATTGAAGGAAGCTTATGCCTTATTCCGATCTCATAGTCGTTGATATCATGGGCAGGTGTAATCTTCAGGCAACCGGTACCGAATTCCTTGTCAACATAATCGTCGAAAATAAATGGAACTTCCCTGTCAACCATTGGGACTATGACCTTCTTCCCTTTAAGGTGTTTATATCTTTCGTCTGTCGGATTGGCACATACAGCAGTATCTCCCAGAATAGTTTCCGGCCTGGTTGTTGCAACGGTAATAAAACCATCCTCTCCCACTATTTTATAAGCAACATAATACAATTTTGATTTCTCATCCGTGTAGTTAACCTCCTCATCCGAAACAGCGGTCATCGCCTGGGGATCCCAGTTAACCATTCTGACACCCCTGTAGATCAACCCTTTATTAAAGAGGTCGACAAATACCTTTATTACTGAGTCATACCTCTTATCATCCATTGTAAAGAGAGTACGATCCCAGTCACATGATGCACCAAGTCGTTTCAGCTGTTCAAGGATAATACCTCCATGTTTGTCGGTCCATTGCCAGGCATGTTCGAGGAACTGTTCCCTTGTAAGATTGCGTTTTTCTATTCCTTCCTCCTTAAGCTTTGCAACAACCTTTGCCTCAGTGGCAATTGATGCATGATCGGTTCCCGGAACCCAGCAGGCATTCTTACCCTGCATCCTTGCCCTGCGGATAAGCACATCCTGAATGGTGTTATTAAGCATGTGTCCCATATGAAGAACTCCTGTGACATTTGGCGGAGGTATCACAATTGTATATGGTTCTCTTTCATCAGGGGTGCTTCTGAAGAATTTCTGATCCATCCAGTAACTGTACCATCTGCTCTCTGCTTTTCCTGGTTCGTATTTTGAAGGAATATTCATAAACGGCTTAAGCTTAAAAATTAATGAAATGCAAAATTACAAAAATTCATTACATTAGCTGAGTGCAATTCAAAATGTCGTAAACTTAGATATCATGAGTATAGTAAAACTCAAAATCCCTGTAAGTATCCTTGTTATCCTGATGCTCCTTCCGCTTATTACTATTTCATGTAATAAAGATGATGATCAGGAATATTCGGCAAAAGAGCTTATGACATTTGATCTGAATGATGACATTAAATCAGATTCTCTTGAATCGTACGTCAGATGGCTGGAGAATATGGGAACCAGATTTGCCCTTGCTGACAACCGGAGGGCAGTAGCTGTGAAAATAAGGAACAGGTTCATGGCATTCGGTTACGGCAATGTAAAACTTGATTCGTTCATGATATCAAAAAGCTACAATGGCACAACTTACCAGTTATGGCAATACAATGTAATTGCTGCTCTTGAAGGTTCCGGCACTTCGGACTCCATCAGTATTGTGGGTGGACACTATGACAATAATCTGAAGTCGGGTGATCCCTTCCTGACAGTCCCGGGTGCCAACGATAATGCCAGTGGAGTGGCTGCAACACTTGAGCTGGCAAGGGTGATGAAAAAAAACAACTATATCCCTGAGGGAACAATAAAATTCATAGCATTCGGAGGTGAGGAACTGGGGCTTTTCGGAAGCTATAACTATGCAGGAAAAGCAAAGGATAATAATGAAAAAATCAGGATTATGCTGAACAATGACATGATAGCATACCAGCGTCTGGCAGACAAAAATGGATGGGTGGTAAATCTTGTTGATTATAATAATTCCTCTTCGCTGAGAAAAAGAGCTGAAGAATTAGGTGCTGTATTTACTGTACTGAAATTCAAAAATGATAATACCTATAACAAGCAGAGTGACAGTTATCCCTTCTTTTTAAATGGTTTCAGGCCAATCTTCTTTTTTTCTGATGTAATAGATCCGAATTATCACACAATTAACGATTTAGCAAAAAACTGTAATTTCGAATACTGCAGGGAGATAACCATGCTTAACTGTGCCATGCTGGTTGATTATAATTAACAGAACATATATACCTGTTTTTTTCACAGATATTATTGCGGATATTTAGTAGTTTTGCCTTTCATTCTATTAAGTACAATATGCCGTCAATATCTGCAAAAGGGCATGCGATGCCCGCATCACCCATAAGGAAGCTGGTCCCGTTTTCGGAACAGGCAAAGCGAAAGGGGAGGAAAGTATACCATCTTAATATTGGTCAGCCCGATATTCCAACTCCCGAAGTTGCACTGAATGCCATTCGTAATATTAATATTAATGTAATTGAATACAGCCATTCCGCAGGGAATGAATCTTACAGGAGGAAGCTGGCCCAATTCTATCAGAAGAAGGGAATTAATGTTGATCACACACAGATCCTTGTGACAACCGGAGGTTCGGAAGCAATACTTTTTGCTCTTATGACATGCCTCAATCCGGGCGATGAAGCAATTACACCTGAACCGTTTTACGCAAACTATAATGGTTTCGCTACAGCTGCAGGTGTAAAAATAGTTCCTGTTACCTCTTATATTAAGAATGATTTTGCCCTGCCCCCGATAAAGGAAATTGAGGCAAAAATTACACCAAAAACAAAAGCTATTATTATCTGCAATCCCAATAACCCAACAGGTTATCTCTATTCAAGGGAAGAGCTTATACACCTGAGGGAGATTGTTAAAAGACATGATCTTTTCCTGTTTTCAGATGAGGCATACCGTGAGTTTTGTTACGATGGCGCAATCCATTTCTCTGCAATGAATCTTGAGGGCATTGATGAAAATATAATTATGCTCGACTCCGTCTCTAAACGTTACAGTGAATGTGGTGTAAGAATAGGTGCCCTGATTACAAAAAACAAAGAAGTACTCTCAGCAGCACTTAAGTTTGCACAAGCAAGGTTATCACCTCCCGGACTGGGCCAGATAGCAGGAGAAGCATCTATTGATACTCCTGAAAACTACTTCAGGGATGTCAATGAGGAATATTCAGCCCGTCGCAATTATATGGTGGATGCACTTAATAAAATACCGGGTGTATATTGTCCAAAACCAAAAGGGGCATTCTATGCTATCGTAAAACTACCGATTGACGATTGCGATAAATTTGCACAATGGCTTCTTGAAGAGTTCGAATATAATAACCAGACCGTCATGGTGGCACCTGCTTCCGGATTTTATTCAACACCCGGATCAGGTAAAAATGAGGTTCGAATAGCTTATGTACTTAAGATCGATGATCTTAAAAATGCCATGACTGTCCTTGCCGAAGCACTCAAAGTATATCCTGGAAGAGTATAAACCACGTCCGGAAGTATTGGGGAACAGCCTTCAACTTTAGCATAGTTTTAATGAAGTAAATAATGCTATAAGTTTCCCCTCCTTTTGAAGCTAATCTTTCATCACATCTCAAATAAGCTAAATGCTGGATGAAGAAGGAGATCCCTCGCTTCGCTTCGGGATGACAGGTAATTAGCTTAGAAACAGAGGGAAAGAAGCGGCGAGCCGCAA
>CALMJY010000345.1 GCA_937864815.1 uncultured Bacteroidota bacterium
TAGATGTAAACGAACTACTGATATTTTGATGTAAACGAACATAAGATATTTATCAGCTAGCCTTTATACACATCTTCATATAAGCTAGCTGTTGAAGGGAGATAGAGATCCCTTGCTTCGCTTCGGGATGACAGGTAACTAGTCAAGAAACAGAGGGAAATAAGCGGCGAGCCGCAGCAGTATTCAGGATAAATGAAGAATGTACTTTTGCGGCTCGCCGCTTATTTCCCTCACATTTTACCCTAATATTACCTGTCATCCCGATCCCGCTTCAGCGGAGAGGGATCTCCTGCTCACAGTAGGAAATTATATTAAAATATGTGTACAAAGATTAGCTTTAAAAGGAGAGCCTGCCCCGCACGGGGATTCAGGGTTAATTTATTCCGGCAATCCCTGCGTGCCTGAGTCAAGCACAAATTTCCAGGTACCGTCAGCCTGTTTTTTCCAGACTGAGACATAAGTTCCTTTTGAGAGTTCACCTGAAGCTTTTACCCTTAAGGTATAGATGCCGTAGGTATATCCCAGATCGTTTCCTGCTGAAATATCCCCATATACCGGTTCCCAGGTAAGAACAAAAGAGGTATCGCTCTTCCCTGCATAATATTCTCTCAGAGTGTTTTTCCCTTTTGCAGGATAGGCATTATCCCTGAGTATTACCCCGTCATCAGCGATGAAAGAGAGGAAAGCTTTGAACATCCCCTCTTTTTCCGACATAGCTGAAAAATCCCGGTCTGCCTGCAATAAAACATCAGGATTTGTGTTTCCACCTCCTTTTTTACAACTAATTATGCCTGTTAAAATCAATATAATGACAAAAAGCATTATATTGAACCCGTTCTTTACACTCATATTTCAGATATTTGATTAATAATTTACCTAATGATATGACAAAGCTATATCAAAAACTTTTCAAATCAAGTCCTTCGGAATCAGAAATTAAAAAGGGACTAAAGAAAGCTTCATTATTATCGGCGGCAGAACCCGACAAGCACCTTCTGATGAATATCCTAAGTCTTATTGACCTGACGAGCCTGAATACAACAGATAACAGAAGCCATATACTGCAGTTTACCGGAAGGGTAAACAGTTTTTCAGGCCGCTATTCCAATATTCCCAATGTTGCTGCCATTTGTGTATTCCCTAATTTTGTGTCGGTAGTTAAGGAAAAACTGACTGCCAGGAATGTTAAAATTGCCGGAGTTGCCGGCTCTTTTCCCACATCTCAGACCTTCAGAAACATAAAAGTTGCAGAAACCAAACAGGCTATTGAAGCCGGAGCTGATGAAATTGATATTGTTATCAATGTCGGGGCTTTCCTTGCAAAAGACTATGTAACTGTTGCTGATGAGATCAGGGAAATAAAGCAGGCAATTGGTACAAAACAACTCAAGGTGATTATTGAATCGGGGTTGCTCGGAAGTGCTGACAACATTTTCAGGGCATCAATGATTGCAATGGATGCAGGAGCCGATTTTATAAAGACCTCAACAGGGAAGACACCGGTATCAGCTACCCCTGAAGCTGCATTTATTATGTGCATGGCCATTTCTGATTTCTTTACCGAAACCGGAATCAAAGTCGGTTTTAAAGCTGCCGGGGGAATTGTTTATACCATTGATGCAATAAGCTACTATAATATTGTAAAACACTGCCTGGGAACCGAATGGTTGAATAATTCCCTTTTCAGGATCGGTACCAGCAGGCTGGCAAATAATATACTTAGCGATATTTCAGGCTGCCCGATAGAACATTTCTGATCACCGGCACTTCCGGTTGAAATTATCAACTCACATAATTATCACTACTTTTGTGGAATTATTGTGAAAAGATGATCAAGGGGTACCGGCCTGAGAATTACCAGGACACTGTTTCCACAAGAATAATAAATAACCAGGACACCCTGAAGTCCGGCAATGACCCCCTGTCTGCATCTCCCGATACCAGCTCAGTCTGCAGCAGGAATCCTGTGGCTGACGTGACATTCTATAATCCTGAATATGTTTTACGTGAAGCAGATCCTGTTTTTTTATCGCGTTTCCCATACCAGTTTACCGGCAACAGTATAAGAATCAGGGCAGAAAGAAAAGCATCGCTTGAAAAACACCTTCGGGAGGGTATTGTGCTGCCCGGGAGACCATTCCACCAGGACTGGGTAATAGGAATACTTCTGCTCTCAATATTGCTGTTCACGGTGGTGCAGGCTGCGTCAAAGAATTTTTTGTCGGGTACAACAAGGTTCTTTCTTTTCAGGGGAACAACCGAAGAGGGATCGAGAGATCTGATTGGAATGTTTCAGTGGCAATCAACATTACTGAACCTGAGTACTTTTATGATAATTTCTGTATATGCTTGTTTTACAGCATTATATTACGATGTTATTCCATACGGGATCCATGATTTTGCTGTGTGGGCAATTGTACTTGGTTTCATTATCGTCTCAGTAACCCTGAGGCATATTGTTTGTACAATTACCGGAATTATGAGTGACCAGAGATCTTTATTTCATGATTATCTTCATACTGTTTATCAGTCATACCGGTTCGGGGCGATCTTCCTTTTTATCCTGGTGATATTGATGTCATATACAGAATTACTGCCTGACAAAAGCTATTTTATCATAGGGCCATTATTACTTCTAGTGCTCTATCTGATAAGAATTTTCAGACTCTTTTTAATATTTATAAATCGAAATATTTCAATATTCTATTTGATTTTATACCTTTGTGCGCTGGAATTTCTGCCTGTACTAATAACAATTAAATACTTTTCAGGCTTAGCGTAAGATTGGCGAGTGTTACTTAAGAGGGATAAACTAAACTGTAAAGAGTTGAAAATAAGGAAGATTTTAGTATCGCAGCCAGAACCTTTAAATCCGAAATCTCCATATTTCGAGCTGGCAAAGAAGTACAATCTGAAGATCGATTTTAAGCCCTTTAACCAGGTTGAAGGGGTAACAGCCAAAGATTTCCGACAACAGAAAATCAACATCCTCGACTTCACCGCTGTTATTTTCACAAGTAAAACAGGTATAGATCATTTTTTCAGGATTTGTGGTGAATTGCGTATTGTGGTGCCTGATACAATGAAGTATTTCTGCATCACTGAAAACGTGGCTTTCTATCTTCAGAAATATATTGTTTACAGGAAGCGCAAGATCTTCCATGGCAAAGCGAAGTTCCAGGATCTGATTGATATTATTGCCAAACACAGGGAAGATAACTTCTTTGTACCCCTTTCTGAGCCTCATAATGCAGAGATACCTGATCTGCTCGACAAGAACTCTATAAGGTACACCGTCGGAACAATGTATAAAACAATAAGCTCTGACTTTTCAAACGTTAAGGATTTCGATTACGATATTCTTGTTTTCTACAGTCCGTCAGGTATCAAATCATTAAAGGAGAACTTCCCGGATTTCAAGCAGGGTGAAATTAAAATAGCAGCCTTCGGACCAACAACGGCATGTGCAGTGGAGAGCGAAGGATTACGCCTTGATATCAATGCTCCCAATCAGAAGGCTCCGTCAATGACAATGGCCCTTGATGACTATCTGAAGGAATATCACAGAAATCTCAGGTAAAACCCCTGTTTTTTCTTATCTTCCTGATATTAAGTGCTATACATAGGTGCATTCCATAGAATTATTTAATGTCATGAATTCTGTCAGGGAGACATTCTCAAAAGAGGAAAGACTGTGCAGTGTAAAAACCATTGAAGCCCTGTTCAGCGGGGAGGGTAACATTTTTTATACCCCTCTCTTCAAAGTAGTATGGAATCTTTCTGATGATAACCAGCAATTCCCTGCAAGAGCCGCATTCAGTGTTTCCAAAAGGGGATTCCGCCTGGCTGTAACAAGAAATCTTATTAAAAGAAGGATACGGGAAGCTTACAGGAAAAACAAGCATCTGCTTTATGAGCATCTTTCATCGAAAAACATTAAAATCTCCCTGTTCATTATCTTAAGATCAGACAAGGTACCGGATTATAAAACCACTGAAAAGTCAGTAAAAGAGGCTATTACCAATCTTATCAGGCTCATTTAAACAAAACCTAAAAGTTAAAGTTGTCATAATAATATTCATACTCAATTCGCCTGCCTTATTTTTCTTACTAATTTTGTCGTTCATTATAAAGTTACAATTATCATGAAAAACAGACGTAAAGTCATTATCATACTTGTGTCTCTGTTTGTATTCGCAGGTTTGAGCACAGGCTTTCTCATTACACAGGAAACCCGGGATTTCAGACTGGGAAAGAATATGGATATTTTCTTTTCTCTCCTGAGGGAGGTAAACACATTTTATGTGGATGAAATTGATCCTGACAAAGTAATCAAAAGCGGAATTGACAATATGCTCAAGACTCTCGATCCGTATACTGTATATTACCCTGAAGAAGAAACTGATGACCTGTCTTTCATGACATCGGGCAAATACGGAGGAATAGGATCGCTCGTGAGAAGCAATGGTGATTATGTAATTGTGAGTGAAGTATATAAGGGCTTCCCTGCGGACCTTGCAGGTATTAAGACCGGTGATCTGCTTAAGAAAGTTGATGGTGTTTCGCTCAAAGGATACAGTACCGACAAGGTAAGCGATAAGCTGAAAGGCAATCCGGGAACAGATATCTCTGTTACAGTGGAAAGAAATGGTTTGGAAAAGGAGTTCAAACTGAAACGTGAAAAAATTGCTATTCCGCCGGTACCTTATTTCGGCATGATTGACTCCGGGACCGGATATATCCGTTTCACAAACTTTACACAGAACTGCATTGATGATGTTAAGGCTGCTCTTGTTTCATTAAAGGAGAGCAGAGCTCAGCAGATTATTCTTGATCTGAGAAGCAATCCCGGCGGACTGCTGACAGAGGCCGTGGATATAGTAAATCTTTTTGTCGGACCGGGCAACGAAGTTGTTTCAACAAGAGGCAAGGTAAAACAGTTTGACGAAACTTTTAAAACGGAGAAAGCAGCTGTTGATGAAAAAATACCACTTGCTGTTATAATTAACAGGGGCTCCGCCTCTGCTTCCGAAATTGTTGCCGGAGCAATCCAGGACCTTGACCGTGGCGTGATAATAGGCCAGCGCTCTTTTGGCAAAGGACTTGTTCAGATAACCCGCCCTCTCAGCTATAATACACAGCTAAAAGTTACAACTGCAAAGTATTATATTCCAAGTGGAAGATGCATACAGGCCCGCGATTTTTCACATCCTAATGAAGATGGCAGCGTTGGTCTTATACCTGACTCACTTATTAAGGAGTTTAAAACTAAAAACGGAAGGATTGTAAAAGACGGAGGAGGAATTGCTCCGGATATTGATATTCAGCCGGAAGCATTGAGCCAGGTTGCAACAGAACTGTATCTCAGGAACCATATTTTTGATTTTGCAACAGCCTACTATTGGGCTCATCCCGATATCAGTACTCCCGAAAAATTTTCATTTACCGACAAAGATTTCAATGATTTTAAGGATTTCCTGAAAAACAGAAACTTCAGTTACAAAACACTAACAGAAGAGTCTCTCAATGACCTTATTGATGTTGCAAAAAGAGAAAAATATTACACGAGTCACGAAGATCTTTTCAAAACACTTGAAAAGGATCTTTCCCATAGTCTTGATGAAGACCTTAACACTTTCAGGACTGAAATTACCGAGCTCCTTGAGGATGAAATTCTGAGGAGATACTTTTATGAATCAGGGGCTATCGGAGCTACAATCAGAAAGGATGAGCAGGTGATAAAAGCACTGGATGTCCTGAATGACAAAAAAGTTTATGAATCTGTGCTCAGGGGAACTGCCGGCTCAACCCTGATAACAGGGAAAACAGCTGAAGAAAAATCTAAGGAGAAGGTAAATCCGGGCTCAAGCAGGACAAACTGATCAAAAATCACTGATTCTCTCTCCAGGCATGTGAATTATCATCGAAGATCTCTTTTTTCCAGACTGGCAACAGCTCCTTTATAAGTTCAACTGTTTTTGCACATGCATCAATAGCCTGCTTTCTGTGACCAGCCGAAACCATTACTGCAAGAGAGATCTCCCCCGCCTTTACAATTCCGGTTGAATGTAATATTCTGACAGTCCGGACATCCTGAAATTCTGCCAGTATGGAAGTGACTATCCTGTCCGCCTGTACTTTCACCATACCCTCATAAGCCGAATAATCTATTGCTACAACAGTTTTACCATCAATCACATCGGACCTAACCTGTCCAAGGAAATACGAATGACCACCGGAATGTTTTTCTGCAGCCATCTTCTCTATTAAGGAAGCTACTATCCCCGAAGTTACAGGGCCCTCGATCAGGTAGTTGTAATTCATATATTTATCACTTTCAATCATCCTCCGGCAAAAGGAGGAAGGTACGCCACCTCATCTCCTGCCTTCAGATTTGCATCTCCTTCAATTATCTGATTATTCAGTGCAATCCTGAAATTATAGTGAACAACTTCAGGAAAATCATCTGAAATCCTGTGTTTCAGATCTGATATAAGTCCTACATCAGAATAGTGCTTAACTGCAGTACCTGTTACCTCTGCAAGCACACCAAAGAACAACACCTTAACTTCCATATAATTTTTGATTCACTAATGTATAACCTTCATGCATTTGCACCCTTGTGCCTTATGCCTTCCGCCTTTCACCTCTTTTCAATGTGCCTCCAGCCAGTTCATTCCCGTTCCCCAGTCTACTTTCAACGGAACACTCAGGGCAACTGCATTCGACATCTCATGTATGACTATCTCTTTAAGCTGTTCCAATTCATGAATAACTGTTTCAAATATAAGTTCATCATGAACCTGCAGTATCATTTTTGACAACAAATTTTCCTTCCTGATACGATTGTGTATCCTGACCATTGCAATCTTTATAATATCTGCGGCACTACCCTGTATTGGAGCATTTATTGCGTTTCGTTCGGCATTCCCTCTGACGACCTGGTTCCGTGAATGGATATCAGGCAGATATCTTTTTCTCCCAAGCATGGTAGTTACGAAACCCTTATCCCTGGCTTTCCTGATACTTTCGTCCATATAACTCTTAACACCCGGATAAGAGTTGAAATATCCCTCAATCAGCTCCTTTGCTTCTTTTCGTCCGATCGTAAGCCTCTCTGACAGACCAAATGCAGAAATGCCATAGATTATTCCGAAGTTGGCTGTTTTTGCACTTGCTCTCATCTCACGTGTAACATCTTTCAGATCGACTCCGAATATTTTTGATGCAGTTGCTGCATGGATATCATTTCCCGACATGAAGTCGGCAATCATGTTTTTATCCTGGCTCAGATGGGCCATAAGCCTCAGCTCAATCTGCGAATAGTCTGCCGACAGAAAGATATGATCCTTCCCGGGAACAAATGCTTTCCGTAGCTCTCTCCCGCGCTCATCCCTTACAGGAATATTCTGAAGGTTGGGATTATTTGAGCTTAGTCTGCCGGTGGCTGCCACAGCCTGGTTATATGAGGTATGAATTCTGCCTGTCTTTTTGTTAACCAGCAATGGCAGGGCTTCAACATAAGTTGACAGTAGTTTTTTGAGGCCTCTGTATTCCAGTACCTTATCAACGACAGGATGTTTGTGAACAAGACGCTGAAGTATTTCTTCGTTTGTTATAAACTGCCGGGTTTTTGTCATCTTGGCATTTTCATCAAGCTTCAGCCTGATGAAGAGAATGTCGCCAAGCTGCTTCGGGGATGAAATGTTGAACTCAGTTCCTGCAAGAGTATAGATCTCCTTTTCGATGGCAATAATATCTTCACGAAGAATGGTTGCTGTTTCTTTCAAATCCTCATGGTTAAGCTTTACCCCAATTCTTTCCATGTCTGCCAGAACGGTGATAAGTGGCATTTCTATATCCGAAGAAAGATTCTCAAGACCCTCTGATTTAATTCTGGGAAGAAAAACTTCTTTCAGCTGCCAGGTAACATCGGCATCCTCAACGGCATATTCCATCAGCCTGTCAATGGGAACAACCCTCATGTTTTTCTGATTCTGTCCCTTTTCTCCAATGAGAGATTCAATATGAACCGGCGAATAGGAAAGATATGATTCGGAAAGAATGTTCATATTATGTCTCATGTCCGGCTCAAGAAGATAGTGGGCTATCATTGTATCAAACAGAGCCCCGCGCACATCCACACCATAATTTGCCAGGACCTGGATATCAAATTTTATATTCTGACCTATCTTGGTTATTGATTCATTTTCAAGTACAGGACGTATGATCTCAATTATCTCCTGTGTCTCCGGTTGTGATTCAGGAAAATGGATCAGGTATCCCGTGCCCTTCTTCCAGGAAAAAGCCATCGCTACCAGCTCTGCTTCAAGTGGGTTTATACTGGTAGTCTCAGTGTCAAAACAAAACTCCGTAAGGCTTTGGAGTTCTGTAACAAAATCCTTAATCTCAGTTTTCCCTGCGAGTAACTTATATGAATGATCAACTGTCTCAACAGTTGCAAGTGTCCTTACCGGGGCCATAACTTCTTCTCCGAAAAGTGAACCCTGCATGGAATCAGCCTGAACAGGATGAGTTTCCTCTTGTACAGCCTGTCTCTCCGGCTTTCCCTGTTTTTCAATTTCAGAGAGAATTTTTGCTGCAACCGTCCTGAATTCAAGCTCATCAAAAAGAGCTTTGAGTTTAACAGTATCAGGAATCTCAAGACGGAGGGCTTCCTCATCCAGATTAACCGGAACATCCTGTTCGATTGTCACCAGTTTTTTTGATAAAACAATCTGGTCCTTATTGTTTTCGATAATCTCCTTTAATTTGCCTTTCAGTTTGTCTGTGTTACGGAACAGCTCCTCAACACTTCCATATTCGGAAATAAGCTTCATTGCTGTTTTCGGTCCAACCCCCGGGGCTCCCGGAACGTTGTCTGCTGTATCACCCATAAGGGCAAGGACATCAATGACCTGTTCCGGTTTTTCAACTGAAAATTCTTTCTTTACCTCTGATATACCCCACCGAACAGATTCATTTCCGCTTCTTGAGGGTTTAAACATGAAAATATTTTCCGAAACAAGCTGGGCAAAATCCTTGTCAGGCGTCATCATATAAGTTTCAAATCCATCGCCTGACGCTTTCTTTGCCAGTGTTCCTATAACATCATCCGCCTCAAACCCGGGATAGTCTATAACAGGTATCCGGTATGCTTCGAGAAGCCTTTTAATGTAGGGTACTGTCTTCTTAATATCTTCAGGAGTTTCATCCCTGTGGGCCTTGTATTCACTGAACATCTCATGCCTGAAAGTAGGAGTCGGAGTATCGAATACAACGGCAATATGTGAAGGTTTCTGTTTCTGAAGGACCTCCTCGAGTGTCAGCAGAAATCCGAAAACAGCGGAAGTATTTAGCCCCTTTGATGTTACGCGCGGATTCCTGATAAATGCATAATATGATCTGAATATAAGAGCGTATGCATCGAGGAGAAATAATTTCTTTGTTTGATTTTCAGTCATCTGTTGATTGTATGTTGTTTGGAATTCTTTGTGCCTTCAGTTACATTAAATTTCAGATTTTCAAATTCAAATCCCAATATATTAAGCACTTACTTATTATCTTCAGCAAACCACTCTGCGTATGAGCTTGCAGTTTCGTATAGCCTGAGGCTGTGCAGCCTTACCCCTGAAGGGAGAAATGGCTTTATCCTGGAGGCAAAATCGGCAACCAGATTTTCACATGTAGGCTGGTAACCAACAACAACAGTGTTACCGAATAGTTTTCTGAACATTTCGATTTTTTCCTTATCATGCTTTTTACCGACAACAACAGAATGATCAAACTCATTGATTATCTGCTTTTTTATGATTTTTTTCAGATCTGTAAAATCTATTACCATCCCGTTTTTAGGATCATCATGATTTTCGGAAGGTTTGCCGGTCAGAGTTACAAACAGTCTGTATGAATGGCCATGAACATTCCTGCAGGGGCCATCATAATTCCAGAGAACATGAGCCATTTCAAAACCAAATTCCTTTGTCACCCTTATTACTGAAGACATATGTTTCCGATTTGTTAAATGAAATACAAAAATAACCATTCCGGACGATAAAGGTTCATTATTCTTCACTGGTTTTGAGCCTTATCAGAGTTAATATCGGACCTGGCTGAGGTAATGCCACAATAAATGCGTACCTTTGCTGTTTATTTACAGCAAAATATGAGGTAGCTATGGGGGATTTTAAAAAGGGTGAATCGAAAATGACTTTCCCGTCAAAATTTGCTGAGACTCTTAAGAAACATGGAAATAAAAATGCATATGCTTTTGTCGGGGAAGAAGCAAAAACATATGCACAGGCAAACAATGAAATACAGGCATTAACTGCATTCCTTGAAAAGAAAGGAGTTTCTCCGGGAGATAAGGTTGCAATACTAAGTACAAACATGCCAAACTGGGGAATTGCTTACTTCTCAATTACTTTCATGGGAGCGGTGGCAGTACCAATACTGCCTGATTTTTCTGTTACAGAGGTTAAAAATGTTCTTGATCATTCTGAGGCAAAAGCGATCTTTATCTCAAATCCTTTGCTCAACAAGCTTGAAGGATATAAGTCAGAAACGCTGAAGACAATAATACAGATTGAAGATTTTTCAGTTGCGGGAGCAAGTGATCTGTTTAGTGGTTTTGATATCACTGCTGTACCAGAGGGAAAGTACCAGGTTGAGGAAGAGGATCTCGCATCAATAATCTACACCTCAGGCACTACAGGACGCTCCAAGGGAGTGATGCTGACACATAAAAACATCACTTTCAATGCAATGAAAGGGATGGTGATACAGTGGATTGATGAAAATGACAGGTTCCTTTCAGTACTGCCTTTGTCACATACATATGAGAATACTCTCGGCCTTATACTTCCCATGCTTGGCGGTGCATGCGTATATTACCTGAGGAAACCACCAACTCCGGTCGTTCTTATTCCGGCTATGGCAGAGGTAAAACCAACCATGATGCTTACGGTTCCCCTTATCATGGAAAAAATTTATTTCAATAAAATACTTCCGGCTTTCCAGGAAAAATTCGTTCTGAGATTTCTTTATAAGATCCCTTTCTTCAGGAAAATCCTTCATAAGGCTGCAGGTAAAAAGCTATATGCAACGTTCGGAGGTAACCTTAAGTTTTACGGTATAGGAGGAGCCAAGCTCAACCGTACTGTTGAGCAGTTCCTGATAGAAGCAAAATTTCCCTATGCAATAGGCTATGGCCTGACAGAAACTGCACCGCTTCTTGCCGGTGCCAATCCTTCAAAGTCGGTTTTTGAATCAACAGGGCCTGCAATTGAGGAGATAGAACTCAAAATCAACAACCCCGACAGGAAGACAGGAGAAGGCGAAATATGGGCAAAAGGACCCAATGTAATGAAGGGCTATTACAAGGAACCGGAAATGACAGCTGAAGTGCTTACTCCCGATGGATGGTTCAAAACAGGTGACCTCGGTACACTTGACAGCAGGAAAAATCTTTACATCAGGGGAAGGTTAAAAAACATGATCGTGGGTGCGAGTGGGGAGAACATATATCCTGAAGAGATTGAATCAGTTATAAATAATTTCAGATTCGTAGTCGAGTCTCTTGTCATCCAGCAAAAAGGAAAGCTGGTTGCTATGGTACATCTTAACATGGAAGAGCTTGAAAAGAAATACCAGCATTTGAAGGAAGATATGTCGGAAAAATATGAAGAGAAAAAAGAAGAGCTTCTTGCCGAGCTGAAGGAATATGTCAATTCGAATGTAAATAAATTCAGCCAGATCACAAAGGTGATATTTCAGCCTGCGCCTTTCCAGAAGACTGCTACACTCAAAATAAAGAGATTTCTATACACCTGATAATAAGGAGGGTCAGTTTCATAAGTCCGATTTTACCCCCAAACCCCCCAAGGGGGGCTTTCAAATCAACTGATTTTCAATAAGTCCCCCCTGGGGGATTTAGGGGTGTATTTAGAAAAATAGACTTTTGAGACACCCTCTCTTTATTATAAAAATCTTTCTGTTATTTCAGCGCCGCGGCATATCTTCTGTTCACTTCATCCCAGTTCACAACACTCCAGAAAGCATCCACATAATCAGCTCTCTTATTCTGATACTTCAGATAATATGCATGTTCCCATACATCAAGAGCAAGAATAGGTGTTCCCTTCAACGGGGAAATGTCCATAAGAGGATTATCCTGGTTAGGAGTGCTGCCTATTGCAAGTTTTTTATCAGGAGTAAGGACAAGCCATGCCCATCCGCTTCCAAACCTTGTTTTTGCTGCATTATTGAATGTCTCCTTGAATTTATCGAATGATCCGAAAGTACTGGTAATAGCATCTGTAAGTTCCCTGGAAGGGGCGCTCGTGCCTTTTCCAAGATTCTCCCAGAACAGAATATGGTTGTAATAACCGCCGCCATTGTTACGTACGGCATCACTATTCTTAGACATATTGGCAAATATCTCTTTAAGGGATGTTTTCTCATTGGCGGTGCCTTTAACAGCATTCACAAAATTAGTGTAATAAGCCCTGTGATGCTTATCATAGTGGATCTCCATGGTACGTGCATCAATATAAGGTTCAAGAGCATCATACCCGTAAGGAAGAGCCGGAAATTCAGCAGGTACGACTCCTTCAGGGTCAGTGGCAGTTTTCTTCTGAGGGTCGCTGGCATTTACAAACAGTGTTGCAAGAAAAGCAACTGCTACCAGGACAGATGTTTTAAAAAGGTCTCTTTGTTTCATGATTGATTTTTTATTCTTAAACAAAATTAAAAATGAATTGTTCAAACGGTATATAATCTGAATTATTCATGGACTACGGCCTCACCCCCTTGGTCCCCCTCTCCCGATGTGAGAGGGGGATGACTTCCAGAGCCACATCCATCTTGGAATTAAGCCCCTCCCACCTCGGGGGAGGGGTTTGGGGAGAGGTCGACTGGGTCAGGAGTACAAAGCGTAATAAATACATTTATGAATTAATCAAGATAAATAACTCGTGTCTATGCTATTTGACACAAATTTCAGGAGTAACAAAATATTTCATACATTTATCACTGTTATTTTATTAACAGAAACCCTAAACATTTCCGGACATGAGAAAGAAACATCTTAATTCAATCCTGCTGTTGTTTACTCTTATCCTGCTGACTGTATCATGCGGAGGCAATAAAAAGGATAAGTTACCTGAAACCGGCAGCGCTTCACTTGTAGAGGTAAAAATTGAAGGAATGACATGCACCGGCTGCGAGCAAACCATCCAGAGGAATGTGGGAAAACTTGAGGGGATTAAATCTGTTAAAGCTACCTTTACAGATGGCAGGGCTGTAATTGAATATTTTCCCACAATGGTTGATACACTGAGGATAAAAGATGCAATTACAGGGACAGGATATAAAGTAATAAAATTCGACAATATTCAGTCTGTTGAAACCTCGAATTAAACCGTGAACCGAAGCTTATTTCAATTTCTAAACCTTACTGTATTTTAATCATCCTGAAATATGAAAAATATAACAACTATCGGAAGGATCCTGTTTGCTGTTCCCTTTGCACTTTTTGGTATAAATCATTTCATTATGATGGATTATTACCTTGGAATGCTTACATCATTTATTCCCCTTGGACCGTACACGATAATTCTAACCGGTATTATGCTGATTGCTGCCAGCATTAGCATTATTTCGAAAAAATACGTAAAATTCTCAACATTACTTCTTGCTGCCCTGCTCTTCATTTTTATTGTTACTATTCATATTCCTCAACTTATTTCCAATGATGATAAAACAATAATAGTATTTGCCCTTCTGAAAGATATTTCCCTTCTGGGGGGATCATTAATTATTGCAGGTATATATTCTGATGAGGAAGCGGACAAAACGAAAATCAATTAATAAATCAATTTGATTCCGTTGGATGTTGATTACTCAGAGGAATTTTTGGAAAGAATATTTCATATATTTATGGATTAATAACCTTGATAATTTTGCAATGAGTCGGCTAAAACTGATTTTATTATTACCCGTCTGGCTGATTGGCATTTGTTCGTTCGCTCAAATATCCCTTTATGACCAGCAGATGCAGGTTGGCTTTGAAGAAAAACAGGGACAATATGCTGATCTTAATGTGAAGCTCATTGATGAAGACGGCAATACGGTTTTGTTAAAGGATATCATTGACAAGCCTACTATTTTAAACCTGGTATATTTTCGTTGTCCGGGAACCTGCAGCCCCCTTATGTGGGGAGTATCAAAGTTTATAGAAGAAGTTGATCTGCAGTTAGGTACGGATTATGAAGTTGTAACAATCAGTTTTGATTACACTGAACATATTCAAACAGGTATTCAGAAAAAGGCAAACTATATAAGTGCGATGAAAAAGAAAGACCATGCTGAACACTGGCAGTTTTTTGTTTCGGACAGCACAAGTATTGCCAGGCTAACCCAGTCAGTTGGATTTAATTACAAAAGAGTTAATAATGAATTCGTACATCCTACAGGTCTGATAGCACTTGCTGCCGACGGAATGATTACCAGATACCTGAGGGGTATTGAATTTCTGCCTTTTGAAATAAAAATTACTCTTGTGGAAGCTGCTGATGGCAAAATCGGGCCCAGTATAAACCGGGTTCTTGCAGTTTGTTATTCATATGATGAGAATAGCAATAAGTTTGTGTTTAATGTAACGAGAGTGTCAGCAATAGTTATCAGTTTCATGGTATTGGTAATATTCCTGTTCCTGGTACTGACACGAAAAAGAAATTAAAAGGAAGTATAATTTATGAGTGTTACCGCAGGTATGACGGAACCCAGTTATCTGGAATTTAAGGGAAAATATAAAGGTATCTTTTCCTGGATTTTTTCCACAGATCATAAAAGGATAGCTTTATTGTATCTTTTTTCCATTCTTTCATTATTCGCCATCGGAGCGACACTTGGTTTACTAATGAAATTTGAACTTATTGCTCCGGGAAAGACTATAATGGATGCAAAGGCTTATAATGCCTTTTTTACTCTGCACGGCATAATTATGATTTTTGCTGTTGTAATTCCCGGCTTACCTGCCGTATTTGGAAATTTTATGCTGCCTATACTTATAGGGGCAAAAGATGTAGCATTCCCAAGATTAAACCTTTTCTCATGGTATCTTTATGTAGCCGGTGTCTTATTGGTTGTTATAGCCCAGTTTACAGGTGATCAGGCTCCTGATACCGGTTGGACATTTTATGCACCATACAGCTTCAGAACAGCCGGCAATATGCTGCCTGCAGTATTCGGGGCATTTGTCCTCGGTTTTTCATCAATCCTTACCGGCCTCAACTTTCTGGTAACAATACACAGAATGCGTGCACCCGGTATGACATGGCTCAAAATGCCACTGTTTCCATGGACCTTATATGCCACTGCATGGATACAGCTGCTTGCAACGCCCATCGTTGGAATCACCCTGCTTATGATTGTTGCTGAAAGATTATTCAATATAGGATTTTTCGATCCAACCCTGGGCGGGGATCCTGTTTTATATCAGCATCTTTTCTGGACATATAGCCATCCGGCTGTTTATATTATGATCCTTCCGGCTATGGGAGCAATTTCAGAGATCATCCCGACCTTTGCGCGGAAAATTATATTCGGTTATAAATTCATGGTTGCCTCAAGTCTGTTAATTGCCTTTGTGGGCTATTTCGTATGGGGTCATCATATGTTTACTGCCAATATGAGTGGTCAGGCCCTGTATGTCTTTTCACTTCTGACCTTTCTTGTTGCTATTCCCAGTGCAATTAAAGTCTTTAACTGGATATCGACAATGTATAAGGCTTCTATTGATCTCCAGACACCGTTTTTTTGGGCAATGGCATTCATATTAGTTTTCATGATCGGTGGTTTTTCAGGACTTATTCTTGGTTCCCTTGCTGCGGACGTTCATTTACATGATACTCATTTTGTTGTTGCGCATTTTCATTTCATTGTGTTCGGGGGAACAGGTTTCTCTTTTTTTGCTGCCATGCATCACTGGTACCCGAAAATTACAGGAAAAATGTATGATACCGCATGGGCTAACACAGGGCTCACTGTACTTTTTATAGGATTTATTACTCTTTATTTACCGATGTTTTACATGGGAGTTAAAGGAATGCCAAGAAGATATTTTGATTATGATGAAGTATTTCATGCCTCCAATATTATCTCATCGATGGGATCATGGGTTCTCTATGCAGGGCTTTTAATAACAGTAATCAACTTGTTTATCTCCCTGAAAAGAGGTAAACAGGCTCCTGCAAACCCATGGGGAGGAAGTACTCTTGAATGGACAATTCCTTCACCACCTCCGGTTGAAAATTTTGAAGAAACACCAATAATTACTAAAGGACCATACAGTTATAATTGAATATCAATATGGAAGAACACAGGGACGATCTGGCCTCTAAAACGGGAATGTGGCTGTTCCTTTTCACAGAAATGCTTCTTTTTGGAGGTCTTTTTATTGTTTACTCTGTTTATCGTTATATCAACGCCGATGCATTTCACCTTGCTGCTCATGAATTGAGTGTGCCAATAGGGACAATTAATACAATCATCTTACTTATAAGCAGTGCTACAATAGCAATGTCAATCACTGCCATACAAAAAGAAAACAAGAAATTATCACTTCTGCTCCTTACTATCACAGTCCTGCTGGGACTTACATTTCTGGTAAACAAATATTTTGAGTGGGGGCATCATATTAAAGAGGGCATTTATCCAGGTTCATCCGCTCTTTCTTTACGTGGTCATGGCGATGTTCTTTTTTATGGATTGTACTATTTTATGACCGGTTTACATGCGTTGCACATTATAATTGGTCTGATATTTATAGGGTTTATTGCAAGAATGATAATTCATGATAAAATAACCTCTGACAATCATGTATTACTAGAAAACAGCGGTTTGTACTGGCATCTTGTTGATCTTATATGGATTTTCCTTTTCCCTTTGTTTTATCTGATTACTTAACATTACTGAATATATGGAACATGATAAAGGTCATATAATACCCTATCGGACATTACTTTTCGTGGTTACAGGATTAATAATGCTTACACTAATTTCTGTTGCAGTAACAAAAATACATCTGGGTACCCTCACTGTTTTTACAGCCCTTCTGATTGCTGCGATAAAATCTGCCTTCGTACTAATGATTTTTATGCATCTCAAGTTTGAGACCAGGTTTTTTAAAATAATGGTATTAGCTGTTATTGCCGTAATTGGCGTTGTTATCTTTATTACACTTCTGGACTACCTATATAGATGATAAGTATGCAATCGACACCAGGAATTGACGCATCAAATTTTGTTTCCTCATTCAACCTTGCATTCTACTTTATGGTTGGAATTGCCCTGCTATTTATGCTCGGATTAACTGTTTTGATGCTCTATTTTGTATATAAATATAACCGAAAGAAGAACAGTAAAGCAGTTCAGATTGAAGGCTCTGTCCGCCTGGAAATACTCTGGACTGTAATCCCTGCGCTTCTTACCCTGCTTATGTTTTATTTTGGATGGAGTGGTTGGAAACCCATGACAAAAGCCCCTGATGATGCTATGGTTGTTACAAGCACTGCCAGGATGTGGAACTTTTCCTTTGAGTATGAAAATGGTAAATCAAGCCCTGAACTGGTTGTTCCTGTAAATACACCTGTAAAAATAAATCTTGTGGCACTGGACGTGATACACAGTTTATTTATTCCTGCATTCAGAATAAAATCAGATATGGTCCCCGGAAGAGAAACCATGATGTGGTTTCTACCTCAACGGGAAGGTCAATATGATCTTTATTGTGCTGAATATTGCGGATTACAGCATTCCTATATGACTTCAGTTGTCAAAGTTGTGTCACAGGAAGAATACCTGAAATGGTATACCGATACAACTGCAGTAACAACAGCCACTGAAGGATCTGCTCCCGGAGCCGAGGGATTGGCTATTCTAAAAAACAGGGGATGCAATGCCTGCCATACATCTGACGGATCAAAACTGGTGGGACCAAGTTATCTGGATCTTCGTTTCGGGGAAAAACTTATTGTTTTACGTGATGGAAAAGAAACTGAGGTTACAGTAGATGAGACTTATATTATCAATTCGATTTACGATCCCAATTCCGAAATTGTCAAAGGATATCCAAAGGGATTGATGCAAAGCTATAAAGGGGTTGTGCCTGAAGATGAAATTACGAAGATAATTGAATACCTTAAATCTCTTAATGAAGAGCAATAGCTTTCTTAATCAGATTCAAAAATATCTGGAACTTAGTAAACTTAAGATTATGATTCCGGTAAGTCTCACAGGATTCACCGGATTTTTTATTTGTGACCCTCAGATTTCGTTCAGAATAATCCTGGTTAGTGCCGGGATTCTTTTACTTGGAATATCTGCCTCAGTTCTGAACCAGATACAGGAAACTGATATCGATTACAGGATGAAAAGGACACATAATCGTCCGCTTCCTGCTCAAATTATCAGTGTACCACATGCCTTTTTATTTTTCTTCCTTATGCTGGTCGCAGGATCAATACTTGTATTTTCCTACGGTAACATGAAATCGGCATTTATCGGCGTTTTTGCAATTATCTGGTACAATGGCATATATACCTATGCAAAACGGATAACTGCCTTTGCAGTCGTTCCCGGTGCAATTACAGGTGCATTACCTCCGCTTATCGGATGGGTAGCTGCCGGAGGTGGTCTTTGGGATAAGCCTGTAATTCTTCTTGAATTCCTCTTTTTTACAGGCCAGATACCGCACTTCTGGTTATTGGTACTTAAATACGGAGATGAGTATGAAAAAGCCGGCTTGCCGAGCTTAACTGGTATTTTGAGCACACAGCAGATTAAGAGGCTGACTTTTACATGGGTGGTGACATCTGTAATGGCAGCTTTGTTCCTCAGCTATTTCGGGATAATTCATAATGTGCTGATTATCGGTATTCTGCTGATAGCATCAGTTTATCTGGTCTGGCAATTTTCCGGATTACTGAGACCAGTCTCAGACTATAACAGCCTGAGACTTTACTCAATATTACTCTATTCTTACTATTTGCTGATAATAATTCTGCTGATTTCTGACAGGATATTAATATCACATGCAGGTATAAACAAGAGTTTGTCTTAAACAGTCAGAATTTGTGATTTAAGCTCTCTTCGAGGTATGGGTGGCCGGGTGGTATTAGTTTTGCTTTGCTGAGCGCTGTGGCAACAATAAGGGCAAATAAACCGGCAAACCCAAGGAGCATACCTGCTTCTATCCACCCGAACCTTAATAAGCCGGTTGTACCGGGAACAATCTGAACGAAAAGGTCTATATATTGCCCTATTATCAGAAACAAAATAACCACCGTTATAACTTTTATGTTTCTGCTTGTTTTTACCGGGAGAAGTATGAGAAACGGGAGAGCCCAGTTCAGTCCGATCTCAAGAAAGAATAGAACCTTCCACCCTTCCTGCCAGCGTACATAATAATAAACTGTTTCTTCAGGTATATTGCCATACCAGATTATCATGAACTGTGCAAACCAGAAATAGCCCCAGACAATTGAGAGCATAAAAATATATCTGGAAAAGTCGTGCAGATGATACTTATTAAGAAACGGGAAATATCCTCTCCGGAAGAGTATAAATACAATAAGTGTTATTATTGATACACCGTGCAAAAAGGCGGCCACAACGTTCTTAAGTGCAAAAAGAGTGCTGTACCAGTGAGCATCTATTGACATTATCCAGTCAAAGGCAGAGAAGGAGAATGTAATAGCAAAAATGAAGATGAATACTTTAGAATATAATTCACTTTTATTGAAAAGAACCATAATATTGTCAGGTCCTGCATGATCTTCCTGAAGAGATGTTTTTCTCAATAACCAGGTGAACAGGACCCATAATGCAAAACAGATTACCATTCGCAGAATGAAAAAAGGAGTATTCAGGTAAGCTGACTTATGCTGTAATACCTGATCACTGGCAACGGCTTCTGAATGAGTCCAGTGATAGATGTCGTGCATACCGAAATACAATAACAGGAATAAAACTGCAGCAAAAGGGATGTAGGCCATCATGGCTTCAGGTATACGCTTGAATGCAGAGGACCATCCTGACTGTGATATACTCTGCAACGTATAAAAGAAAGCAGCCCCCATTGCAAGAGAGAGAAAATAATAATTTACTATCAGGTAATTTGCCCAGGTTCTCTGTGAATCAGAAAAAAGACCGGCTAAAAACGAGGTTGCCCCGATAACTATTAATGTTAAGCTTATTATTCTGAAGGTTGTCGAAACTGTTGATTGCTCCTTCATTCTGTTTACTTTTTATTATTGCAAATAATTTAATCTCCGGACCGGTTATTTACTTTCAGCTTCGCTTACGGCGCCTGCATTATTTTTATGCTCAGTCTGAAGCTGTCTTATGTAATGTACAATTTTCCACCTGTCTTCATCCCTTATCTGAGATGCGTGGGAACCCATTGAGCCAAATCCCAGTGTAATACTATGATAGATTTCTCCGTCCCTGAGTTTTTCAGCATCAACCCCAATAAGCGGTCGTGGTGGCAGAGGGTATAATCCTCCGCTGTAAAGAAGTCCATCTCCTGCGCCCGTTTCTCCATGGCAGCCGGTACAGAAAGCATTATATACTCTCTTCCCTTTTAATAAAACTTCCTCTGTCGGAGATACAGGATTAATGAGCTCATTACCGGCTTTGATCCGGGAATCCTCATCAATTGTATAGTGAAAAGGGGTAAAACCACGTGGAATTGTTCCCGTTACAGGAACTCTCATAGTCATCCCATCCTTAAAGTTAGGATTCACTGTATAAGTCTCATATGCAGTAGAATAAAACATATCCGGGAAATAATCCCATCCGGGTTTATTTCTGCTCCTGTCACAACCGTAAAGAAGAAATACTAGTAGGATCAGTGATACTGATTTGTAAATATTTCCTTGCATAAATTTATGTTTCATGCATTAATACTCTCATACTCTTTGTCTAAAACTTCAACAGCACCCTCTTCCTGCATCAAGGTAACCAACTTCCCGGATTCCAAATTATCAAGTGTATCTGTATTTACTACTATTACAAACTTATCATCGGTGGATCTGTGGTCAAAAATTGTATTTTCCTTACCAGGATAAAGCCCTGATCTGGCTGAAAATGCAGCAAGACTTGCAATTGTTACTGTAAAAATCGTGAGAACTATAGTTACAACTATAAAGGAAGGGAAGGAGTTAAAAGGCTTCCCTCCGTAAACAATCGGCCAGTCAAGAACAGATGTATAGTACAGGAAAGCAAGTACAGCAATAATTGCGAATAAGCCGAAGAAGTAAGCTGCCGTGGGCAGTCTGGATTTACGTTTCAGCAGATGAAATACTTCATGAATCGGATATGGAGTATATACATCATAAATTGAGAAATGCTTTTCCTGCAAAGACTTTATTGAGGAAATAAACTTTTCCTCATTCTCAAAAATTCCAATTTTAAAAGCTTTGTTCATAACTGAACTTTGTTAATCTTCTTTCTTGTCGCCAATATTAACCACGCTCTTTACTTCACTGATTGCCATTATGGGAATATACCGGAAGAAAAGTAATACTCCTGCTGCAAATAATCCCAGTGTTCCTGCATATACGCCAACTTCAATATATGTGGGATTATATGAAACCCAGTTGGAGGGTAAATAATCTTTACTTAATGAGGTTATTACAATATTAAATCTTTCAAACCACATTCCCAGGTTAATGATAAGAGAAACAAGCAATAAACCGATCCAGCTTCTTCTCACCTTTTTTATCCAGAATAGCTGGGGAACCAGGGCATTGCAGATTATCATTCCCCAGAACTGGATTGTATATTCTCCGGTTATCCTGTTACGGAAAAATGTGAACATCTCATACTCATTGCCTGAATACCATGCTATAAATACCTCAGTTGAATAGGCTGTTCCCATTATAAGTGAAATGAAAACCAGGATTCTGGCAATTGCATCCATATGATTATCTGTAACATATTCTGTAAGCTTATAGATTTTCCTTACAATAACCATCAGCGTCATAACCATTGCAAATCCTGAAAAAATTGCTCCCACAACAAAGTACGGAGGAAATAGTGTTGTATGCCATCCCGGTATAATTCCTACTGCAAAGTCAGTTGATACAATGGAGTGAACGGAGACTACCAGTACTGCTGCTATACCTCCAAGAATAAAACTCAGTGATTCATATCTGATCCAATGAAGACTTGAACCGGTCCATCCCATTCCGAAGAAACCATATATGGCTTTCTTAATTTTTGATGTCGTCCTGTCGCGGATAGTAGCAAAATCGGGCAACATTCCGAGATACCAGAATGAGATAGAAATAAGCAGATATGCTGTAATAGCAATGAAATCCCAGAATAAAGGTGAGTTAAAATTGACCCAGAGGGGACCACGTGTATTAGGGTATGGGAAAATATAGAACGCCAGCCAGACCCTTCCCATATGCAGGGCAGGAAACAAAGCAGCAGACATTACAGCAATTACGGTCATAGCTTCTGCCGCCCTGTTAATTGAAGTTCTCCACTTCTGTCTCAGAATAAGCAGGAATATTGAAAAAGCGGTGCCGGCATGACCTATACCAATCCACCATACAAAATTTACAATCTCCCAGCCCCATCCAACAGAATTATTTACACCCCAGGTTCCGATACCCTTCGAAACAGTTATATAAATTGCATAAAAACCAAAAAGAGCTGCAATTAATGAAATTCCAAAAGCAATATACCACCACAGACCGGGAGTGGTCTCCATAGGATTAAGGATTTCTTTTGAAATCTGACTCAGCGTCTTATTTCCTTCAACAAGTGGTCCTCTGATTTTCCTGTTATACATCGGTAAGCTTAAGATATATTATGACTCAATCTCCTCATCATTCCAGACTTTCGTAAGGTATCCCACTGATGGCAGGGTATGTAATTCTTCCAGCAGATGGTAAGATCTGGGATTTTCAAATAACTGTGATACTTTACTCTCCTTGTCTTTCAGGTTCCCGAATACAATTGCACCGGAAGGACAAGCCTGCATACAGGCAGTTTTTATTTCAAAATCCTTCAAAGTCCTGTTTTCCAGCTTGGCCTGTAACTTCTTCTCCTGAATTCTCTGAACGCAGAAAGAACATTTTTCCACTACCCCCCTTTCTCTTACAGTCACATCAGGATTTAATACCATCTTACCTAGATCTGAGACTGTATTGAAATCAAACGCCTTATTGTTGGTATACCTGAACCAGTTGAACCGTCTGACTTTATAGGGACAGTTATTTATACAATATTTTGTGCCTATACAGCGATTGTAGCTCATCTGGTTCAGTCCTTCGCTGCTGTGATTTGTAGCCGAAACCGGGCATACGTTTTCGCAGGGGGCATTATCACAATGCTGACAGGTAAGAGGCTGGAAATAGACCTTAGGATCATCAGGAGTATCAGAATAGTATCTGTCAATTTTTATCCAGTGCATAATCCTTCTCTTCCTTACCTCTTCTTTTCCTACAACAGGAATATTATTTTCTGCCTGGCATGCAATTACACAAGAATTGCAGCCGACACATGCATTAAGGTCGATTGAAAGGCCCCAGTGAAATCCGTCATAGTTTACCTCCGGATAAAGTGTCCGGTGTTTTGATTCATACTCCTCATGAAGCTCATTTCCGGATGAAGGATTATTCCTGTATTTGCTTAGTACCGTTTCTCTGACAATAGGCCTCCCTTCCATAGAATTATGAACCTGTGTAAGCGCCAGTTCGCTTTGCTTATTTGTATTTTCAAGCGTGTCTGTAACGAATCCATAATTCCGGGTTCCTCCCTTAAATTCAATAAATGGATATACATTCAATCCGATATTATTGCCAACAGGTCCGGAATTAGTATGACCATAACCAAGAGCTACCGAAAGAGTCCCCTCAGCCTGTCCCGGCTGAATGAATGCCGGAAGTACAAGATTATCTCCGATTTTAATTAATTGCCCTGTGATTATATTTAATCTTTCTGCATCAGAAGGTGAAATGGCTGCAACATTATCCCAGCAATGACGGGAAACAGGATCAGGCAACTCCATCAGCCAGGGATTATTTACATGCATTCCGGTTCCAAGGGAAACACTCTCATAAATTACAACTTCAAATCCATCGGTCTTTACACTATCTGAAGAATTAATGATCCGGGAAAGCAATTCAGAATTTATTGATAATGTTTTCTTTTCGGCAATATTGTAATCAAAAACCCCTTTACCAAGGCTTGTATCCCAGAATTTGCTGAATACTGAAAATCCTGATCCCGTAAAATATTCCTTTTCCCAGTTCGCCATAAGATAATCATGCCATGAAACCATATTGCCTGACCATTTCAGCAATGAATCCTGGAAAGATCTTGTATCAAAAAGCGGATTAATACATGGTTGACCCAGACTCAGCTGACCAGGTATAATCTCTGCATCATTCCATGATTCCAGATAATGATTAACAGGACATTCATATTTTGCCTTTCCAACGGTTTCATTCAAAGAACATGACATATTTACCGTGAGACCTGCCTTTCCTAATCCTGAAAGAAATTTATCTGAAGCCGGATAATCATATAAAGGATTTATGTTGTACATAAGAAGGGCATTAACCTTGCCTGAATCAAGATCATTTACCAGTTCTTCAATCTTATTGTCAATGCCTGCTGCAATGTTAATATGCCTGTTCAGGTCGATGCAGTCGGTATAATTGCCCAATAAAAAATTAATTCCATTAACTATTATCTGAATTTCAACATTGTTTGTTCCCGAAACAACTATTGATTTTCCTCTGGAGGCTATAAGGTTATCAGCAAGTTCTGACAGGTTAACTCTTCCTGATATACCCGTGAATTCTGAACCATTGATTCCAGCTTCAATCCTGTTATATAATTCTATAAGAATTTGTTTTTCCTCAGAAGGTCTTATTTTGATCCTTTTATCGGCATTGCTTCCTGTAAGAGTCATTCCTGATTCAAAGTGAACATGCCGGAGCATACCCTTTTCCCTGTTTTCCGGTTTTCTCCCGGAGGTATATTTTGGAATAAAATGGACCGGTGATATCCATGTTCCAAGAAAGTCAGCATTAAGTGAAACAAGAAATCCGGCATTGTTGAAATGATAATCCGGAATTACTGATTTTCCGAAGCACTGTAAATTTGCCTCAAGAATCGCAGAGTAAGAGAATGCATCATATTGTACCCACCTGAACTTATTGAAACGAGCCCCGAATTCATTAATAAGTTTAATTGTTGTGGGGGAAATTATTGTTGAACTCAGGAGCACTATTTCACCCGCCTCAGAGTTTATTTCAGATAGTTTCTTAATTATCTGGTCGTCAACAGATGTCCAGGATGCCTGAATATTATCAATCGTCGGATATTTCAGGCGTGCATCATCATACAGGCTCAAAACAGATGCCTGCACTCTTGCCGTAGTTCCCTCCTTATTAAATAATGAAAGGGCATTACCTTCAATTTTTATTGGCCGGCCGTCACGGGTTTTAACAAGAATCGACGAATATTCATGGCCGTCAAAATAGCTTGTTGAATAAAATAAAGATTTGCCCGGTGTAATTTCCGGAGGTTGAATAACATATGGTATGGCATTCTGCACTGGTCTTTTGCAACTTGCGGCAATTGCAGCAGAGGATATGGTGAACCCGAATAATTTCAGGAAATCACGCCTGGAGCTTGATTTTTTCATAACAAACTTCTTATTTCGAAAATCTGCTGTTAATAATGACATTTCATACATTCAGTTCCCCCGATTTTCTCCACGGTAACACTGTCCGTCTTTCCATTTCTTATCATATCAGCCAGCTCTTTATAATCTGAATAAAACTGATTGTTTTTAAAGTTCACATTCTTTGTACGGTGGCATTCAATACACCATCCCATAGTCAATTTCTGATTTAATCTGATCCTGTCCATTTCTTCAACTGGTCCATGGCATTCCTGGCAGCTTAATCCTCCTGCTTCCACATGCTGCGCATGACTGAAGAATACATGATCCTGAAGATTATATACTTTGATCCATTTGATTGGAATCTTCTCTTCATAATTACCAACCACCTTGGCTATCTCAAACATACCGGAACGATTCCCGTTACGTACCACAATATGGCAATTCATACAAATGTTTTCAGAAGGAAATCCGGCTGATTTGCTATGATGGGCAAAACTGTGACAATAAATACAATCTGTTTCGTTTTGTCCTGCATGGACTGCATGAGAGAATTTTATCGGTTGATCCGGCTCATAGTCCGGCGAATGCCCGATTGAAAGAGCACCAACTACAAGAGAGTTGGTTATAAAAATTCCGGTTCCGGTAAGTATAAGTAAATGGATCCATTTTCTCTTTAATTTTTTACTTATAATAAGATCCGTAACTGATATAAGAAATATTATCGAAGCAACTATAAATAAAAAAAGATTGGTTACAACAGGTTTGTTTTGTTTAAGCCCTGTCACTGCAAGTTTATCCATATAGGCCTTGATGAGCACTATGTCTTCGGAAGAGTACTTGAAATTATTGTGCACTTCAGCCATTTTTTCACCAGCAGGTTTTAATAATACCCTGCTTAAATCGCCTGCACTTTTCCCTGAGTATTTACGGGAGATTTCTACAGCATCCGGATTCCAGTTCAGCTCGTCTGAAACAATTGTATTATGACATGAAGCACAGCTTTCTGTTCCCTTATCTTTTGAGACCAGACCATAGAAAAGTCTTTCTCCTCTTATAAGTTCTTCTGCCTTAAAAACAGTACGAATGTTTGATACAGTATCACTTTTCAGTATATCATTAGAGCGGACATGACTATTAAAGGAAAACAACAGAATTAAAAACAAAAAGAGAACTTTATTTAAGGGAACATAATGGTTCATGAATAGCGGATTATAAAATTATTTAATTAATCGTCAGTATTATGCAACCAATTTCAGTTTATCTCTGTCAAAAATAAAAAAAGACAAATATAAACTATCCATTAAAGCTAAATTTATTTTACTAAGCTATGATTTAAATCAAAAATATCAATGATCAATAATATGATTTATAACAGACCTCAACAAATTCATTTAAATCAGGCAGGACAAAATGTCCTGACAGGGTTTTTTCGATAAATTAACTGACGAATAAAGTCACAATTTTGACGAATGCTTTGAATAAGGTATAAAAATTCAGCTATTATTTTTCGAGTTTTGTATCTTTGTATCAGATTAAAACAATAAAAAATGCAATTTTTCGTTAAGTTTCTATCTTAAAAATATGACCATGAAAAAGTTTCTTTCTCTGATTCTGGCTCTCATTCTGATTTCAGGATCTTTCAGCGGATGCAAAAAAGATAAGGGAGATCCTCCTACTCTGCCGCCTGCAGAGTCGATGCTGATTGACTTCAGCAATTTTATGAGTACTTCCAAAACCGCTGATCTCGGGTTTCAAAACAAGGGTACAGAAAACCTTAACTGGGAAACCGTAGCCCTTATTGTTGGAACATGGAGAACAATCATTGCAGTAACTCTTGCAATTCCTGTAGCCTCATTTAAGGTTGCCGTTGACCAGGATCCGGTTTACCTCTCCGAGAAAAAATGGGAATGGAGCTATAATGTAAGTGCGGCCGGGGTAACCTATAAGGCACGACTTACCGGAGAAATAGGAGCTTCCGATATTAAGTGGGAAATGTATATCTCAAGAGAAACAGCCCCTGCATTTGCCGAATTCAAGTGGTTTGAGGGAACCTCAAAGCTTGACGGAACAGGCGGTAAGTGGTTATTGGCTGAAAGCAACACTGTTACTTCACCCATCCTTCAGATTGACTGGACAAAATCAGGAACAGATATTGGTACAATTAAGTATACCTATCTTAAAACAGGAAGCAGCAATGGTGCATATATCGAATATGGCCTTACAAATAATGCGTTGAATGCATTTTTTAATATTCATTATTACAATACATCATTGGTTAAGTTCTCTGATGTGAACGTCGAGTGGAGTACCTCGGCTAAAAACGGAAGAATAAAAAGCTCCGATTATCTTGACGGACAGTGGAAATGCTGGGACGCAAACAAGATTAATGTTACATGCCCTTAACTCTAAAAATATATAAAGAGAAATCCCGGAAAATCCCGGGATTTTTTATTTCCTGTCTGCAATCTCATGCAGCTGATCTGATTCAAAAATTCCTTTCCCCTTGTATTCAGAAAGAATTCTGATCATCGATTTTGCAACATCCCTTCCTTCAATAGCCCTGTACTTTTTGAATTTTCCAAAAAGAAATATCCCAAACACTTTCATAAAAACCTTAGCTGCTGATTCTCCAAACCTTTCTTCGCTTCTCTCCCCCAGAAGCAGGGATGGCCTTACAATTGCCAGTGTTTCAAAATCAAGGTTCAGAAAACCATTTTCCATTTCTCCCTTGATCCTAAGATAATAATTTGATGATGAAGAAGCTGCTCCGATGGAGGATACAACTGCAACCCGTTTAATTCCGTTTTTGAAGGCATATTCCGCCAGAAGGACAGGCAGATCGCGATCGATCTTTTCCATTTTCTGAATCGATCCTGCTTTTTTTATTGTAGTGCCAAGACATATATACAAATCATCCCCTTTGATCTCGCCTGAAAAGATTTCGGGATGTTCAAAATCAACTACAAGGTTTTCAATTACCGGGAGGTCTTTGTAACCGGTATATTTCCTGCTGAATAATACAATCTTCTCATATTGACCGGATTTGCAAAGCTCTTCTGTAAGTGCTTTGCCAATTAATCCTGTTCCGCCAAATAATATAGCTGTCCTTAAAGTCATTTTATACCTGATTATTTACAGGTAAATTAGTAAAATAGTAATCTGGTAATCTCAATTCTTTAAATATATGCATATCTCTGATCTTTTTTTTATTATTTTTCGCCCCTGAATTTATCAAAAAGAGATGATGTCACCCAGAAAAAAAGCAGTTTTGTTTATATTCCTGATTCTTATTGCAGATCAGATCCTCAAGATTTGGATTAAAACTAATCTTGTTATCGGTGAGGAGATCAGGCTTTTCGGTGATTGGGGACTTATTCACTTCATCGAAAATAACGGGATGGCTTTTGGGATGGAAATGGGAGGAAAAACAGGAAAGTTTATTTTAAGCATGTTCAGGATAATTGCAATCTTTGGAATTGGCTGGTTTCTAAACTCTCTCATTGTTAAAAAGGCCAATACCGGGCTTATTCTAGCTGTCAGTTCTATTATGGCTGGCGCTATAGGTAATATTATAGATAGTGCCTTCTATGGAATGATTTTCAGCGAAAGCTATACACAGCCTGCAATATTGTTCCCTCCCGGCGGAGGTTATTCATCATTTCTGCACGGAAGGGTTGTGGATATGTTCTATTTTCCGGTTATTGATACTAACTGGCCCGACTGGTCACCAATTAATGCGGGTGAATCACTTGTGTTTTTCAGACCTGTCTTCAACATCGCAGATTCCGCAATTACGTGTGGCGTTCTCTCAATTCTTCTTTTTCAGAAGAGGATGTTCAGAGATTTGTCTTGAATAGAAAATTCTATTTATCCCGGCTTATTTTTCACAACAGTTGCTGATGCACTTTAATACTGTCTTAAGATTATCATGCTTAAGGTAGTACCAGGTATTTTTCCCTTCCCGTTTTGAACTGAGTACGCCCCTGTCCTTTAATATGCCTAAATGATGTGATGTAGTTGATTGCTCCAGTCCAAGCTGTGTATGTATTTCCGTTACGGTTTTTCTTTGTCCGTCCTCAAGACACCCTACAATCAATATCCTTACCGGATGAGCAATTGCTTTAAGCATGTTTGCTGCACTAACTAGATTTTCTGGTGTCAGCTCCCTAAATTCCATATCGTTACAATTTGGAGCAAATATATGTAAATATGTTGATATGTGAAGATTTTACAATTAAAGATTAAATTTCAGAATACCGTCCCTGTCATATGTACAGTTTAACCAGTTGTTACTGATTTCGGCTCCTCCCTTCCTGTAGAATTCAATGGCAGAGGCGTTCCAGTCAAGTACCTGCCACCTTACTCTCTTGCAATTCTCATTTAATGCAATTTCAAATATCTTTCTCAGGAGCTTAGTCCCTATTTTGTATCTCCTGTATTGCTCTTTTACATAAATATCTTCCAGATAAAGTGATTTGCCAACCCAAGTATAATATGCAAAGAAATATATAGCCATTCCCACTATCTCATGGTTTTCGGTCTCAGCCACAAAACACCGGAAATGATCCTTTTCTTCCTTCATTAAATCAACTGAATTTGTAACCTTGTCAGGTTCCCTTTCATAAGATGCCAGTTCTTTAATAAGTAAAAGCACCTCAGGAAAATCACTTTCAGTTGCTTTTCTGATAGTAATAATCATACGATCAATTCTTAATCAACAGTCTCAGAATACTTTGAATTACCTTATTTAATTACCAGAATATAGTCCTCTGATTCAACTCCGTTATCCCTCCACATTCTGACATGTTCAAGCAGGTTTCTCTGATAGAACCATGCCTCCTTATCTGAAAATGGATTCCTTTCAAAATTAACCACTCCCTTTGGTGATAATTTCAGGATTTTCCCGGAGGCCTTTTTAATCCAGATGCTGTCAAAAACTCTTGTTGCAAGGATATGTGGTTGCATTTCCACAGTGTCGGTAGAGAAAAGCTCAGTACCAAGCTTAGTATCAGGAATAAAGGAAGTGTCTTTATAAATTGTATGCATATCTGAATAAGAGTATTTGCCATATCTTACATACTTGCTTCTCGGAAAAAGCTTTACTGTCATTGAACTGTCTGTCTCGTTTTTAATGAGAATCCGCATCTGGTTAACAGTATATCCTTCTTTGCACGAGAACAGAGCCAGAAGCACAAGAACAAAAACAATCAATTGTTTCATAACAACTTAAGATTTATTTATTAACAATTTTCTCTGTAAATTGTTGTTGATAGCTATTTAAATGTATTTGTTCATAATACAATTTCAGATAAAAATTTCTCCTTTCAAATATAATCTGCATTCCCCGCTTATCTCTACTCTGTCGCCTTTTATTTTACAATAAAGGAATCCTTTTCTGGCTGAAAGCTGTATTGCAGATAGAGAATCCTTTCCAAGCCGTTGAGACCAATAAGGAGTTAGTGTGGTATGGGCAGAACCAGTAACAGGATCTTCATCAACACCTGATTGTGGTCCAAAAAATCGTGAAACAAAATCTACATTTTCTCCCGGAGCGGTAACAATAACACCTCTGCAGTCAAGGGCTTTAATTGTATTCAGATTTGGTTTCAGGAGCTTTATTTCTGTTTCGGAACGGAAAACAAGCATATAATCTGTCTTACCTTTAAATATCTGTACCGGACTGATGTTGAAACAGTCTCCGGTCAGTGTGTTTGGTTCTGCCTGTGCAATTACATCTGCAGGAAAATTCAGTGTAAGCAGTTCTCCAGATCTGGTTACTGAAAGTTCTCCTGACCTCAATGATTTAAACCTGATTTTATTTCCTTCATGCTTTTCATGATAAAACAGGACATACGCCGTTGCAAGTGTTGCATGACCACACAAATCAACCTCAACAGTTGGAGTGAACCACCTGATCTGATAATGATCCCCGTCATTTACACAGAAAGCTGTTTCCGAAAGATTATTTTCCATGGCAATTTTCTGCATAATGTCGTCTTTCAGCCAGGACTTCAGGGGACAAACAGCTGCCGGATTTCCTTTAAAAATCTCTTCCGCAAAGGCATCGACCTGATATATTTTTTGACTCATAACCTGAATAGAATTACAGTAAACATGTTTATCAGACTGAAATTTAATTAAATGTCAGCAAACAGGAATATTTTATTACTAATTTAAGCTTTTATCAGAATATGTATTGTTTATTAAAAATAATACCCATAGCAGGCAATTATTGACATAAATCATTTAGCATATCGTTATATTTATCTCATTCAATGAACAATAATTTTATGTATGTTTGAGCTATAGAATTATTATGTCGGTACTGGATAAAATAAAAAACCCTGTTGAAAAGGAGATGGCCGAATTTGAGGCCTATTTCAGCAGAACCATGCGTAGCGACATTCCCCTGCTTAACATTATTCTGAATTATATTCTTCGCCGCAAGGGGAAACAAATGAGACCATTACTGGTTTTTCTTACTGCAAAACTGAATGGAAATATTTCTGAGGCGACATTTGTGGCAGCTACATTTATAGAGCTCCTTCATACAGCATCTCTGGTTCACGATGATGTTGTTGACGATGCGGGTGAAAGAAGAGGTTCTCTATCAGTTAATGCGCTCTGGAATTCGAAAATTGCAGTGCTTGTGGGAGATTATATGCTTTCAAAAGGGATGCTTATCAGTGTTGAAAAGAGTCGCTTTGATATGCTCGAAATTGTTTCTGAGGCTGTAAAATCGATGAGTGAAGGTGAGCTTCTGCAATTGCAAAAATCAAGAAAACTGAATATAACAGAAAATGACTACTTCAGGATTATTCTCCGTAAAACAGCGGCATTGATTGCAGCATGTACTGCCTGTGGTGCAAGGTCTGTAACGGATAATCCAGACACAATTCAGTTAATGAAAGAATTTGGAGAGAATATCGGTATTGCCTTCCAAATCAGGGATGATCTTCTTGATTATGAAAGCACAGGATTAACCGGTAAAGCTCCGGGAAATGATATAAAAGAAAAAAAAATTACTCTGCCACTGATATATGCCCTGGAGCAATCATCCTACTTAAAAAGACGTCATATCCTCGGAATCGTTAAAAGCAAGAAAAAATCCAAGACAGAAATTACAGAAGTAATAAGCTTTGTTTCAGAATACGGAGGTATGGATTATGCAGAAACAAAAATGAATCAGTACAGGGATAAAGCCCTGGCAATACTGGATTCCTATGCCGATTCGGAAATCAAAAGCTCCCTTAAAGAATTTGTCTTATATACGACAGCAAGAAAGAAATAACATTTCTAACCCTCTGCAACAAGATCTATCTTGGCAACCTTCGTCAGATCCTTTACATATTTTCTCGAACCCAGCCAGAAAAGCAATGATCCAATGAGCAGAATAAATGGAAGTGATTCCAGTGCTGTCTTTATGCTGGTAAGATCATATATTTTCCCTATAACAATAGGAGCCATAGATGCTCCAAGCAAATTCTGAACCACTACAGCAATGGCATATGATGTTGCCCTGAGTCCGGGATGTATAACATCCTGAGTAACTGCTGCAGCTCCTGATATAAACATTAACACAAGTATACCAAATACAAGCAGAACAACATATTGCATAGATCCTTTAAGCAAAGCAAGTGCAATAAAAAGAACGATTGCTGCCAGCAAAGTAGTAAGAGCAGGAAAGAGCAGCCTTGCATTATCTTTTGTCCTTCGCCAGCGATCAGTAAGTATACCACCCAGAGGTGCACCCACAATTGCCAGCATCATCACAATACTTGCCATTTGTCCTGCCTTGTCCTGTGGAACCCCTCGAACTTTTTCAAAATATGTTGGAAGCCAGGTAAGCAGGGAAGTAGTCACAAAAACAACAGCTGCCATTCCAAAATATGTAAAGATTACAGAGGGTCTTGTAAGAAACTCCTTAACTATATCCTTCTTCTCCATCTTAATCATATTGTTCTTCTTATCAACAAATGAAAGATCTACTGTTTTGTAATCCTTAACAAATAGAAAAAGTATTGCAACCAGTAATCCCGGAATCGCTACAATTCCAAATGCGTGTTTCCAGCCAAGATGAACCGCTATCATACCTCCAAGAAGGACACCTATTGCTGAGCCCAGAGGAATAGCCGCATTCCAGATTCCAATCATCTTTGCTCTTTTGTCCAGGGGATATAAACCTGATATCATTGCACTTCCCCCCGGGGCATAACCAGCCTCTCCCACTCCTATCAGAATTCTGGCCATAAAGAGCTGAACAAAGTTTCCTGTAAGAGCACACAAAGCCGTTGCGAGACTCCAGATTATTGCCATCACTCCAATGGTTTTTGTCCTGCTCCATCTGTCAACAAGAATAGAAATAGGGAATGTAAGAATGACAATAGCCCAGTAAACAGCAGAAACAAGAAGTCCGCTTTGTGTATGTGTAATTCCCCAGTCTTTCTCAATAGAGGTGAACATCGATGTAACAACCATCCTGTCAATATAATCGAACATGTACAACAGGAAAAGGAGAACAAAAACATAATTGGAGTATCCTTTTGAGAAAAGATACCCTGTGGGGTTTTCTGACTTATTCATACTGGTTATTCTTTGGTAATCCTTAATACCAAGTAAATAAAAAAATATGTCTTTTATTAATTTTGTACTACTTTTAAGTCTTTATACCCATATAGGGTTATTGACATTTTAGAATTATTAATTATCAAATTATTCAACTGCTATGGCATCTTTTAAACAAATAGAAAGCTTTCTGTCCAGCACACCAATAGCTATGGCTGGTGTATCAAGGAATCCAAAAAAATTCGGACATACAGCATTTAAAGAATTGAGAGAAAAAGGCTTAGACCTTATTCCTGTTAATCCTGCTGCTGAGGAAATCCTTGGAGTTAAAGCTTATAAGAATATAGCATCCATTCCTTCAGCTGTTAACGGAGTTCTGATTATGACAAAAAAAGATCAGACAGCCGGTGTTGTGAGGGATGCAAAAGAAAGAGGGATTAAGAATATCTGGATACAGCAGATGGCTGACAGCAGAGAAGCAATAAAAGCACTGGAAGGCAGTGATATAAATTATATTACAGGAGAATGCATAATGATGCATTACAAACCGCATAGTGTACATAAATTTCACAAAGCCATCAGAAAATTCTTCGGAGTATTTCCCAAATAGTTATATTACAGGAAATTTTGAAAGCTATTTTTTGAAATGGAATTAATACCAGAAAATTTTTCACTTGAGTTCAAAGTCCGGGATTATGAGTGTGATATTCAGGGTGTTGTAAATAATGCAAATTATCAGCATTATCTTGAGCACGCAAGGCATGAGTTCCTCCTTTCAAAAGGTATCAGTTTTGCAAAACTCCATAATGAAGGAATAGATCTGATCGTCACCCGGATTGAAATCGATTATAAATATCCGTTGAGAAGTAAGGACAGCTTTATTGTTACGGTTGACATTCAGAGGGAAGGTAATGTGAGGCTGGCTTTTATTCAGAGTATATACAGGATGCCTGACAAAAAGCTGATTGCTCACGGCAAAGTGACCGGGGTATCTACAAAAAACGGAAAACCGGTTGCCCCGGGCAATCTGATAGCCCTTCTGGGTCTTAAATAACAAAGTATCACTAATCAGTATTAAATGAAAAAAACACTCAATCGCAGGGAGTTTATTTCAAGAAGTGTTGGAGCAGGAGCCGGCACAATAATTCTGGGTAAAACTGTATTTGGTGCATACCCGGGAAATAGATCCATAAAGGATCCGCTTGAATTAATTCCTCTTGGAAATACCGGCATTAAAACCACATTCCTCGGCATGGGTACAGGATTCAGTGGAGGAAACCGTTCATCAAATATTACAAGGGCAGGAGTTGCTGAGTCATTAATCCGTCAGGCATTTGAGAAAGGAATACGTTTTTTTGATTGTGCAGATACCTACGGTACTCATCCTTATACTGCTGCCGCCCTCAAAGGTATTCCCCGTGAAAAATATACTCTTATTTCCAAAATGTGGATTGATAGCGGAGGATTGCCCGAACCTGAAAGACCTGATGCAAATCTTGTTGTTGACAGGTTCCGGAAGGAGCTCAATACTGATTATATTGATGTGATACAGATACATTGTATGACTGATGGTCATTGGACTGATAAGCAGAAGAAGCAGATGGACATTCTTGAAAATCTGAAAGCCAGAAATGTAATAAAAGCTCATGGTGTTTCAGTCCATTCACTTGATGCAATGGAAGCTGCTGCTTCCTCTTCATGGGTAGATGTGATACATGTCCGGATAAACCCATTTGGAGAAGCAATGGATAAAAGTAACCCCGCACTGGTAGTCCCGGTTATTGAAAAACTTCACAAATCAGGAAAGGGAGTGATTGGGATGAAGCTCATCGGGAATGGATCATTCAGAGAAGATTCTGACAAAATAGATGCATCCCTAAAATATGTATTAGGCCTTGGAACTGTAGATCTGATTACCATCGGATTTGAGAAACCGGAACAGATAGATAATTATCTTGCCCGTATAAGAAGTGCAATCGCCTGAATTTTAACAAATAAATATGAGCCATGAAAAAGCAATACTTTGCATATTTTATCTTTTTAATTATTTTACTAACAGGATTCATTAAGGATAAAGATCTGTCAGGGATAATTGAGGATGGCATTCAGATTGAAAAGCTGGCGGAGGGATTTCTTTTTACAGAGGGTCCCACGGCAGATGCGCAGGGTAATGTATACTTTACTGATCAGCCAAATGACAGAATAATGATCTGGAAATCATCCGGAGGGCTTGAAACATTTCTACAGCCCAGCGGAAGATCAAACGGATTGTCCTTTGATAGTAAAGGGAACCTATGGGCCTGTGCTGATGAAGAGAATGAATTCTGGATGATTAAAGAAGATAAAAGTATCACAAAACATCCCATAAGATATAATGAAAGACTGCTCAATGGACCAAACGATTTATGGATTGATGTCAACGGGGGGATCTATTTTACTGATCCTTTTTACAAAAGACCCTGGTGGAAGCACAATGAGATGCCCCAGGATATTCAGGGTGTTTATTATTTAAGTCCTGATGGAAAAACCATTAACCGAATAATAAGTGACCTCAGGCAGCCAAACGGAATAGTAGGTACTCCGGATGGTAAAACTCTTTTTGTTGCTGATATTGGTGATAATAAAACCTATAAATACAACATTGTCAGAAATGGCGTTGTTGAAAATAAACAACTTTTCTGCGAGCTTGGATCTGATGGTATGACAATAGATACCAGGGGAAATATTTATCTGACAGGCAAAGGAATTACAATATTTGACAAAACCGGGGAAAAACTCGGGAATATCCCTGTTCCTGAAGGCTGGACTGCTAATGTTTGTTTCGGTGACAATGACCTGAAAAGTCTTTATATTACAGCAAGCAAAGGTCTGTACAGAATTAGGCTAAAAGTCAAAGGAACACGTGGTTAAATGGATGTTCCAGACTTTTAATATCTAATTAACATTTCTTAACAGCCTTGATGTTTTTTCCGTAAAACATTTCGCTTTATTTTGTGTTACATTTCAGTAGTTTTACAGCTCTTCAATAAGAAGATGGTTACAATAAAGAAATATAATATATTGGCTATGGACGGTACCCGCAGAGCAGATATAAAGCCAGGAATTGATGTTATGGTCGAATTATCAGAAGATAAAAGAACAGGTCGCCTTACTGGAGGAAAAGTAAAGGAGATCCTTACATCCTCACCAAATCATCCTCACGGGATTAAAGTAATTCTTGAAAACGGACAGATAGGCCGGATTAAGCAAATAGTCTGAACCTGCCTTTTATCCCCGATCGATATTTTTGCTTATCTTTGGTTCTCCTGATACTTAGATGGTTATCCGGAGATGGTCGATTATCATAATCTATATATAAGGTAAGATGAAAGCCGAGGATTTTATTGTTAAAACGCTGGGGAAAGAAAATGTTGAAACCCCTTTAAAGCATAACAGAAGAGAAGGCAGCCCTATTTACAAATTTGTCAGGGACGAAGAGAGAATCATATATGATACCTCCCTTGAATACTTTTTAAGATGCAGGGAAAGCAATGAGATGCCTATTTCATTTGAGAAAGCAGGTCCACGTGAAATGCTGTTTTTCGAACCAGCTAAAACAAAAGTGGCAATTGTAACCTGCGGAGGACTCTGTCCTGGCCTTAACAATGTCATCCGAAGTCTTGTAAATGAACTAACATACCGTTATGGTATCAACAGGATTATAGGTATTAAATATGGTTTTGAAGGTCTTGTTTCCAGCTATAATCATCCTGTAATAGAACTTACTGCACCAATGGTTAGCAATATTCATCTTATCGGAGGTTCTGTTCTGGGTTCTTCACGCGGAAACCAGGATGTTGAAAAGATAGTTGATACGCTGGAGATCATGAATATCAATATCCTGTTTTGTATCGGTGGTGACGGTACCCTCCGCGGGGCACATGATATTCACAGGGAGATCGAAAAAAGAAAACTGAAAATAAGTATTGCCGGAATACCTAAGACCATAGATAATGATATTGATATGATTCAGAAATCTTTTGGTTTTGAAACAGCATTTTCAGAAGCAAGAGACATCATCAGGAATGCCCATAATGAAGCTGCCGGAGCAAATAACGGAATTGCGCTGATTAAGGTTATGGGAAGGGATTCGGGATTTATTGCAGCAAGTGCAGCATTGGCAGTACAGGAGGTAAATTTCGTTCTGGTCCCTGAAAGCGATTTTGATCTTTATGGTACAAGAGGTTTCCTGAAAGTACTGAGGAAGCGACTGGAAGATCGAAAACATGCTGTAATTGTTGTAGCAGAGGGTGCCGGACAACATCTCTTTGAAGATACAGTAACTGTAAAAGACGCCTCCGGAAATATTAAACATAAGGATATTGGTGTATTTTTGAAGGATAAAATATCAGAAGAATTTAAGAACAAGAATTTTCCCCATTCAATCAGGTATATCGATCCAAGCTATATTATAAGAAGTACGCCGGCCAATGCAAACGACAGCAAATTCTGTAACCTTTTGGCACAGAATGCAGTTCATGCTTCACTGGCAGGAAAAACAGATTTTGTGGTGGGATTCTGGAACAACCAATTTACACTTATGCCAATACCCATGGTGACCACCAAAAGAAAAAAAATTGATGTCGAAGGGGAACTTTGGTGGAATGTACTTGAGGCAACTGGTCAGCCGGTCAGTATGAAAAATCCCTGATATGATCCGAAATGTAATTTTTGATCTGGGAAATGTTCTTATCAGTTTCCGGCCTTCAGAATACCTCGATACCAAAGAGTATCTGTTAGAAAAAAAAGAAACTATCCTTAAGGATATTTTCAATGCACGTGAATGGCTTCAGCTTGATAATGGAGATATAACTATCTCCGAAGCCATAAACAGTATTAATGAAAGATCAAATCTTTCAAAGGAGGAGATAGCCCATATTTTCAATTTAAGGACTGATTTGATGGTTCCTCTTGACCAGAACGTAAATCTTCTCCCAGATCTTAAAAAAAGAGGGTACAGGTTATTCTATCTTTCAAATTTTCCAATAGATATTTTTCATGAAGTAAAATCGGGATATTATTTTTTCAATTACTTTGACGGAGGAATTATTTCAGCTGAAGTCAGATTTTCCAAACCTCACAAACGGATATATGAAATCCTATTAGAGAAGTATTCACTCCTGCCTGAGGAGTCTCTTTTTATAGATGACCTTGAAATAAATGTTATGGCAGCCATGACAGTTGGAATGAATGGTCTGGTGACCCATGGTTCCCGTGAAGTTTCAGGTGAAATTAAAAGAGCACTTTCAATTGAATAAATAAAACCAGTTGATTTTGACTTTCCAGAATTAAAAATTCATGTCCAACGGCCCGCCTCTATCAAATTATTCAGTTCTCACACAGTTAAACAAAGGCATTTTTACAGCTAAATTGCTGTATATTAGGACTTTAAAGCATGATTAGCATTTATATGTTCCACGTGGAAATCAGGAAAGATTTCTGAAATATCTGATGATTTTTGATGCTTTCGATGTTCCGATCAGTTTTTGGAGTTCCTCTTCCGATACACTCCGGATATTTTCAACCGACTTAAAATGATTTAACAACAGATCTTTTGTTTTATCACCAATACCATTAATTTCATCCAGCCCTGATTTTAACATAGAAGAAGATCTTTTATCACGATGAAATGATATTCCGAAACGGTGTGCTTCATTTCTGAGTTGCTGAATGATCTTTAAACTGATAGAATTTTTATCGATATATATCGGTACACTGTCGCCAGGAAAATAAATCTCCTCGAGCTTTTTGGCTATTCCAATTACCGATAATTTATCCCTAAGTCCAAGCCGGACTATACTTTTCATAGCAGAAGAAAGCTGGCCCTTCCCTCCGTCAATTATTATCAGTTGTGGCAGACTGGAATTCTCCTCAATTAATCTTTTATATCTTCTGTATACAATCTCCTCCATCGAACTGAAATCATCAGGACCTGTTACAGTTTTAATATTGAAATGGCGGTAATCCTTTTTGCTTGGCCTCCCGTTTCTGAAAACCACACAGGCTGCTACCGGGTTTGTACCCATAATATTTGAATTATCAAAACATTCAATATGTACCGGTAATTCAGACATATGGAGATCTGCTTTAAGCCTCTCAAGATTCTTTCCTGTTCTCTCCTGCGGCTTTATCAGGTCATTTCTCTTTTTCTTCTGTTCAAGTTTATAATAAATTGCATTTCTTTCAGATAGTTCAATTAATTTAAGCTTTTCTCCAGCTTTAGGAATAGTGTACTTTACTTTGTCAAGCTGAATATCAGGACTAAATGGTACAATAATTTCAGGTGAATCACTATCCAGCCTATCCCTTACTTCTGTTATTGCGTATCCCATAACAGATTCTTTGTCTTCCTCAACACGAATTTTAAGCTCCAGTGTAAAAGCCTGAATAATAGCTCCTTCAACGATCTTTAAATAGTTAACATATGCATAGTCTGAATCCTGTGTATATCCAAAAACATCAACATTTTTTATTGTATTGCTTACGACAGCTGAACGACTTCTGAAATTTGCAAGTATCTCTATTTTTTCCTTTACATGCTGAGCTTCTTCAAATCGCATTTCTGAAGCATATTTCTTCATCAGAGCTTTTAATTGCTCTATAACCGATGATATATTCCCCCTTAGGATATCCCTTATTTCCCTGATACTTTCATTATATTCAATTTCATTCTGAAGACCAACGCAAGGGCCTTTGCAGTTTCCCAGATGAAATTCTAGACACACCCTGAATTTTCCGGATGTTATATTCGAATCAGAGAGAATCAAAGAGCAGGTTCTGAGTTTATAAATCTGACGTATTTGTTCAAGTAAAGTTTTGACCATAAGGCCCGAGGTATAAGGACCAAAATATACAGATCCGTCCTTTATAGTATTGCGGGTACTGAAAATCCTGGGAAAAGCCTCTTTTTTAATACAAATCCATGGAAATGTTTTATCGTCCTTGAGAAGTATATTATACCTGGGCTGATGCTTTTTAATAAGGTTATTCTCAAGTAAAAGTGCATCTGATTCATTATCCACAACAATATGCCGGATGTCATATGTTCTGCGTAGCAGTACTTCTGTTTTACCTGACTGATTTTTAGAAAAATAGGAACCTACCCTTTTTTTAAGATTTTTTGCCTTGCCTATATAAAGAATAGATCCTGATGAATCAATAAACTGGTAAATACCCGGCTTTGACGGCAGGCGTGAAATAAGGTTTTTAAACCGGTCAGTATCAGTAATCATCAGCTATGATTTACGACAAAGATAGCAAATGAAATAAAGCAGGAGGGTGTCTCAAAAGT
>CALMJY010000346.1 GCA_937864815.1 uncultured Bacteroidota bacterium
CAGAGAAACTTGCATTGGCAGGAGGAACAATGACAGGGGATATCAATATGGGAACAAATGATATCACCAATGGAGGGTCGATAACAGGGACTACCGTCACAGGAATGACCTTGACGGATGGGACCTTATCTATAACTGGAGGTGCAGTTACAGGTGCATTATCTATAGGCACGGGGACACTTACAGCCACAGGCGCAGTCACAGGAGGAACCCTGACAGACGGGACAGCTTCGATCACTTCAGGAGCGATAGCAGGAGTAACTACACTTAGTGCATCAGGGGCAGTTACTGTAGGTAGTTTAGTTACAGCAGGAACAGTAGATACAAGGGATGTAAGTGTAGACGGCGGATATCAGGATAATATACAGACGTTGACAGGGATGGCATTAGGAAGTACGACCCTTGGGACCTTTACAGGAAGTATCATACCTGATAACCAGAGTATCAAGTCGGCATTACAGTCACTTGAGACGGATCTTGAAGCACAGACTGATGATCAGACAGCAGCCGAGGTATCATTCACACCTGGAGGTAATCTGGCATCTACAGATGTACAGGCAGCATTATTAGAGGTTGATGCAGAGAAACTTGCATTGGCAGGAGGAACAATGACAGGGGATATCAATATGGGAACAAATGATATCACCAATGGAGGGTCGATAACAGGGACTACCGTCACAGGAATGACCTTGACGGATGGGACCTTATCTATAACTGGAGGTGCAGTTACAGGTGCATTATCTATAGGCACGGGGACACTTACAGCCACAGGCGCAGTCACAGGAGGAACCCTGACAGACGGGACAGCTTCGATCACTTCAGGAGCGATAGCAGGAGTAACTACACTTAGTGCATCAGGGGCAGCAACAGTAGGCAGTGTTGTAACAGCAGGAACAGTAGATGGTCGTGATGTAAGTGTAGACGGAGGTTACCAGGATAATATACAGACTTTGACAGGGATGGCAGCAGGGAGTACCAGTTTAGGGACCTTTACAGGAAGTATCATACCTGATAACCAGAGTATCAAGTCGGCATTACAGTCACTTGAGACGGATCTTGAAGCACAGACTGATGATCAGACAGCAGCCGAGGTATCATTCACACCTGGAGGTAATCTGGCATCTACAGATGTACAGGCAGCATTATTAGAGGTTGATGCAGAGAAACTTGCATTGGCAGGAGGAACAATGACAGGGGATATCAATATGGGAACCAACGCCATAACCAATGCAGGAGCAATTACCGGGACAACGATCACAGGTACTACACTTACTGACGGATCATTTTCAGTCAATAGTGGAGCCGTAACAGGAGTAACGACACTTAGTGCATCAGGAGCAGTTACTGTAGGTAGTTTAGTTACAGCAGGTACAGTAGATACAAGGGATGTAAGTGTAGACGGCGGATATCAGGATAATATACAGACGTTGACAGGGATGGCATTAGGAAGTACGACCCTTGGGACCTTTACAGGAAGTATCATACCTGATAACCAGAGTATCAAGTCGGCATTACAGTCACTTGAGACGGATCTTGAAGCACAGACTGATGATCAGACAGCAGCCGAGGTATCATTCACACCTGGAGGTAATCTGGCATCTACAGATGTACAGGCAGCATTATTAGAAGTTGATGCAGAGAAACTTGCATTGGCAGGAGGTACGATGACAGGCGATATCAATATGGGAACGAATGATATCACCAATGGAGGATCAATAACAGGCACGACAATAACAGGTACCACAGTAACAGGAACAACCTTAACAGATGGGACATTGTCAATAACCGGAGGAGCAGTAACTGGTGCATTGTCTATAGGAACAGGCACAATTAACACTAGTGGTTTGGCTACCTTAACAAGTGTAGATATCAATGGCGGAGCTATAGATGGCACAACAATTGGAGGAAGTTCATCTGCACCGGGAACATTTACAACACTGAATGCCACATCATTCAATAAAGTAATAATATCAACCCCGGCAACAGGCTCTACATTGACAATTGCTGATGGCAAAACATTAACTGTTACAGATAATGCAACAATTTATGGAACAAATTCAGGTGACATATCACTTGGTGGGATTGGATCCAGTCCTAATGTTAATGGAGCAACATTGACGGGTCAAGTACTTAATCTGGAACCTGCAAATGCATCTTTTGGTGGAGTTGTAACAACAGGAGCCCAGACGTTTGCAGGAGCAAAAACGTTCAATGCTGGTCTTACAGCTAATGGGGGTACAGTATCACTTAATGAAAACTCAGCTGCAAACACTACCAATATTGGTTCAGGAACAACAACAGGTACAGTCACAATCGGAGGAACGGGGGTTCAGACGCTCAATGTTGGTTCAAGCTTGACAGGAGCTAGTACTGTAGCTATTGGTAGTACTGCAAGCACAACTAATGTTAATTCAGGAGCTGGCGGAATAAATTTGAATGCAGGCAATAATCAGCCAACAAATATCAATACAGGAGGTTCAACAGGGTCTGTCACGATTGGAGGTTCAGGCATTCAAACTATTGCAATTGGTGCCGGAGGTACAGGAGCAAAAACTATAACTATTGGTGATGGTGCTTCAACAGGAACAACATCCATAGAATCAGGTACTGGAGCTTTAAATATTGGAGTTTCAAATGCAGCACGTACAATAACAATAGGTACAAATACTGCTGCCACAGCACAAACTGTTAATATTAATCATACTTCAAATGGCGGATTAGTTAATATAGGAAATGGTATGACAACTGGTTCAATAACAATAGGAGGAACTGGTGCGCAAACTGGGAATATTAATATCGGCACCGGTACTGGAGTTCAGACAATTAATTTAGGAACAGGTGGTACTGGAGCAAAAACAATAAATATTGGTACTGGAGATTTGGCAAACACTATTATTTTAGGCGATAACACAACTGCCCCTTCAGGAACTGTAAAAATAAATGCTAATAGTACGACAATAAACGGAGGATTCAATTATGGCGTTGATGCTGCAGGAAGTAATAATTACGTCGTTAACCTATCTCCTGCTCCAACTAGTCTTACAACTGGATTGATGGTCATTTTTAAGGCAAGTTTTGACAATACTGGAGCCGCAACACTAACTGTAAATACATTGCCACAAAAAAATATTGTGCGTAGAACAGGAACAGGGTTGAGTCCAAATGATATAAGAAATGGTGGTGTATATATTGTAGTATATGATGGAACCGATTTTTGCTTGATTAGATGATAGAATTAGTCATTGAGTGCTTATGAATGAGATTTGAAATATCAAATGAATGTAATAGAAAGACCTGGAATTAATATAATTTTAACTAATTTGTATGAAACACATAAAATCAACACTTATTCTTCTCGCAATCCTGCTTTTCGCAGTCAGCATTCATGCCCAGCAGCCCTCTGCAAAACCTGCTGCTCAGTCAGCGGCTCCTGTTAATCTAACTTCAGCAGCCTACACTGTCCAGTATACCCTCGGTGCCTTCATAGGCAAATGGTATGTGAAGAATGGCTTCGGAATTTCAAACAAAGCTCTGTTCGACAGGGGCATGAGCGATGTGATGCAGAAAAAGCCGACGGTAATACCAGATTCGGTAATAGCTCCCCTGGTATCGAACTATCAACTGATAGTGCAGAGCGCACGCAGCCGACAGCTCGAGGACCAGCTCTTTGCCGCACTAAAGGGTAAACCGGGTGTGGGTGTGCTGCCCAATGGGGTACAGTACATTGTTGTAAAGGCAGCGCAGGGAATAAGACCAAATCCGGCTGATACTGTGGTTATCAATGCGTTAGGAGTATTCCCAGACGGAACAGTATTCGAGGATACATTCAAGAAGAAACAGGCAATAACAACAGCAACAAACAAGCTTATCCCCGGACTGAGCGAGACAATCCAGCTCATGCCTGTAGGATCGGTATGGAGAGTTTTGTACCATCAGTGCTTGGATATGGTCCGGCAGGGGTGCCGAATCTGATACCGCCAAATACAGCGATGGTTTATGATATTACACTTATGGAGGTGAAAGGATAGAAGCAAGACACAAGACACAAGACACAAGACACAAGGCACACGACACAAGCCACAAGGAAGAGGAGAGAGAAGTGAGCGTAGAGCATAGAGAGGAGAGATGAAAATTGAACCTGGAACTTTGAACATGGAACAAGGGACAAAGTTGGCAGTTGGCAGTTGGCAAGAAGACGTAGGGCGTAAAGCGTAGATTGATAAGGCAAAAGACACAAGGCACAAGGCACAAGACACAAGACAAAAGGAAGAGGAGGGAGAAGTGAGCGTAGAACGTAGAGAGGAGAGATGAAAATTGAACCTGGAACCTAGAGCATAGAACAAGGGACAAAGTTGGCAGTTGGCAGTTGGCAAGAAGAAGGTATAGAGTAATAAGGCACAAGGCACAAGACACACGACAAAAGGAAGAGGAGAGAGAGAAGTGAGCGGAGAGCGTAGAGTGGCGAGATGAATATTGAACCTGGAACCTTGAACATGGAACAAGGGACAAAGTTGGCAGTTGGCGGTTGACAAGAAGAAGGCGTAAGGCGTAAAGTAATAAGACACAAGGCAAAAGACAAAAGTAGAAAGAAATGGCAATAATTTCAATGTTTTACGGGCTTATAGTTTCAATGTATTATCTTGATAATAAGAGACATCATTTGCCTCATATACATGTTAAATACCAGGATAAGGAGTCAGTCTTTGCAATTGAAACAGGTGACTTGTTGGAAGGAATTCTGCCGGGAAACAAAAGAAAGCTCATTGAAGCATGGATAGAAATTCACAAAGAGGAGCTTATGGCTGACTGGACACTTGCAATTGAAGGTCAGAAATTATTTACAATTGAACCATTAAAATAGCAGAGATGAATCCACGGATCGCAAAAGTCAAAGCGACTGACAACTTTAACCTGGAACTTACTTTCACAAACGGAGAGGTAAAAATCTTTGATGTGAAACCTTATCTCACAAAAGGGCTGTTTAATGAGCTTCGCGATGAAAAGGTATTCAATTCAGTTAAATGTGTTCTGGGAAGTATTCAATGGATAAACGGACTGGACTTGTGTCCGGATACTCTGTATGAAGAAAGTGTACCCTATGTTATGACTCAGGGCGCAAGGCACAAGGCACAAGGCACAAGGCACAAGACACAAGACACAAGGAAGAGGAGATAGAAGTGAGCGTAGAGCGTAGAGAGGAGAGATGAATATTGAACCTGGAACTTTGAACATGGAACAAGGGACAAAGTTGGCAGTTGGCAGTTGGCAGTTGGCAAAAGCGTAGAGTGGAAAGTGACTAGGCAAAAGATAAAAGATAAAAGAAACAAGAAACAAGAAACAAGAAACAAGAAACAAGAAGCAATACTGAAGGTAAAAGACAATTGGAGATGCAAAAAGTTGAAAAGACAAAAATAATTCCGGATGAGATCATTATGAGCAAAGTTCTAATAATTGAAAATCAATACGCGATGATTAATAACGCCCTGTCAGAATTATTGGGAGTCAATTTAATAGTTCAATACTGGTAAAAAATGGTAACAGAATCTGTTATACAACAATTGGTTGACCGGATTAAACAATTCGATCCTGAGAAGATAATACTTTTTGGGAGCTACGCCTATGGAACACCAAATGAGGATAGTGACGTCGATTTGTTTGTTATCAAAAATGTAAAACCTGTCAATGCCCGGAAGTTAAGGATTAATATTCGGACTCATTTGCGGGATATTATTTATAATCAGAATGTTCCGGTTGATCTGCTGCTTGATAGTCAGGAACATATTGATAAACGCATTGAAAAGGGCGATTCCGTTTATAAAGAAATTATGAGTAAAGGGAGAACGGTATATGAAAAATAGATCAATAGCATCCGAGTGGATTGTAATAGCAAAACACAATCTTGATGCTGCAAAAATATTGTTTGAAGCGAAGCATACTAATGATGTTATCGGGATTGAATTGCATCAGTCTATCGAGAAAAGCTTAAAAGCCCTGCCTGCTTTTCATAATAAAACAATTATAAAAACACACGATTTGATGGTTCTTTTAAGTCAGGCTGAAAAATTTATCAAATTCAATCCGGAGTTAAGAGAAATACTTGAAATAGCCACTGATTATTATGTGGGAAATAGATATCCGGTCGGAGGATTCAACATTTTACCTTCTGATAAGGAAATTCAAAAAGTAATTGAAACAGCAGATCATATTTATATAACAGTGTTCGAATATATAAATCAATAGATTAAAAGACACAGGACACAAGGCGAAAGACAAAAGTAAGAAGAGGAGAGAGAAGTGAGCGTAGAACGTAGAGAGGAGAGAGGAATATTGAACCTGGAACAAGGGACAAAGTTGGCAGTTGGCAAAAAGAGAGCGTAGAGTTAAAAGACAAAAGGCAAAAGACACAAGACACAAGACACACGACAAAAGGAAGAGAAGAGAGAAGTGAGGGTAGAGGGTGATGTGTAAAGATGCATTGAATATTCAAAATATTAATTGACAAAAATACGGAACAGGAAAATGATTGAACTTAAAAACAGAGGCAGGCATCTGCGGATGAGAAATGTTTTATTCTGGGATGTAGATCCCGGGAAACTTGATCCTTACGATTCACGCATACTGATTATTGAAAGGATAATCACTCGCGGAAACCTTCAGGAATTCAGAGAACTTATTAATTTCTATACTTCGGGAGAGTTGGCAGATGCAGTTGTAAAAATAGGATATCTTGATAACAGAACTCTGAATTTTGTGTCGACGTACTTAAATATTCCAAAGAAGGAATTTAAATGTTATACAAAGAAACAATCAGTCCAAAAACACTGGAACTCCTGAGAAAAATCTGTCAGGATCCTTTGTTTGATAATTTCCACCTTGCCGGTGGAACAGGACTTGCATTGCAATTGGGTCACAGGATCTCCAATGATCTGGATCTGTTTTCTTTGAATCCCTTCGACAGTGAATATTATCTCGATCACCTGCGCTTTAATTATAGTTTTAAACCTGACTTCTCCGCCCCCAATACACTTAAAGGAAGTATCGGGGATATTAAAGTGGACTTAATTGCTCATTGTTACAGAATTGTTGATCAGATAATTACAATTGAAGCAATCCGTTTGTACTCTCCTTCTGATATTGCTGCGATGAAAGTAAATGTAATTGCCGGAAACGGAACCAGATCTAAGGACTTCGTGGATCTTTATTTTCTTCTGCAGATTTATTCTGTAAAGCAGATTATAGAGTTCTATTCGACTAAATATGAAGACATTAATATTTTACATGCAATAAAGAGTCTCAATTTTTTTGATGAAGCCGATCTGTCAGACTGGCCGCTTATTATTAAGGACAAGAATCTTCAGTGGAAGAAGGTGAAATCTTTGATAAACAGGCGTGTAAAGGTATTCATAAAAACATTATAAGACACAAGACAAAAGTCATAAGACAAAAGAAACAAGACACAAGACACAAGGAAGATGAGAGAGAAGTGAGCGGAGAGCGAAAAGAGGAGAGATGAATATTGAACCTGGAACCTTGAACATGGAACAAGGGACAAAGTTGGCAGTTGGCAGTTGGCAAGAATAAGGTTTAGGGCGTAAAGTAATAAGGAACAAGACAAAAGACACAAGGCAAAAGGCAAAAGACGATTGGAGATGCAAAAAGTTGAAAAGACAAAAATAATTCCGGATGAAGTTATAATGAGCAAAGTCTTCATTATCAGAGATCAGCGCGTTATGGTTGATAGTGATATGGCAGAGTTATATGGTGTATCAACAAAAAGACTTAATGAAGCAGTAAAAAGGAACATTAAAAGATTTCCTGTTGATTTCATGTTCCAGCTCACGATCGGTGAGAAAGAAGAACTGGTCGCAAATTGCGACCACCTCAAAAAGCTGAAGTTTTCTCCATATCTGCCATATGCGTTTACAGAGCATGGTGCTGTTATGCTTGCCAGTGTTTTGAATTCCGAACGGGCAATCAGTGTAAATATTCAGATTGTAAGAATTTTCAATAAAATGCGTGAAATGATGCTGATGCATAAAGACATTTTGCTTGAAATACAAAAGATGAACAGCAAGCTTACTGATCATGATGATAAAATAATGTTGATTTTTGAGTACCTGAAACAGTTTGAAGAAATGAAAATAAAGGAATTAGATCAAAAGAATCGCCCAAGAATAGGGTTTAAGCAAAGCCAAAAGTAAAAAGATAAAAGTAAGAATGAAGACTGTCATCAGGAAGGTTGGTAATGATTGCTTCGTCCCGCAGGGCGGGACTCGCAATGACAGTACAGGAAAGGAGTTAGATAGATAAATGATAAAACGGACAACACGAAACGGAATACAATAAACGAAAAATATGAAACACTTCAAATCAACAATTGTAACATTTGTTACAATCCTGATCACAATCAACCTGGTAGCACAACAGCCTGCTGCAAAGCCTGTAGCTCCTGTAAAACTAACCTCAGCAGCCGATACAGTTCAGTACACCCTCGGTGCCTTCATTGGCCAGTGGTTCGTCAAGAATGGCTTCGGAATTTCAAACAAGACCCTGTTCGACAGGGGCATGAGCGATGTGATGCAGAATAAACCAACGGCAATACCTGATTCGGTAATTGCTCCCCTGGTGGCAAACTACCAGCTCATAGTGCAGAGCGCACGCAGCCGCCAACTCGAGGACCAGCTCTTCGCTGCACTAAAGGGCAAACCAGGTGTTGGTGTCCTTCCCAACGGAGTACACTATATTGTTGTTAAGGCAGCACAGGGGGTGAGACCAAATGCAGCTGATACTGTGGTTATAAACGCTATTGGTGTATTCCCCGATGGAACAGTATTCGAGGATACATTCAAGAAGAAACAGGCAATAACAACAGCAACAAACAAGCTTATACCGGGACTTAGCGAGACAATACAGCTTATGCCCGTAGGATCGGTTTGGAGAGTTTTCGTACCATCAGTGCTTGGATACGGTCCTGCCGGTGTGCCGAATCTGATACCTCCAAATACTGCACTCGTTTATGATATTACACTTATGGAAGTGAAAGGGAAGAAGTAAGATAAAGGCGACGGGCGTCAGGCGACTGGGAGAAGAGACCCAGCACCCAGCACCCAGCACCCAGCAACAAAAAGTATTATAGTTGAACATTCGGACAGGACATAAAATGCAAAAGAGACCAGAGCTTACGATAGCCCTGAGACTGAGTATTCCGGTACTCTGCTCTTTGCTGTTATGTCTGCCCTTTGTTGCTGAAGGACAGGTTATATCGAATAACCAGGCAGCCATTACAATCACTTCAGGTGCTGCTGTTGTCACAAAGGATATGACAAATACTTCAGGTGTATTTACTGCCAGGTTCCAGAACAACGGGACAATAAACCTGTCAGGCAATTTTACAAACAATGTAAGTTCGATTACTTCAGGAGACGGGACTTTCAGGCTGGGAGGAAACTGGACCAATCCGGGCACCTTCAATTATGGACTGAGTACTGTTATATTCAACGGATCGGCCGAACAGCTGATAACTAAACCTGCACCTGAGACATTCTATAATCTTTCTGTTGCGAACACCGGTGCTTCTTCAGGTTTTACAGTCAAACTTGATAATAATCTTGTTCAGGTTATTGGAAATCTCTCAATTATTAACGGAAATATTAATGCTGCAGGATTTAAGTTATTCCTTGTCAACCAGGCTGCGGCGTCCCTTATCTACACATCAACAACCAAAAGCAGGATCTTCGGACAATTTGAGAGAGGAGTCGGCCAGGCAGGAACATACCTGTTCCCTATGAGCAATATTTCAAGACCATCATATTATAATGCGGCCACACTGATTACAAATACGCCTCCAACAACCGGATCAGTCCTTACTGAATTCCTGATAGCCCCTCCTCCGGGAAATGCAGGTCTTCCCCTGGCTGATGTTTCAGCCAGTCCTGAAATGGAGATAGACAGTGCCTATACGGCAGGTTACTGGAGCATGACTGCCAGGAACAGTTTTTCATCCACAAATTATAGTGTTACTCTGGAAGCTGAAGGATTTACGAATTCCATTGATACTGTAAGGGATATTACCCGTGTGATAAAGCGAACAGGGTCCGGAAACTGGATGCTTGACGGAGTGCACAGCGATGCATCAGGGACTCTGATTAAGAGGAATAGCCTTACAGGCAATATTTCACCTTCGGGTACCCAATTTGGACTTGGCAGGGCTAACCCTCTTATAACAGATCATCCGGATGACCTGACAGTATGCGAAATGACTTATCCCTCCTTCACTGTAGTTGCCTCAGGTGCTGGTCCCCTTACCTACATGTGGTATAAAGACGGGAATCCGATCGTAAGTGGTCCTCACTATACAGGAAACAGATCCAGCACTCTTGTAATAAATGAGGCAGTCCTTACCGATGCAGGTAATTACTACTGTGTTGTACGAGACAGGTACAGAAACACGACAATCAGCACTTCTGCAACACTTGTTGTTATGAAGATCCCTGTAGCAAATGTAACACCTGCTGCCCAGGATCATGAGTGTTCGGAAGTTCCGTTTGAGGATCTGGTACTCGGACTAAGTTATTATAATCCGGGGACTATATTTACATGGAGCAGGACACAACCATCTGGTATAATCACTTCAATACCGGTAACTGGTACAGAAAATAATATAGGCGATGTTTTGGCCGGATCATTCCAGAATACAACCGATGCTCCTATAACGATTACATTCGAAATAATCCCTATAGGTCCTGCCCCGACTTACTGTACAGGGCTTCCGATATATGCCACAATTACTGTCAACCCGCGCCCGAGGATTATTCCGGTAATGAAGGAGATGTGTTACGGAGAATCAACAAGTATGACGCTTGTTTCACCTTCAACAATGACAATGAATGGCGTTATAAGATTTGATTACAATATAACCTCAACAGCTCCCACAACTGTGGTAGGAGGTAACAGAACTCCTGCTTCAAATGTTGCCTACGGAAGTGTTCTGTCGTTCCCGTATACTAACAGCAGCGACACGGTTCAGTCAGTATTCTTTAATGTTACAACAACAGTGCCTGCACTTGGATGTCCGTCAGGGATCGAGACTCCGTTAGAGACAAAGGTACATGCAAGACCGTTACAAAATCTTATTATTACAAAACCTCTCAGCTGTGACGGAGGATCGGATGCATCACTCATGGCAATTACCTCTAGAGGAGCTGGAGGATCATTAGGATACTTTTTTGAATGGAAGCGACCTGTTAATGATACGGTTTCAGGGTATAATCTTTCTCAACTGGTGAACAGGCGGGGTGGTTTCTGGACAGTCAAGGTAAGGGATTATCTGAATTGTATCAATTCCTCAAGCATTGCGGTTGTTGGTGCAACACTCGACTCATATATGAATGTGCCGGTAGATCCTGTTACAGGTTTTGCAACCAGTTGTCCGGGAGCCAGCGATGGTCAGATTGAACTGGTGGAACTGAGCAGTTCATCAGGTGTTTCACCTTTCGAATACTGGATCACGGGTAGTGGTCAGGATACTACAACAACCAACATGCATGGGTTCCTGGTGAACAAAGATCAGTTTGTTATCTGGCCTGGTCTGCCGGCGGGAGATTACACACTCTATATAAAGGATGCAAACGGATGCTATAATAACTCATTTGAGCAGACCAATAAAAATATAAATGAACCGGAGATTATCCAGGTTACATTTGAAACAAAAAAATACGACGGTAACTTTGATATTTCGTGTAAAGGTTATAATGACGGTTCTGTATGGGTGAAGTCCATAAGCGGAGGTAACGGTGGTTACAGGTACAAGTGGACCACAATAAACGGCTCTATTACAGGAATAGATACTTTAAACAGACTTGATAATATAACTGCTGGCAAATACTATCTGCATACCACTGATTTCAAAGGCTGTATTAAAACAGACAGTATAACGATCACTGAACCTGACGGTATGGTATTGGCTGCATCCGAAGTCTCCATTAAACCTGACGGTACCTATAATATTTCTTGCAACGGGAGTTCAGACGGTTATATCAACATGACTGTAACAGGAGGTTCTGGCAACTATACTTATTTATGGTCAGGTCCTGGTGGCTTTACTTCTGTTACTGAAGATATTTCAGGACTTAAGGCAGGTACGTATACTTGTACAGTAAGAGACCTTAACGGATGTATACTTTCACCTGTTCCTTCGTTTACACTGCAGGAACCTGCCGATATTACGCTGACAGCTTCCAGATCAGTATCCACCGACGGTGCATATAACATCAATTGTAATGGGGGTACCGGATCAGTTCAGATAACAGTCAACGGTGGTATCCCGGGTACCTATCAGTATGTATGGAGCACACTGAATGGATCAGGCCTCGTAGCCGGTGTTGAAGATCAGAATTCTGTTATGGCAGGAACATATAAGCTTAAAGTGAGGGATATAAATGGCTGCCAGGATTCTATTGAGGTTACCTTGACTCAACCGGATGCTATTCAGCTTAATTTCATTGAGAAGAACATAACCTGTGCTTCAGGAGTATTCAATGACGGGTCAATTAATCTGATAGTTTCGGGTGGAGCCGGACCATATACTTATCTCTGGTCAAATGGTGCTTCAACTGAAGACATTTCAGGTCTGACAGAAGGTACCTACACAGTAACTGTAACTGATTTCAACGGTTGCCAGATGACAGGTTCTGCGCGCGTTGTTAATCCTCCTCCGTTACAGTATACTTCAGTACTGTCTGACTACAATGGTTATAATATCAGCTGTTTCAATATGTCGAACGGATCAATTAAGATAACAACCACCAATGGTACGCCTCCGTTCATTTTCACATGGACCGGGCCTTCTGGATTCACAGCAACAACACCGGCTATTTCAGGACTCAGGGCAGGTACCTATGTTCTGCAGATTACTGACAGCCTGGCTTGTAACGTAACACAAACATTTGTACTCACCGAGCCCGGTCAGCTTGGCATGTCTGTGAGCCTCTCTTCAAGTACTGCAGGAGGATACAATATTAACTGCGCAGGCGAAAGCACAGGGTATATCGGTATCGAACCCATTAATCCGGTTAAAAATGTTGAATACCTGTGGTCTGACGGCTTGTTCGGAAAAACAAGAAATAATCTGCCTGCCGGTGAATACAGCGTAATTATCACCGATGCAAATAACTGCTACGCAAGTTCTACAGTTGAACTTACACAGCCCGATTCAATAAAAATCAACTTTACGATAGACGAGCCATTCTGTCCGGATATGCCTGACGGATCGATTGTAACAGAAGTAACAGGAGGTGTTCCAGGGGCAGATTATATTTACAGATGGTCTGATAATTCAACAGGTAATAGTCTGACTGACATTACAGCAGGATTCTATTCACTCACTGTCAGGGACCTTAATGGATGTGTGGTAAAAGACTCTGTAAATGTAGAACCCGAAAATGAGTCATGTCTGATTATACCTAATGCCATTTCACCCAACGGAGACCTGATAAATGATGAATGGAACATTGACAATATAGACCTTTATCCTGAAGCTGAAGTGAAGATTTTCAACAGATGGGGATTAAATATATGGAAATCAGCAAAAGGATATCCGCAGCCATGGGATGGACGCAGGAACGGCAAGGCTCTTCCAATAGATTCATACCATTATATTATTGATCTGCATAATGGTAAAAAGGAAATTATTGGAACTATAACTATTGTAAGGTAAATTGCAATATTGAAAACAGATGAGAATTAAGGCAACAATATTATTCATATTACTGACAGGTAGCTATGCCCTTGGTCAGCAGCTGCCAGTTTTCAGCCAGTATCTTTATAATAAATTCCTCCTGAATCCATCTGTTGCAGGAAGTGACGGATATACAAGTTTCTCTCTTACAGCCAGGGAGCAGTGGGTTGGATATAAAGGGGCTCCGAGGACGGTTTCATTCTCATGGCAGACAAGATTGCTTAAAAGAAGTTATATCCTTAAGCAGACAAGTGTTAAACGCCAGGTTTACAGGCCAAAGTCAGACGGAAAGGTAGGCCTGGGCGGGTATATATTTTCTGATAATAACGGTTTGATTAAACGAAACGGATTCCAGCTTTCGTATGCTTATCATACCTGGATAAGAAACAGCACACAGCTTTCTTTCGGACTTTCAGCTAATGGATATCATTATAAGATAGATGAAGAACAGGTTGATTTTGAAGATCAGAATGATCCCCTTCTGAACAGCACCCTCAGGAGAGGATTATTTATTCCTGATGCCACATTCGGGGTATATCTGCTTAATGCAAAATATAGTTTTGGAGTATCAGTTGATCAGCTCTTTGAAGCATCAGGAAAAATTGGCGGTGCTGCTGCTTATCAGAACTTCAGTCTTGAGAGACAGTATTATATGTTCGGTTCATACGATTTCAGCCATGGACCTTATAATATTATTCAGCCTGCATTCCTTTTCACCACTTCAGAGCAGCTTACTCCAATGGCTGATATAGGGGTAACATACATCTTCCATGAAGATTTCTGGGCAGGTCTTGCATACAGGACAAGCAAAGCGATTATTTCCACGGTGGGTGTGAAGTATCAGAATGTATATATCGGTTATGCTTTTGACTTCACAATGTCAGAACTGCAAAAAGTCACTTATGGAACCCATGAGATAAACTTCGCCCTTAAATTCGGTGATAATAAACGCAAGTACCGCTGGCTTGACAGGTATTGATTGCTCAAACCCCCAAACCCCCCGAGGGGGGCTTTATTAAGTTGCGGAATATCAATAAGTCCCCCCTGGGGATTTAGGGGTAATTCGTGGGGAAAAAGCTTTAGAGACAACCGCCCCATTTCTTCATTATGTAGATCAGAGAGCTGCATTTTCTTTTGTTGAACAATGTTAGAAAAGCAAAGTACGATCCTTTTACAATACCGGTTAAGAATGCCATTTTGTTTCCTTTATACCGTTCACTCAGAATTGATATATAGAAGACATCCAGCGGCAATGTTTTTATATCCGTTACCTTAAAACCTCTTGATTCAAACAGGAATCCGAAAGTATCGGGATTGAAGTGCCATAAATGCCTGGGAACATCAAAGGCAGCCCAGTACTGTCCGAAGTGCCGTGCATCATATGAGTCGATATTGGGTACGGCAATAATGCAGATTCCTCCCGGTTTAAGAAGACGATGGATTTCGGCAATATAATTGTGCAGATCACTGAAATGTTCCAGCACATGCCACAGGGTGATACAATCAAAAGATGCTTTCTCCAGTGTACTTTTAGCTTCAGGGGGAATAATTTCGAGACCAAATTTCTCAGATGATGCAGCCCTGGCTTTTTCATTGATCTCAATTCCCTTAACACTCCAGCGTGAATTCCTCATGATCGATAAAAAATGTCCTGTACCGCTGCCTATATCCAGAATATTGCCCGTTTCAAGTCCGGTCATCTTCTCAACCATATTCCTCTTTTTACGCAGCATCATGCTCCTTACGGTTTTGTAGATCTTATTCACCAGACCTCTGGAAGTATCTGTGTGCGATATGTATTCATCCGATTCATAGTATGATCCGATCACATCATCTCCCGGATGATCCTGGGTAAATGAGAAACCGCATATTGCGCATGTAAAAACCGGAAATGTTTCCCTGCTTTTAAAATGGTCAGCGCACAGAAGTCTCAGCCTGAGATCATATGAATAACAAACCGGACAGCTCTTGTGATGAATCATGTTATTCAATCTTTTTTTCTGATCTGAAGTTTCTGAGGAAATAACCTAATATGAGTAAAATAAATATCCCAGAGCTTGCATAGGAAATTGTTGTACCGGTATGGTACGAGGAAGGTTCAAATCTGAACCTGATCTCATGATTTCCAGATGGTATAATAATTCCGCGAAGTACATAATTGATCCTGAAATGAGGAACCTCTTTCCCATCAATAAAGCTTTTCCATCCGGCAGGATAGTATATTTCTGAAAATACCGTAAGCTTATCTCCTGAAGAATTACTCCTGTAAACCAGTTCGTTGGCTTTATATGACAGAAGAGAGATAGAGTCACCTGCCGAAACAGGGTATGAACTGTTTTTTACAAATTCGCTGAATCTCTTGTCAATAACGGCCTGTTTTGAAGGATCAATCCTGGAGGTCATGGAAATCTCCTCATTGGCATTTTCAACAAGAACCGGGCTTTCAGCGAACCAGGCATTACCAAGAGCATTCTTATTCTCTAGCGGAGGAGCTTCGGGATTGAAAATCACATATTTCGTGTTCAGCATGTTCAGGGCAGGAGTATTTATGAAAGCAGCTTCAAAATCCTCAAGTGATTTTGCTGAATTTCCAACAGTCATTATGAGAGATAAGTCTCTGCTCAACGAAGAATCAATAAGCTCCTGGTACCTTTTCAGCTTTGCTCCGTGATAGCCTCCGATAGAATTATGAAAATACGAAGTTGATGCATCATTAAAGGTTGATACGCTTAAATTAAGTACCCTGAAATGGGAATCGTCCTGAAGGATAAATGCATCGGCTGCTGAAGGAGTCTGCATTTTGGCTTTTGCCTCTTTTCTTACAAACCTGTCAGAACCGAGATAACGCTTGTCAACTAACCACATATCACCAAGGAAAAGGACAGCAAGGAGGAGAATGGCATATTCTTTTTTAAGCTTTTCATAAGTGAAGGCAAGGATTATGGTGACCGCCATTATAATGAGCATAAAAGATCTGAGGGAATCTCCTCTCAGTAGTTTTTCCCTGTCGGCTTTGAGAGCAGATGAAAGCCATTCTGGCAGTTCTGATCCCGATTCGAACGGTGAAATAAATGAACCTGCGACCCCAGGGAATATAAAAAAGATCAGGGTCAGCCCGCCGGTTATGCCGGCCGCAATTTTTATTCCTTTTATTAATTCTTTTCTATTTGTAGTTCCGTTAAAAATGTCCCTGAGAGCAAGGATGGCCAGAAAGGGGATGCAGAACTCGGCAATTACAAGGATTGTTGTAACCGCCCTGAACTTATTGTACCCCGGAAAATAGTCGAGAAAGAGATCAGTAAATGGCAAAAAGTTTTTCCCCCATGCCAGCGTTACCGAAAGGATCGTGGCAATCATCAGCCACCATTTTTCATGTCCTTTAACGGTTATGAGCCCAAGCACAAAGAGGAAAAATATAATGGCACCTACATACCTCGGACCATCGACTAATGGCTGCGATCCCCAGTACTGCTGAAACTGAGATACATACTGGGATGCATTATTCCTTTTCAGCACTGTAACGGTTTCAGATGTACGGTCAAAGGGTTTGCTTGCACCTCCCCTGAAATTAGGGATAAGAAGAGTCATAGTCTCTTCAATGCCATAACTCCATTGTGTTATATAGCCTCTGTCAAGTCCGGAGGTTTTATCAGGGTCATTTGTAACAAGCTCCGATTTACTTCGGGTGGAATACTTTCCATATTCATATGTGGAAAAGAGGGAGTTGAAATTCATCCCGACCGAAAGTGCAAGTGGAATTACCAGAAAAAGAGAACTCCTGATAAATTTCATTATCTCCTTTTCCCTTAAGGCATAAACAAATTCAAGCAGGATAAAGACCAGGACACATAAAAGTGCATAATATGTAATCTGCGGATGGTTTGCAAGAATCTCAAGTGTCATGAAGAATGTTGCAATCAGAGCTCCCTTTAAGGCATCATACCTGTATGTATATATTATACTTCCGATCATTGGTGCCATATAAGCTATTGCAAGAGCTTTTGTATTATGTCCTGCTGCAAGTATAAAGAAGAAATATGTTGAGAATCCATAGGCAATAGCTCCGGCAATTGAGAGCCTGTAGTCGGCTTTGAACATCAGGAGCAGAAAATAGAAACCAAGCATTATCAGAAAAATTGACGAAGCCGGATGCTTAAGTAAGTTTAGGCCCGTATTTACGGCCCTCATAATATTACCCTTGTAAATTGTTGAGATCAGGTAAGCGGGCATTCCGCTGAACATGCTGTTTGTCCATAGCGGTTCCTCGCCATATTTGGCCCTGAAGTCTGATATCTCCTTTGCTGCATTCTGGGCAACAGTACCGTCATTGGTATGCATAACCTTTCCCTCCAGCAACGGATAGAAATATACCATTGACAAAAGGATAAATATGATAACAGCCAGGAAATGTGGAATAACAGGCTTGATTTTTTCTGGAATTTCCATGTTGAAGTTTTATTATTTCAATATTCTAAACGGCAAAAATATTCAGTTAATCCGGATAATTCTATTCATTAAAAACTTTATTATATACTTCCAGGATTGATTGGCCAATTGTTTCTGCTGAGTACCTTGTCTGGTTCTCCTTTGCAATTAATTCATTATCAAATCTTTTGTTAATTATTTCACAGATCTTTTTATGCCATGTTTCTGAGTTATTTTCAGCAAGCACACCGTTTTTATCATGTACCAGTTCAGGTAATGCTCCCCTGTCTGAAACCAGGACAGGTGTCCCTGTTGAAAGAGCCTCTGCAGTTACAATCGAAAAAGTCTCAATTTCAGATGCATGAAGAAACAGATGCGATCTCTGAAGCAATGATGCTATTTCTTTCTTATCAAGATAACCGTGCCAGACAATGCTGAGATTTGCGGGAACTTGAGCTTTTTTAAAACTTTCAGTCTGAGTTCCATTGCCAACAACATTAAGAATCACCCTGCATCCTGACTCTCTTACATACAAAGCAAGAGAATCTATTATCAGGTCAAGCCGCTTTGGCGGCTTCCAGTTAGCAACACATGTGCAGACCAGTCTGCTTCCGTCATAATACTCTTTCGGTTTATATGAAAAAAGGGCTGTATCCACAATATTTGGTATTACCTTAATATTTAGATGCCCGGTGGCAGCCTCTATCCTGGCTGCAAGAAATTTTGATACTGTGATGACCGTTTTATTTTTCAGATAGGCATTCAGTGCAGTCCTGCCAAATAATGGATGCCTCAGAAGCTTTTCTGCTTTTGACCAGTGTTCGGAAATTACAAGTTCAGAGCTATATTTTTTGGCCAGGAGATATGCAACAATTCCGCAGGGGAAAATAACATTTGAATGTATCAGGGCAGGCTTTATTTCCGGAAATTGCCGGAGAAGTATTCTTTTAATTATTCCCGACAGAAGCCAGGGATTGACAAACCAGAACTTCCATAAAAGAGAGTAAAGATTTATAGTGATTTTCCTGTTTATGAAGAAGGATGATTCCTTTACTTCCTTTTTCAGGAAAATGTTTTTTGAAGGCAATACGTTGACCTGCAGAAAAATGATATCCTCCCTGAGTGAGCAAACTGCAGCTGCCTGGTCCTGGATGAAAATTCCCTGCTGGGGATTTCTTTCAGTAGGATTCCAGAATGATAATATCAAAACCTGACGCTTCATTATTCAGATTACCCGGTTATTATTTCTTTATAAAAAAGCAAGCCATATCTCCTTTCCCTGTGCGGTTAAGCATCTCAGCCTCCCTTGTGTAACTTTCAATTTCCTCCTTCGTAAAGATATTATCCGGAGCAGACTGTATCATACCTCTCTTATATTTTTCACTTCTCAGAAACTGAAGCGGTCCTGAATCAAATACAACATCATCTATAAAAAGATCAGTGTTGTTCAGAAGGATCTCAATGCTCTTTCGGGTATGTATGAAGAAATGGCGGGGAGCATCAAGTCCCACCCAGAACTCACCATATTTATACCAGGCATGACAGTCGGCCACAGGTATCCTGATAACTATAACACCATCAGTATTAAGCAGCCTGCTGAGATGCTTCACAACAGATGCAGGATCGGGCATGTGTTCAAATGAATGATGAAGGGTTATGAAATCATATTTTTCATCAACTTCAGAAATATCCTTTTTGAAGATCCTGACCCCATTTTCAAAGATGATATCACCCTCAATATACGGATCTATGCCGGTCAGATTCCGGAAGCCACTACGCTTAAGGGAAAGAAGCTTTCTTCCTGCCCCTGTCCCTACATCCAGGATTTTCGAGTTGAAGCTGATCTCTCTTTTTCTGATCCATGGAAACGGATGGTCAAAGATAAATGACAACAGGTAACCAGCCGGATCAAAATATCCCATGTAATATCTGATCAGGCTCTTTTTCAGGAAGAAATTGAACCAGTTCAGTTTTGAGGGAAATGTGGATTCATCAAATGCATAATATTCAGATGGATAATACTTTCCCATATCAGGTGGTACTTCCTTTATCTGGATGCATTTGCAGGAAGAGCAAACGATGTATTCGAACATATCGCCCATCCCAAGCTGCCTCTCGCGGAGAATAATCAGATCATTGCCCGATTCATTATTACATATTTTGCATTTTATTCCGTCCATTGTTTCCGCTGATCAGCTTATTTATAAGAATCATGCCCGATAAGTTTAGCCATCCACTCAATATCCATGTTGAAAAGGCTGAAAAAAATACCTATGGCAGATCTTAGCTTCCAGACAGGCTGCTTTAATCCAAAATGAGTTATTGAATGGATGTAATCTTTCCGGGCACCTTTGAAATCTTTTCTTATGAGTTTGTAGCGTCCCGATCTCGAATAACTGATAACCAGCCTGTTCTGATAGTATTCATCAATTATTTCCATTGTAAGCCCTTCCCTGGCGCAGATTTCAGGATACCGGTCAATTACTGAACGAAAGAGAGAATACATTCCTTCAGTCATATTGGTGGTAAATGTCTTGGTTGCCTGGTTTGAATATATTCTCCAGCAGCCAAGTGGTTCACCAATATATTCAAATTCACCTTTCATTACCATTTCAACTAAGGTAGGCATATCAACAAGGGGAAGTCCGAAATCCTGCAGAAATCCACCTGTATCAAGAAGTGCATCCCGCCTGATAACAAGAGTAAGAGCCGGGATACCGCTTTTCATAAGTCTTTCCAGGAATTTTCCGGGGGGCCGGTTGAAATATAGATCGTTATCGGGATCATCCTCCGGTGACAGAGCATATTTATGTGAAAGGTCGGCTGTGGCAAGCCATGCTTTTCCCCATGATAAAACCGACTTATTATTTTTTTCGAGTATCTCAACCTGTTTCTTTAATTTTTCAGGAAACCAGACATCATCACATTCAAGAATTGCAATATATTTTCCTGAAGATTTTTCAAGTGCAAAGTTATATGACTCTGCAAGTCTGAAGATGCCGATGTTTTTCTGGGTATAAGGTTTTATCCTGGTATCCATGCCTGCATATTCCCTGGCTATTGAAAAGGTGGAGTCACTGCTGCCATCGTCGATAATTATCATCTCCCAGTTGGTAAATGTCTGGGCCCTTACCGACTCAATACATTCAGCAATATACTTTTCGTGATTATAGGCAGGAGAGATGACAGATACCAGTGGGGGAGAATCGTTCATTTCAAAATCAGTTCATTGTACCACAGAACCATTATTATCAGCGGTTCACTCGTCCAAAGATAAGTTATTTTTGTTTTACCTTCTGGCTGGCACCATCCAGAGGCTGTCTCATAAGTCCGATTTTACCCCCAAACCCCCCAAGGGGGGCTTTCAAATCCGCTGATTTTCAATAAGTCCCTCAAAGGCTTACACTGAGTTTGCCGAGGTGGGATTTAGGGATGGACCTAGAAAAAGAGGCTTTTGAGACATCCTCAACAGCATTGATAATTGCCTGAAAAAATTTAATAGGAAGTCTGTTTGATAAGAAAGCCCCCCTTGGGGGGTTGGGGGTGGATCTTCTCATTTAATGAAGTTCCAGTCTGCTTTTTTTGATTACTTTTGAGTAATACAATTGTATTAACAGATTCTTGTGGCAGAGAGCGATTTAAAACGTAAGACCATTAAAGGTTTTTTCTGGAGTTTCCTCGAAAGTATTCTAAGCCAGGGACAGGGAATAATCTTCGGCATCTTTCTTGCACGGATGCTTTCTCCTGATGAGTTCGGCCTCATCGGAATGATTACCATATTTATTTCTATTTCACAGGTATTTGTCGACAGCGGACTGAGCCAGTCGCTTATCCGGAAGCAAAACTGCAACACCACTGATTACAGCACAATTTTCTGGGTCAATCTTGCCATCGGGGGCCTCTGTTACTTATTAATCTGGATAGCAGCCCCTTTCATTGCAGCTTTCTATGAAAATCAACAACTGATTGCAGTTACGAGGGTCACTTCATTATCAATCATCATTGGTTCCCTTACACTGATTCAGCAAACGATTCTCACCAAGGATGTCGATTTCAAAACCCTCACAAAATCATCAACTATCGGAACATTTGTTTCTGGAGTTGCTTCTCTTATCCTTGCCTTCTACGGATTTGGAGTCTGGAGCCTTGTCTGGAGAGGTATAATTAATCAGGCAGTCCGTTCGGTAATTTTATGGGGACAAAACAGGTGGAAGCCTGCACTTGTTTACAGCAAAATTACACTTCTTGAACATTTCCGGTTTGGCTCAAACATCCTGATAATATCAATTATATCAGCAATCTACAGGAACATATCCAATCTGATTATAGGGAAAAGTTATTCGGAGAAAGTACTTGGTTATTATACCAATGCTGACCAGTACAGCACAATGCCATCAAGCACAATAACTTCAATAACAAATAAGGTAAGTTATCCTGTACTGTCGGAGATGCAGGATGATGATGTTAAGCTTAAGACAAACATCCATAAACTCATAACTAATGTGATGTATATTTCATTCATAGTTATGCTGGGTCTGGCAGCTGTTGCAAAACCTCTGTTCGGTGTTGTTCTTGGGGAGAAATGGCTGCCATCGGTAGTTATGTTTCAGGCACTATGCTTTGCCTATTCTATATCGCCCATGCATGTTATAAATCAGAATATCATGAAAGTAAAGGGAAGGACCGACCTATTCCTCAGAACCGAAATAATAAAATATGTCATTTTCACGCCGCTCCTGGTGCTTGGCGCAATTTATGGAATTGAAGTATTAATAGCAGGTATTGTACTCTTTTACTGGACAGGTTACGCTGTGATCGCCACATATTCAAAACGGCTGATAGATTATTCAATGACTCAACAGTTTCTTGATTTTCTGCCTCTTTTTGGAATTGCTTTTGTGCCTGCTCTTATAACCTGGGGAATAGGTTTTGTATTTGAAATTGCACCTGTTCTGCTGCTTGTTATACAGATATTAATTTATCCTTGTCTTGTCTTGTTTTTGTCACTAATTTTCAAAATCAGGGCTTTCTACGAAATAAAGTCTATCCTGGCTGATAAGCTTACTGTTGCCAATTTCTTAAAGACATTTAATCCGGAATAGAATTCAGAATTTTAAAGCAGGGATGCCAGTTTCCATGTAAGATTTCTCCTTGAATACTCTGAGGGATCATTGTTCATTATGACAGGATTGTCCATTACACTGATAATATACGACTTTATTCTCTCGGAGTCTGAATAATAAAGACTTATACCGTTCTCCAGTTTTGAAATAATGTTTGAAGCCTCTCCGTTTTCGGGACCAAGACAGAGAATTGGTCTTTTTGCAGCAATATATTCATAGATTTTACCAGTGATAATGAGTCTGTTATCACCGGCTTCGGGGATAATAAGCAACAGCAGGGAAGAATTTACCATATAGGTAATTGCTTCACTATGTGGTGCATAGACAATGAATTCCACTTTTTCACCGGTAACTGAATTCTTTATCTGCTCCATGATGTTGTCAGGATATTTCCCGACAAATCTCAGATGCAAATTACGAATTTTACTTAGTTCAGAAATTGCATCAAGAAAACCGCTTAAAGGATACTTTTCCGAAAGAGTGCCAACATATGTTATAGTAAAATGAGATAATTCAACAGAGCTGATATCTTTAAAATCAGCTTCATCATAACCATTCGGGATCACATCAATTTTATTCCTGATGTCATGAAGCTTGTTGGCAAACAATTCTTTCAGAAGCGATCCCACACTGATAATTCTGTCTGCTTTGCTGAGCACCTTCCTTTCATATCCTGCATCTATTTTTCTGGAGATCCAGGTTGGATAAAACTGATCATAATAATAAATGTCGGTCCAGGGATCCCTCAGATCAGCAATCCATTTTATTCCGGGGTATTTCTTTTTTAGTTTTAATCCTATAAGCTGGGTTGAATGAGGGGGGCTTGTTGTAACAATTGTTACAATTTTTTCTTTCTCAATAAGGTCACAGGCTTTTCTGAAAGCAAACATGTTCCAGCCTTTCCGGGGATCAGGTATAAAAAAATTGCCCCTTACAAACCTGCTGATTTTTCCTTTAAGGCTGTTCTGAGGATTAGCCGCAAAGCCGGCAGAAGGTACCTTCGATTTATCAGAAGAATAGATTCTGAACCAGTCAGTCGCGGGAGTTTTATGTACGGAGATATTTTCCGGCAGTTCTTTCATAAGAGAACTGTCGATTACCGGGTATGCTGCATACTCAGGATCAACAGTAAGTATTACCGGTTCCCATCCCGTTTCAGGAAGGAATTTTGCGAATTTGAGCCATCGTTGTACCCCTGCACCACCGCTTGGCGGCCAGTAGTATGTGATGATCAAAACCTTATTCATCTTAAAGCTTTTTCAGCAAGCTTTGTATTGAAACTTTTTCGGAAATAATATCTTTAAGCTGATCAATCTTAACTCGTTCCTGTTCCATTGAATCACGATACCTTATTGTAACGCTTTTATCCTCAAGTGTCTGATGATCTATTGTTATACAATATGGAGTTCCGATTGCATCCTGTCTTCTGTACCGACGTCCGATTGAATCCTTGTCATCATACTGGCAATTGAAATCGAACTTGAGATCATGAACTATTTTTTCAGCAATCTCAGGGAGACCATCTTTTTTTACGAGCGGCATTACAGCCAGCTTGACCGGAGCTAGATATGCCGGTAGTCTCAGTACAACACGGGTGTCAGTGCTTCCGTCTTCCTTCTTAAGTTCCTCCTCGGCATATGAAGCGGAAATAACCTGCAGAAACATCCTGTCCACACCAATGGATGTCTCAATAACGTAGGGCACATAGGATTCTCCTTTTTCAGGATCAAAGTACTGCATCTTCTTACCACTGTATTCCTGGTGTTGCTTCAGATCATAATCTGTCCTGGAGTGAATACCTTCAACTTCCTTGAATCCGAACGGAAATCTGAATTCAATGTCGGTAGCTGCATTTGCATAATGAGCAAGCTTGGTATGGTCGTGGAACCTGTATTTTTCACTGCCGAATCCAAGGGCCTGATGCCATTTCATACGTGTTTCCTTCCATTTGCTGAACCATTCCAGCTCGGTGCCGGGCTGGACGAAAAACTGCATTTCCATCTGTTCAAACTCCCGCATCCTGAAGATAAACTGTCTGGCAACAATCTCATTCCGGAATGCTTTCCCAATCTGGGCAATACCAAACGGTAGCTTCATCCTTCCTGTTTTCTGAACATTAAGGAAGTTAACGAAAATCCCCTGGGCTGTTTCAGGGCGGAGATATATCTTGTTAGCACCATCAGATGTAGAACCCATCTCCGTGGAGAACATCAGGTTAAACTGCCTTACTTCTGTCCAGTTCCTGGTTCCGGAGATAGGGCACACTATTTCATTGTCAATTATTATTTGCCTTATTCCCGGGAGATCGGAATCATTGAGAGCTTTTGAGAACCTGGCATTTATCTCATCTATTTTAGCCTGGTTTGCAAGAACTCTCTGATTCGTTTCACGGAACTTTTTCTCATCGAATGATTCACCGAATCTCTCCTTTGCCTTATCAACTTCCTTATTGATCTTATCTTCTATTTTAGCAATATGTTCTTCTATAAGTACATCGGCCCTGTATCTTTTCTTTGAATCCTTATTGTCGATAAGGGGATCATTAAAAGCATCAACATGGCCTGAGGCTTTCCAGATTGTCGGGTGCATAAAAATCGCCGAGTCGAGACCTACAATATTATCATTCAGCAGGACCATGCTGTCCCACCAGTATTTCTTTATATTGTTTTTAAGTTCAACACCATACTGTCCATAATCGTATACAGCACTTAGCCCATCATAAATCTCACTTGAAGGGAAAACGTATCCATACTCTTTACAGTGGGCAACAAATTTCTTAAAATTATCTTCCTGGGCCATAATAAATGTATTATTGTAATGAAGTACGCAAAAGTATATTAAAAAGTTCTGTTTTACAACGCATTTGATTTACCGGCCTCACCCCCTCGATCCCCCTCTCCCGTGTGAGAGGGGGATGTTCCGGATAGAAAATTTGATTTAAAGCCCCTCCCACATTGGGGGAGGGGTTTGGGGAGAGGTATAAAAAAATGCAAGTATCAAAATTCGCATGTAAACATTAATCACATACTTATGTTTGATTGGTAGGCTTTTAGGAGCAATTCCCTTTTTGATTAGAATTCTTCAATCTATTTGTATCTTTATCTTTTATTTTTTTGGGTCGCAGTATGAAAAAGCATACGGATTTTCTGGTGATCGGGTCGGGAATAGCAGGACTTACTTTTGCTCTTAAGGCAGCCCGCTTTGGTAAAGTATCGATCGTTACAAAAGCGAACCTTGAGGATTCCAATACAAGATATGCCCAGGGAGGTATTGCTGCAGTTTTTCGTGAACCGGATAGTTTTGAAAAGCATATTCACGATACCCTTATTGCAGGAGATGGATTCTGTGATGAGAGTGTTGTGAGGATGGTTGTGGAAAAGGCTCCCGACAGGATCAAGGAACTTGTAGATATGGGAGTCACATTTGACCTCATGGAAGATGGATCGTATGACCTGGCAAGGGAGGGTGGCCATACCGAATACAGAATCCTTCATCACAAGGACAAAACCGGGGAAGCTATTCAGTTTACCCTGATGGATCAGGTAAAAAAGCACAAAAACATAACGATTTATGAACATCACTTTGCCATTGAAATCCTTACACAGCATCATCTTGGTGAGGTGCTCAAAAAAAATGATCCCGACATTAACTGTTTTGGCGCATATGTAGCTGATCTGAAGAACCAGAAAGTAATAAGCTTTCTTTCGAAGGTCACTGTCATTGCTACCGGTGGAATGGGAAATGTGTATATGACAACCACTAATCCGGAGATTGCTACAGGTGATGGGGTAGCAATGGTTTATCGTGCGAAGGGGGCTATTGAGAATATGGAATTTGTACAATTCCACCCGACTGCCTTTTGGGATCCGAATAAAAGACCAAATTTCCTGATTACCGAGGCATTGAGAGGATACGGTGCAATATTGAAGAACATGTCAGGGGAGAGTT
>CALMJY010000347.1 GCA_937864815.1 uncultured Bacteroidota bacterium
TGGTACGGGCATTTCCAGGGATCAATCTTCCAGTCGTTGCGATAGTAAGGCGACGGATCATCAGGTGGTTCAATAAGGAATGGCACACCAAGCCTGTTAAGTTTCGTATACCACTCGCCCCTTTCATGATCAATAAGATATTTATCAATAAAATTCCATGAAAGCTTAACAGTTTGCCAGTATTTCTCATCTCCTGTCAGTTCGAAGGCATTCATAAATCCTACCATCGTTTCTGCCTGCTGCCACCAGTGTTTGTTGGTTTTAACATGGCTTCCAAACCTTGTAGATTCAAGGAAGAGTCCTCCGTCTTTGTCGACAGCCACACGTTCAATATTATCCACCATTTTAATTGCAACAGGGCGCATTCTTTTCAGGATATCCTCATTGCCAAGTATTTCTGCAGCCTCCCATAAAAGCCATGATCCTTCAATATCATGACCAAATGAACATATGCCGCGTGAAGAAGAAGCTTCATTGAATGCCTCATCGAAAAAGATGCCGAAATGCCCCTCCTTCCTTATTATCTTATCGAGGAACAGATACATCAGTTCCGTCAGTCTTTTTTCAACTGCCGGATCTTTCCAGACATGATAAAGTGCCGCCCATGCTTCAAGCACATGGAGATGTGTGTTCATCGATTTGGGTTCATTGTTGTCGGCCATGCGGTTCTCACCATAAATCTGCCAGTCGCGGGTGAATGACTCACGGTAACCAATATGATCCGGATCTTTTGTTTTTTCCTCAAGAAGATGAAAGAAATCTTTGATCTTCTTCAGTGTTTCCTCTTTCTTCCTGAATTCATAATATTTGCAGAGCGAGTAAAGAACAAAGGCCTGGGCGTATGTATGCTTGATATCGTTTGCAACTTTATCTGAAGAATCAAGTTCCATATAGTACCCGCCATGCTTCTTGTCTTCAAAATCCTCTGTTACAACCATGTATGCCCTGTCGGCCATAGCAGCATATTCCTTGTTTCCGTCAAGCATTGCAGCTGCTGAGAAAGTCCAGAGAATCCTGGCATTCAATACGCTGGTCTTATTTGCCGTGAGCACAGGATTATTATTAAGATCAACTGCACCATAGAATCCATGACCTTCCTTTTCAACGCTATACTTTATCCAATAGGGCAGAATATTATTATGAAGCTCGTTATGGAAGAAGCTTCTGTATTGTTTTAATTCGTTAATAATTGAGTTCATAGTATTATTTTTATTGCCACCAAGACGCAAAGGCACCAAGGTTCACCAAGGATTAATTAATTTATAAGTTTCTATCGAATTTTTGCCGACTTTAAGATTGATTTTATTTCCGGTCAGACCAGTATCCTTTGAATCTTCCTCAATCAGGTTGGTCCTGAAAATCTTTTGAAATGGCATAAACATTTCCATTTTGACAAGCTGTTCAGCACCACTCAAATCAGTCATTCTCAAAGTGACAGAACCATCATCCTCACTCTTCTTAAAGGCAGTAAGAAGAATCATGTCCTCACCTGTTGAGATGAAACTCTTTTGTTCAGGAAGAGTTTTACTCTCTCCTTTAACAGGATCGAGTACATAATAAAGATTTTGCTGACCCTGTTTACCAGAACGGAATCCATTCTTCCAACCGGGTTCATGCAGATACAGCGAGAATGAAAAATGATGATCACCAAGCTGGATATAATCATTCCCTTCCCAGTGACAGCTTTTCCGCGAAGCCATCAGAATCGGCTGAATAAGCGTCGATTGAGCCGGGTCAGGAGTTGGATCGAGATAGTCGAAAGCAATTACACTTGAGCTCAGTGTTGCACCAAAGTTATCATCCGATGCGTTTACCCAGTCGATCATTGTTCGAGGATGCACAAGTTTACACTCTGTAGTATAAATGTTACCTGCAGCGCCTTTAAGTTCATCCTTTCCAACCTCAACAACGCCCATGGGTACCTCATAGGTGACTTTTGAAGAACTCATTTTAAAAGGGAAAGCTGCCCTGAACTCACGGTATAGAATACCCTGCCAGTTTTTGATATCAATATCAAAATCGATGCGTTTAACCTGATGATATACCGTGACTATCTCTTCCACCACGGCATATTTTACAGGCTGGCGGTATTTAAATGAAGTACTGACAGGACCGTCATTAATCTTCTCCCACTTTGTCTCATAATATCCTGTCTTATCATATCCCTCCATCGTTGGTTGCTGGATATCTTTAAATTCACCAGCTCCGTTACCGACAGACTGCATTGTAAAAACTTCTCCAAGAGTAAATTTGGAAGCATCAATAATCTCTTTTCCCAGGTTCTTGTCATATAGTCTCTCTATACCACCTTTCCCAAACCGGATTGAAAAAAAGCGGTTTTCAAAATCCGGAGTAAAAGTGAGTGACTGATTCCTATCAGAGGTTTTAACAGCTTCCAGATAGTATGTTTTATAACCTGTTGATGGAACATTTTCTGCTATGAAGGTTATCCCTGCTGATTTGAGTGAACCATCATTAAAATACAACGGATCGATCAGCTGACTGCTTATGATCTTTTTATCCTGATCAGTAATTCTGACTCCAAAAGCCTCTCCTTCCTTAAATCTGCAACTAAAGGTTACAGGATCATTTCTTTTCCAGTTCAAACCATTAAATACCACAAGCGGGATTGCCGAATGCCTGTACTCTATTTTTGAGGCAATCCGCTGAAGGGCTCCGTTAAGGAGAGTTGCAGCATCTTCACGGGATTTCACAAATTTGCTCAGAAACAACCTGTCGGTAATCTCTCCACCCTTGCCTCCCCAGCCATGGTCCGGATAGATCTTTGCCTCCCAGGCTTCATCAAAGGAAGCCACATCATAGTTCCTGAAGTTACCCTCAAGCAGGCTGTTTATGGTGGTAAACTTCTCAGCATCAGGCAGCAGAATATCAGCATCACGACTTGCAGAAATGGCAAAATGATGCGATGGTCCATGGATATAAAGCCATACTGCAGGACGTTCACCTGAAATGGATTTTATTTTGGTTGAATTTTCCCTGATTGCATTCAGGCATGTGTTAAGGTTGCCATATTTTAAAGGTGGCAGGGAAACTTTCGTTTTCTCACCATTTTCATTTTCGATGACTTTGATACTGTTCCACAAGGCCATGAAGGGATCACAATTCTTCACAGGCTTCTGGTCCCAAATAAATTCATAGTTGAGAAGAGCAGGAATTATCACTTTTTTTGACTTTTCATCATAATACTTTCCCCAGAACAGAACCTCTTCAGCCATCTGTTTGATCCCGGCACCGCTTTCCTTGCCAAGTATATTGTAAAAGTCAATATAATGACCCGAGGAGAACATAGTGACTTTTGAATTATCAGGGCTGTACCAGTCGAAAACACCTTTCTCGTGACGGCTGACAAACATATTATTAACCCCCGCCTTTGACAGTATCTGCGACATCTGCAAAGTACGTCCGGGTACATCCGAGTTATAATATGTATCTGATTTATACCCGTTAAAATTTGTTGTGAGCCATTTCTTCCCCAGGTACAGCTGCCGTATCAGTGACTCACCGCTGAACAGCTCCTCGTATGGCTGTGTATATGTTGCACCAATAAGTATTCTGCCCTCATCAAGACCTTTCTGTATCTCAGCTTTCTTATCTGGATGGCGTTTCAGATACTCAACAATTATGGAGGTTTGCTCAATATCCATCTTGAATGAAGGATCTTCCTTAAGTCTTTTAAGATATGGAGTCATCCAGAGGGTATCGCGCATTATGACACATTTCTCCACTTCATCAACCCAGCCAAGGTCCTGGTGAGTGGTGATTGAGAGCAGGATTTCTCCTTTTGAAGCTACTGAAAATGAGATCTCCTTCAGCAGTTTATAAGTGTCATTATTACACTTAAAAACAGGAGCCTTATCTTGAGAATAGACTGATAATGTGAGTATTAATAAAATACTTAACCCACTTGTTTTCTTCAGCATAATATCATTTTTTTACCACAGAGTTCACAGAGTTTTACACAGAGGACACAAAGAATTCTGATTGATAATTTCTCTGTGGCCTTAGTGTATTTCTCTGTGCACTTTGTGGTTAAATTTATAATTATACTATTTCATAATCAATTTAATAGTTTCAATTGAATTATGACCTACCTTCAGGTTAAGTTTATTCCCGGAGCCGGGAATTTCCTTACCCTCTTCTTCTATAAGGTTTGTCTGTTCAGCCTTCCTGAAGGAAAGAGGGATTCTGATATCAGCCTCCGAATCGATACCCTCAATATCATAGCACCTTACAATAACATTGTCATCATCCTCGCATTTCTTTACAGTACTGATTATCAGGTTTCTGTTCTCAACAGAAACGAAGCTCATCGTTTCCGGCATGCTTCCCTTCTTTCTCGAAGGATCTGTAACAACAGCCTTCATTGGCTGGTTTGCCTGGGTTGCTTTCCTGTAACCTCCACGCCAGTCGTAGGTATTTGAAGAGAGCGAGAAAGAATAAAAATGATCTCCGGGCTGCAGGTAGTAGTTACCCTCACCATGACAACTTTTACGGCTTGCAAGAAGCAGTGGCTGCAGAATAGTATATCTGACAGGATTATCTGTAGGATCAATCCAGTCAAAGACAGCCACATCCGAACTTATTGTAACAGAATTCTTTCCGTCAAATGCTGAGAACCAGTCCTGCACTTCACGGGGATGCACCTGTACACATGGAGTACTGTAGATCTGTGAAGCCTTTGAGAAACCTGCGGCACCTGCCATTTCATCCCTTCCAACCCTTAAGACACCCATTGGTACCTCATATGCAACATCGGAAGTAGCCTGATTAAGAGGAAAAGCCAGCCTGAATTCCCTGTATCGTTCACCATCAAAGCCAAGAAGCTCAACTTCAAAGTCGATTTTTTTCAGCTCCTGGTAAAATATAACTCTTTCCACTACCGTGGTATGAGTGATTTCCTTTCTGAATTCGTACACAACCCTTACCGGACCTGATGAAATAAGCGCCCAGGGCTGTTTATACTGACTCATCTTTTCAAATCCTTCCATTGTCGGCAGCTGCACATCGGTAAATTCTCCTGCACCGTTTCCCACCGACTGCATAGTGAATAACTCACCTCCGAGAAACTTCCCCGTATTAAGGAGTTCAACCGCCAGTTCCTTATCAAATATTGATTTAAGTCCACCATCCGCAAACTCAGCCTTATAGAAATCGTTTTCAAACACAGGTCCATCTGATTTTGAAGTGGTTTTAAAGGCAGAGGGTTTTCCTTTTTCGAGATAGTATGTTTTGTATCCTACTGATGGAACATCCTTTGCAACAAAAAGGAAGGTAATTACTTCATCCCTCTTTCCGGATATTTCATGGTCATTTATCAATTGGTAAGGGATCTCATTGCCTTTTTCGTCAAGCAGCCTGAAATTATTCTGATCATTTCCTTCCGCATCAAAGGTAAATTTAACAATGTCGGTGCGTTTCCATGACAATTGATTGAAGACAGTTACCGGAATCCCTTTGCCTGAAAAATCAATTCTTGAAGCAATATTCTTTACGGATCTGTCGAGGACATCAGCTGCAATATCCCTTCCTGTTTCATATGCGGTGCGGAATGCCCTGTCGGTCAGTACGCCATGCTTGCCACCCCAGCCATGATCGGGGTAAATGGCATTTTCCCAGGCTTTTGTCAGCTCAGCATGCGGATAAGCGGCAAAACTGTTCTGCTGGAGAGCATCGAAGGTGGCAAATTTCTCAGCTGCCGTCAGGAGGCGGGATCCTTCACGTGAAGCTTTCAATGCTTTCTGATGAGAGGGACCATGGATATACAACCATACATCAGGACGTTCACCTTCAATAACATCAATACCAGGTTCTCCCTTTGATGCGGCCTGAAGGAATTCTGTTCCGGTAGCATACTTTATAGCGGGCTTCCCGAGTGAGTTTGTTTTTTTGTTCCAGTCGCTAAAGAATGCATCATAATCGGGAGGTGTTGCAAAATCATGTGAATAGATAAAAGGAAACTCCGGATTAAGCTTTCTTTCCCTGAAATAGCTGTTCCATTCTGACAGCATTGTTGTAAATACCTTTGTCAGCTGACTTACATCAGTATGTGCCTGTCTTACAGGAATACCAACCTCATCATACTGTCCGGGAGTATAGCAGGTAACATAGCTGCCATCGGGGCTGTACCATCTGTAAATTCCCGGCTGATGCCGGCTGAAGTGCATATAGGGTATTCCAGCCTTTGAGAGGATCTGGGCCATTTGCAGTGATCTTCCGGGAACATCCTCGTTCCAGTAAGTTCTGAAATCACAGCCTGGAAGAGTTTTTTTCAGCCACTTCCGGCCAAGATAGGTCTGTCGTATCAGCGATTCTCCATCATACATCGACTCATATGGTTGCTTGTAAGTCGCACCCCAGTCAAGACGACCCTCCTTTGTATATTTAAGGATCTCAGACCAGGAATCAGGATGCCTTAACAGGTACTCCCTGAGGCTTAAAGCATCTTCAACCGAGAATTTAAATTCCGGATTCTCCCTGAGTCTTTTTAAAACCGGGGTAATCATCATTTTGTCACGGAACTCAATACAGGCACCTATGCTGTCCATCCACGCAATATCCTGGTGTGAGGATGGTATAACACTTATTGTTCCGCCTTTGAAATATGAATAATCACCTTTTTTGCCGGCATCTGACTTTGCAGGCTGCCCGTAAATATTCAGTGATATAATCAGCAGAAAAACAGCAGGATATGTTATCTTTAAAATCATCTGAGATGTTTTCATACTAAATAATTTAAGGTGATATTCATTCCCAACTAAAATAGTGTTTTTCAGGGATTTTTATAATATCCGATTTATGATATCCATTAACCACAGAGGGCACAGAGAAATTGCACTGAGGACACAGAGGCACTTATCAGGTATTTCAGTAAACCAGTTCCAGTGTCACAAATCCTTTTGCAGGTACTTGAATTTCACTTATTACATCGGTTCCGTTAAGCTTAACTGATTTTGGTTTATTGCTTTTCCAGTTCAGCTTAACAGATTCGGCTTTGTCAGAAACAGAACGCAGGCGGATCTTTGACAACTCACTACCACTACCGGATTTAATTATGGAAACATAAACATTGCCGTTGCCCTCAACTGTAAACGGCTGTTCTGTAATAGCTCCCTTCTTCAGGGCTGTGGCGATAAGTGGCTGTGCCTGCTCCAGTCCAAATCTGTTTGCGGAGGCGGCATCATATTTTGTATTGTGGGGAAGAATACGATACCGGAAAGAGACAATTCCTTCCTGGCTCAGAGGGAAGTTGGTATGCCAGTGATTGTTAAGAGCCCAGGAATAGATTGTTGGAGACGGTTCCAGCCTGCGGATCCATTTTGGAGAATTTGTCGCCGCCCCCAGAACATTAGCCGACATTGTACCATTCTGGAACATAGGTGCATCGAGCGAACAGAACGTGATTCCCCTCTCTTCGTTTGATATGTCAAGCCACCTCTGGAAGGTAATCCAGTTGCGGTTAGCAGCAGCAAGCTGGTCTTTTTCAAGCTCAACAATTCCCCATGGGATATCAAATTTTGTAACCGGTGACGGTATATTGAATCCGAATCCGAAGTGGATACCCTCCTTTTCCATTACCGCGATTTTATCAATTGTATTCTTAATCTCAAGATGTGCCTGACCTGCAAAAAGAGTAATTTCGCGTGCAAGACTGCGGCAGCCTTCTGCCTCAGAGGTTACAAGCAATGTTGCCAGCAATGGACCGTTCTCCTTCACCGATATCTTAACATTACTTGCTGAAGTTGCTTTCTCCGGATCATCCGAACCACGAAGATACCTGTAACTGTTTATCAGTGTGGATGAATTTTTGTCAGCAAACTCATAGCTTCCGCTTACAAAGCTCCTGATATCACCGGTCTGATCGTCAAGAACTACCTTGACAAGTCCATTATCAAGTATGTTGCCAAAAGCGATTCCGTCAACATTCTTAACTTTCCTCTCATTAAGAATATATTTTTTTGATCCCAGGGGAGGAACCTGGCTTGCCATAAATACCAGCTCCCCTGTCGAAAGTTTCTGGGCCTGAACATACCTGCCCTGCTGATCGACAACAGAATTGTATTTTCCCGATTGTCCGGGGGTAAGATAAACAAGTCCGCTGCGGCTCCATGATAGAGTATTGAATACACCTATTTCACTGCTTCCGTCGGCTGAAGCCGACGGCAACTGAGTTACATTTAGCAAGGCCTCTTCAACAACAGATTTGCTTATATCTTCACCCTGCTGGAAGAAACCAAATTTAACCTTGAGAATATCATTAGTTATCGGCTGCTTTTTAGGATCCATGTAGCACCAGGTATGTTCGGTACCCATAATGATATTTCGCCATGCCTCACTGATCTCCGTCCTTGGGGCAGGTGTTGACGGATTCAGCATTGACCAGAGTGTTTCGGCTTGTATCAGCCTTTCCTTTGAAGCCCTGTTCATGGCAGTCTGCTTTGCTGCAGTACCAAGTCCGTCAGTCCAGCATTCGGTAAAATCACCCGAAAGGACCGGTAGTTTATCTCCATATTTCCGGTCGAAGGCTTCCATCATCTGTGTAGCACTGGCGATAACCAGGTGAGGATAGGCATAGTCCTCATTCCAGCTTTTCACTGCATCAGGCAGATCGGCGTCAATCGGAGTATTGTCGGCCATAGCCCAGGTCATAAGAAAAATATCATATGGATAATAATCTGATTTCTCGAGCATTGGTAGCTTGTCATCGAGGTATTTATCAATAAAGAAAGCCCTCGGATTATCTGTTTTTACAATTTTAAGCAGAGTTGCACTATCGGTATGTCCTGCCATTAAGGGCCAGTACTGAAATCCCTTATAAACGGCTCCCGGATTATAGCTGCCCGGCTGGAAGAAGAGTATTTTTGATTTACCATCAGGGCTCTGCCACCAGAATGGTTTGAAGCTGAAATCGGTTGATAGTCCCACTCTGTCAGATCCGTTATTCATTGCAAGACAATATTTTATCCCCATTTCAGCAGCAACTGGGACAATACCCCAGGTCATGCCCGGTATATCGACCTGTACAAGCGTCTCGATCTTCTTTCCGGTAAGTTCTCTCATCGCTGTGCACTCACGGAAAAACTCAAAAAGCTCCTCATCTGCAGCAGCAGTTGTGTTTGTATGTACATAACCTGCATCGAGGTGAAGCCAGCCTTTCCGGACAGCATCAATTATGGATTGTTTCTGTTCAGTAGTGGCATTCCTGAGGTATCGTTCAACTGGCCATAATACCTCGGGATTCCAGAGATACCTTGCATCTTTGGGATAATCCTGAGTCTTCCTGGCCAGATCGATACCGTAAATCAGGTTTCGTTTGTGAATAAGTTCCACGTTCTCATGCGTATTTGTATAACCGATATCAACATGTGAATGGGGGTATATGTAAACCGTCCACTGGCGTTTTTGAGGAATTGTAACATTTGTTACAATTTGCTTTTTCCCGTTTTCAAATTTGAATGTGACCTTTGCCTCAGAATTGACTCCTAAACCTTCTGGCAGGATTACTGCCAGGCTATCGACTGGTGCAGCAACATCAAGTGGAATGGTCTCACTAATACTACCTGATTCGAGCTTTACTGTCCCCTTGCCTGAGAATTTCTGACCGGCAAAATGAAGGATAACTTCCCTTCCGGGCTTTCCATCGGCCCGGTGACGATAGTAGGGTTTTACTGTGCATTCAACTGATTCCGGGAAAAGAGGTTTGGAAGATTTTTTCTGAGAATAGGAATATGGCATCCCTATAATTATTGCCACTAGAACGACCAGTATCACTTTAAACTCTTGCATCATAATATATTTCTTCTTATCTGATTTAAATCCATTAACCACAGAGGTCACAGAGGGAAAACACAAAGAACACAAAGGTATTTCACTAATATTTTATACTCTGTGGCCTTTGTGAAAACTCTGTGTTCTGTGGTTAAAAATACGTCTTAAAAATGACTAAACGGAAGGTCAAAACTCTTTTATCAATTCAAGCATCTTCCTGTCGAGTTTATGGCCTTTGAAGTCCTCATACTGAACATCTGCTCTTTCACTGTCGAGGATTCCGAAACCGCCTCTGAAATTCCACATTGCCCAGCCCCATCCTGCTTCTTTCCACTGACCCATCAGCTCTCTCATCCATGCAAGCACAACGTCATGAGGAGTTTTGCTGTAAGCACCAAACTCACCAACATGTACACCAACACCCATAGCCTGAACTTTCTTCCATGGATCTATCATCTGAAGTTTGATTCTTTCCCTGTTCCATTCCATACCCAGTGTTATACCCCACTTCTCAATCTTATTTTTATAAGTCTGATTCATCTCATCGCTGAGATACCTTAACTCGGTAGACATTTCCGGAACAAATGGCCAGGCTGGTACAGGCCATTTATCTGCACCATCGACCCAGCCTGCCAGGTAATGTGTAATCTGCGATGGTTCATAGCCTCTTGTACTCTGAACTATATTTAGATCTGCAAGATCAGGCATTGGATCACGACCCCACCACATACCATCTGCAAAAATCAAACGGTTAGGATCAACATCCCTGATTGCTTTCACTACCCTTCTCATAACTTTTCCATGCAATTCAGGTGTAAGTGGTTTTGTTCTTTCGAAATCAAGTGAACCGGGTTCATTAACAAGGTTGAAACTCACATTCTTATTTGGAATTCCCTTGTATCGTTGTGCAAAATGGCTCCAGTGATAGTCGAATGCCTGCTGCGCTTCCTCATCAAGCCACAGATTAAATGGTTCACGCAGGGACCTGTCCACTGAAAAACCGGGTGCCCTGTGAAATGCCACATTAACATGGATACCGTATTGTTTTCCGAATTCCACTGCCTGGTCTATCTCCTTAAGAGTTTTTTCATCAAGCTTTTTCCAGTCAGACGGATCTGTCCAGCAGCGATACGACATCGGCAGACGGACAAAATCAAATCCCAGTTCGGCCATCAGGGCGAAGTCTGACTCGAGGAAAGGATCATTGCTGTTTGAAGCAATGAATTTCTCAAGCAGGTTGAAACCTCTCCATTTGGGTATTGATGACGGGGTGATATCAGCAACAGGTTTTGGTTTACATTCAGAAGCAATCAGGGCCATTCCGGTAAGAGCGGCCGTGGTCTGAATAAACTGGCGGCGGGTTACAGATCTCTTTTTCATAACGGGAAATATTTTGTTAATAATTGGAAATTCTGTTACCCTATAAATATAGAAAATTTAATATTCCGGTGCGATACACCTGAAAATAATGAACCTCATCCCCAAACCCCTTCTCCCGGGGGAGAAGGGGCTTGACTAAAAATATTAAGTCCCTCTCCCTTGGGAGAGGGATTTAGGGTGAGGTTAAAAGCTAAAATAAAATCCTGAATGTTTCAATTGAGTTCTTACCAAGGTCAATACTTAGATCTTTCCCTTTAAGTCCTGTATCTTTTATACCATCTTCAATCATATTGGTTTTTATAAAAGAAGATGAAGGTAACCAAAGCTTCATAGTTACACTCCTGTCCTTTGATTCCATATTTACCATCCTCATGATCAGACTATTGCTTTTATCATCCTTTTTCAAAGCTGTTACTCTCACAAGAGGCGATGAAAATGAAACAAAGCTTTGTTCGGAAGGAAGATTTCCTTTCTGAGGTTTTTCCTTTAAAACCGGATACAAAGGGTGATTCCCCTCAACACCAGAATGATAGCCATTCTCCCATCCTGAAGCATGCGAAGAGAGGGTAAACCTGAAGGTATGACTGCCCTTCTGATGGTACCAGTTACCGAGGTAATGACAACTCTTATGCGATGAAAGAAGGATACCCTGAAGAACAGGATAATCGACAGATTCACGTCCCGGATCAATCCAGTCAGCAACTGCAATATTGGTTGACAGGGTTACTCCAAACCTGCCATCACTGGCTGAAATGAAATTTTCTATTTCCCGCGGGTGGATCTCCTTTGGCATCTGCCTGTATGTTCCTTCCCAGCTCCATCCTCGCGGTGACATATTAAGTTCATCCTTGTTAACATTGACAATTCCCATTGGCACATCGTATGTTACCTGTGCATCACTCATTGCAAGCGGAAATACCACTCTTACCTGGCGATTATGAATTCCGGGCCAGTCGGGTATCTCATATTTAAAGTCTATCTTCTTGATCTGATGATAAACTGTAATTACCTGTTTAACGGTAAAATTACTCATGGCTGCTTCTGACTCATAAACAGAAGAAACAACTGAATTGCTTTTCAGGGTCCAAAGCTGTTTTTTCATTGAAAGAGATTCAAAACCCTCATAATTAACCGGGGTTATTCTTACAAACTCACCTGCACAGTTACCGTTATATCCCAGGTGAAGCAAATCACCACCGGCATATTTCGTTGTATTCAGGAGGTCCTTCTTCAGTTGCTTGTCATAAAGCCTCGTTACACCACCCTGACCAAATTCAATCCTGAAGAAATTGTTTTCGCAGAAATTATTACCTGTAGTAACATTATTTAAGGATTTTCCTGTACCCTTTTTAAGGTAGTATGTTTTATAACCTATGGAAGGAACCTTTTCGGCGAGGAATGACAGATACCTCCTCGCACCATTTTCATATACCTCTGAAGGGACTTCTTTTCCATCCTGGTCATTAATTATCCAGTTGCCTTTCATATTTGAAACGTCTATACTCACCATCCCGTCACGGTTCCACGACAGATCGTTGAAAACCAGCACTGCACCAGGTTTTGATATTGTAATTGCACCGGAAAGAGATTTCAGTGAACCTGACAAAATATTTTCACCAGTCTCATTTCCGGCTTCGAGTGAAGCCCTGAAGATACTGTCTGTTATCTCGCCGTTCTTACCTCCCCAGCCATGATCGGGATAAATTGAATTGTACCATCCCTCAGATAATTCCCTGGTAGGATAGGATTTCAGATCAGATTTAATAACTCCATTCACTGCACCGAACATCTCAGCAGCTGGAAGATTAACTGCAGCTGATTTTTTAGCTGCAATAGCCTGGTAATGAGATGGACCGTGAATATAAAGCCAGAGATCAGGACGCTCACCTGAAATTGAATCGAATTTTGCCTGTGGTATATCGATCTCTTGCAGAAAGTCCTCGGCAGTTGAATGACGAAGCATAGGAATATCTGATCCGGAGCTTTTTGCAATGGCATTCCATTCATTAATGATGGGTGTATAATCTTTGGGGCCGCCTGCATCAGTACTGATGATCACTCCGTAATGCGGTGGCAGATTGTGTTCTGCATAGTAATCATCCCAGTTCTTCAGAACTTTATTCAGCTTCTGGAATGCAGTTATGACATCACCTTCAAAATACTGGTAAATAAGAAGAGCCCAGCCATAGTTACCAGGGCTGTAAGTAAGCACCTTTGAACCGTCGGGGCTGTACCAGTTGTAGAAACCCTCCTTCATCCGGCTGATGACCAGGAATTTGATTCCTGATTTATCGAGAATCTGAGGCATCTGCGGTGTCCTTCCCGGAACATCAATATTGTAGGCTGCAAAGGCGTCCATACCGGGAAGATTATCCTTTATCCATTTCCTGCCCAGGTAAGTCTGCCTCACAAGCTGCTCACCCGATTCAAGACCCTCATAAGGCTGGTTGAATGTTGCACCCCATGTGAATTGACCCTTTTTATAAGCTTCGATTATTCTTTGCTTTTCTGAAGGTACAGCTTCAAGCACCTCCATCAGGTTAAGTGTCTGTTCCATTTCGAATCTGAAGGCAGGATTTTTTCCTGTCTGGTCGAGTGCAGGAATAATGATATCGTGGATCCTTTCCTCACGGCAGGAATCGGGAGTGTTCATCCATGCTATGTCCTGGTGTGAGGAGCAGATTATATGGATCGTACCTTTCCCGAAATAGCCCCAGTCGGATGAAACCAATGGCCTGAACATCTGTAAGGAAACTGACTTTTCCTTCCCTTGAACAATTTTCAGTTCTTTCTCCGCACCGGTAAGCGGAAGATAAAGTACTGACTTTCCGGAGTCAGCTTTTGAAAGGGAGATCTCCTTACCGTCAAGGAATATGGAATTAGTACCGTCATCAGTTTTTATCCATGCTTTTACCACCTGCTTCCCTTCATCTGTCCTGATCTCATAAGGTTTGAAGTAATTTATCTGAATTTCATTCTGTGCTGACAGACTGTACATCAGCAGCAAAAAAATGACAATGGAAAGACCTTCCTTTCTCATATAATGATTGTAATTTTTTTATTTGTCTGAACTATCTGTACTCGTAAACCACAAGAGTCCTTGCTGTTAATCCCTTAACAGTTATTGCATTACCCGACTTTGATACTTTTGAAGTGCCATCAGCAGGAACTGTAAGTTTTGTGGATACCGATGCTACTTTTGACATTTCGAGAGTGGCATCAATGGGATTATCATTGAAATTTTCAAGGATCAGGGTATTGTCACCTAAAAGATAAATACTCACTTTATTAGGGGCATCGAATTTCATTCCAAGTGGTGCCATCAGTTTTTCCCTGATTGGTTTAAGTTCTTCCTGAGTAAGTTTGAGAAGCTTCTTTGGATCGGGGTCAACCTTCAAAACCATGAGATTTTTGTTTTTACGAATTTCCTGATCAGTAAGCCGATTTGCAAGCTCTTCAGTTATCAGAACCTGTTTTCCAGAGGCAAGAATTCCGGAGAGCTTTGGTGAGAGTCCGGGCTCTTTCAATGTATGAGTAGTATAGATTGCTGATCCATAATTTCCTGCAAATTCATTGCCGGGAACCAGAGGGAGTCCAAGCATACCAAGTAAACTGAATATATATCTTTCATTAACATTGTCGCTGTTTGGGAGCTTTGGCAGATAAATTCCCTTTAAAGGTTTGCCCTTAATGCTCCTTGCAAGGTCAAACAGTAAAGGCAACTCCTGTTTGAGTGCAATTATATTAGCAGTAGGTGTGCCCGGCCATCCACTATAAGTATTTGATTCTGTAAGCAGGTTTCCGTAATGGAAAAGCATAATCTCTTTACCATTACCAAGTACTGTTTGCCTTGCCTGCTCTACATAGGTTTTTGGTGTGGTTCCAAGGGCATCGATCCAGCCGCCACCTGCTTTGCCGGCACCGATACCATCCAGCCATCTCATTAAAAAGAAAGCATTGTACTGCACATCTCCGCCTGGTTTGACATCATAATTATAGTCGCGGGTTTCGGTACCTACCCAGGTAAAGTCATAATCCCTGCTCTGACGAACTACCTCATAGCCTCTGTCATGGAATGAGTCATACCACAAAGGGTACTTAATGATAATTTTTGCATTTGGATTCTTAGCTTTAGCTACTTTAATGATATGATCCTGGCTGAATTTTACAAGCTGATCACAACGGAACTGCGACCAGGTTTTATCACCTCTTGCTTCCACACATTCCTCGCAGGTACATTCAGTAAACAGAAAATCATCGATCATTATCAGGTCAAAAATCGATGCCGTGAATTCAAATATCTTCTCGAACTCGGTAGCGGTTTTCTCACTCGTATAACATGCAACAAGCCCCCACCCCCCAACAGTACCTTTGCCAATATGTACCGGGGTAACACATCCGGCTACCTCAAATCCTTCTTTGACAAAACGATCCCTCGCTCCTTCAAGCGCCTCTCTTTCTGCTCGGTATGGTCCTCTGAATGTTTCAATAAATACCCTGGTTAAACCGGTTTCCTTGCACCATTTTATAGCCTTCTCCAGTCCTTCAGGACTTGAAAGATGGTCGCGGACATCCTGCGCTGTGAACAACGTGGAGATTCTTAAAACATCCTTGTTTTTATTTGCTGCATCCCATAATGGCTGTGACCAGACTGATGAAGAATAAACAAATGTTATCGCTGTGAACAGAGCGATACCCAACAGAGGTTTTAAGTTTGTTTTCATATTATCTCATGGATTAAATATTTGGAGTTTTAGTTATTGTTCTATAAGCGTGCAAAATCCGCCATTGGCTGATAATGCAATATGCAATGTATTATCTTTTGTAACAGTTTCCTTTCTGATCTGCAGATCAGTCATTTCTTCGCTGGCTTTGTCCATAAAAATTTCAATCTCATATTTACCATCTTTGATAAAACCAAGATTTATATCAAGTTCTCTCTTCTCTCCGGAGTTTATACCTGCGATGAACCATTTATCACCTTTCCTTCGTGCCAGGACTACATAATCACCCGGGTAACCGGCTATAAAACGGGTTTCATCCCATGTTGATTCCAGTTTTTTCAGGAAATCCTTTGCAGGTGAATTAAGATAAGCTTCAGGACGATCAGCCATTACAAGCCAGCCTGATTCAACAATGACTGAAAGAGCCAGTTCATGAGTATAGGTGGTTGTCCTGGGAACTTCGGGCCGTATTGTAAAGGTAACCGGGGTATAATCCATCGGCCCCACCACATTGCGGGTAAACGGAAGTGTACAGTTATGTTCAGGTGAAGGTGAATGATCTGCCTTAAAGGTGTAATATTCAGCTCCCATAACTGCCTCAAGGGTCATTACATTGGGATAGGTACGGCGTTGCCCCCTTGGCAATGTTTCTCCATGAAAGCTAACCATCAGCTTATTTTCAGCAGCATGTTTCATTGCAGCATTGCGGAACTGCATTGCATATTGCTTATCTGAATCAAGATAGTCAATTTTGATACCCTCAATACCCAGGTCAGTATATCTGCCATAAATATGATCCCGGCCTTCTTTAGTCTTCAGTATATTAATCTCATCCCATCCATATACTCTGATATTTCTTGATTTTGCATAGGTAGTAAATTCAGGCAGCCATTTAGTTGTTTCCCATAGTTTTGAAGTTCTGAATGGAGAACCAACAAGTGAAACATCAAATTCAATCCATTCCCAGTTCATTTCAGCAGCGAGGTCTACGTACATCTTCAGAGTGTCGATATAGCTGTTAGCCATCCAGTTACCCCACCATGGGAACACAGCAACACCGGGTCTGATCCAGCTCAAATCAGTTACTGCAGAAGGAGGATTCAGGTTTTCCACGATTACAGATTCAGTTATTGTACCAAGTTCTGTTCCCAGAATGAATGTCCGCCATGGAGATTCCCACACTGATTCAACTGTATAACTTTCCTCCGGTAGTTCTATCTCAAGTTCTGTTCCTGTACCAGGTTTATTGAGATGACAAGCCGGCTGGTTGTATACAGAGGCTTCGGTCAGCAATAACCATAATTTTTCATTAATATGCATCAATGAGGGAAATGAAAGTGGTTTACTGCCTATGGTATCGAGAACCCTTTCCTGGTAAATATTCTCATATTGAGGAACATAATTCATCATCCAGCTCATAGTGTTCTCCGGTAATCCAAATCTGGTCAATTCCTTTCTCACTGTTATTCCTGCAGGATTTTCAACAATATACCGGAATGCAACACCATCATCATATGCACGACAGACAACCTTAAGAATCCTCTCATGTCTGTTTTCAAAAATGAAGACTGCCTCATTTGCATTGTTAATATAAAGTGAGGTTTTTCCCGTGGGTAATGAATATGTTTCATCAATTACTGACCGGCTGGACCCAACAAACGAAAGTTTTGAATTAAAATCAAACAGTGAATCTGCCAGTTCCATGCCCATCATGGATTTCAATAAAGCATCTGTTCCATGTGAAGTGATGGAGTAATACAATGTACCATTTTCATTCAGATCAAGTGTGATGATGTTTTGTTTATCAGGAGATTTAACTGAAAGATTTTGTGTACAGGATGTACTTATGATGATTAAAAAAAGTATTATCAAGCTTCCGGGATTCTTCATTTTCCAATATCTTTTATGTCATTTTATCACAAAGGTTTCTCCGAATGGTTTTGTTGAGATAAGAATACCATTCCTGTACACTGAAAAGCTATTATTTCTGATCTGAATGTTGTATGAATTTCCTTTGAATCTGAAATCTTTCAGTGTGCATACACCTAATTCCTCGTGTGTATTCGGTTTAATCATCATTTTATCGTTTTCAATTTTTATCCCGAAGGTTCCGAAGATTATCGCTTCCATCCCTGCTCCCGAAGCTATTTCAACAGGCATCGAAGACCTGTCCTGGATAGGGGCATCTGTCCTGGGGTTTTGAGGCAGATAGGGGAAATATTCTATGTAACCCATATGTCGCTGAATTATGTTCCACCCCATTTCTGCAAAACCCTGCTTATAAAGATAACGGGAAAGCCTGCCCGGAGCACCTGCATACTGACCACCTCCGCCCCAGTCGGAATCAATAAGATCCCAGTGGATTGTATCATTTCTTGCAATTGAATAGATTCCGAACTTACCCATAAATACCCCCTCACGCAGGTGACTGACAATTTTGTTGATCTGATTTCCTGAAAGGTAATCTGTCCCGAGTGCATCGAATAAGTGATTGGTCCATATTGCCTCTTTGCTTCCATCAGGATAGAGATTCTCAAACCAGCCCTTACTGTCATTCCAGAGCTCTTCAATCATCAGGCTCTTAAGCTTTTCAGCATCCCTGTAATAGATATCCCTGTTTTTATCTTTCAGAAATCCGGCCCACTCCGACATCCTGTAAAGAAGATGTACAGTAAGAATATTTGTAATAGGTACTATATGGTTATAACCGTCAGTCCTTATCTCGATTATCTTTTCCGTATTATAACCTACGTCTATAAGACCATTTTTATTTGTATAGTTTGTCTGCAGTTCCCTGACCCATCTCTGCATCCATTCCCATACCGTGGTTTCACCTGCTTTCTGGCTAAAAATTCCATAATCACCTGTATGCCTTATATATGCCTCAATCATTAACTGCAGTGCAAATGGTTCCTGTATGTATAGATTATCCCAGAATGCCCCTTTCCAGCTTACATATGTCCTCTTCATTTTTACTTCCCTGAAATCTGTAAGTATAGCTTCTTTAAGACCTGACGGATCGAGCATTGCGAGAATATCAGCAGAATAGGAGTTGTCCCAGCTGATTGTGAAAGGCCAGTAACCTACTGCCCAGAACGGGTTTGTGATGTAATTCGGATTTTCATACCTGCTCATAAGCACAGATAACAGGCATCTGTAATAATATTCCTGAAGCTTTGCATTTGTGCTTTCAAGCTTTGGAACATTTTCATAAGCCCATTTGAGTTTTTCACGGGTGACCTGATCTGCCTTTTCCATGCGCTGCCTGATATCCTTCTGGATTATTTCAGGTCTTGCCTGTCCGGTTTTATAAAACTTAACAGCAAAGTATGATGTCACATATTCACCGGGAGGCAGTGTTATTTCAAATCCCCTATCGCTGGACTTTGAGATGTCAGAGGAGACTGTTGCCATCATCTGTTCGCTTCCACAGGTAAATGCATCTATCCTTTCAGGCTTATCAGATCCGGGCATACCGTCACAAATCATCTGACGGGCAACCTGTTGCGGGATAATAGTCAGATTAAGAGGTTTTTCTTCCCTGTTTCTGAGTGTAACTTTCAGGAATACCTCATCATCGCTGTATGAAACATTTGTAACTGTTTTTATAGAGAAGCTGAGCCATTTTCCTTCTATTTCCTTATGAAAAGTTCCATTTCTGAAATATGCATTTGGCTGCCATTTCTCATCCTGTGTTACCATAAGAAAGGGAGAGTTGGGACGAAAGTTGGAACCGAGGGGATCATCCCCTCTTCCGTTATTTATCCATTCATCCCAAATCGCAGGAACATCATCTCTGACTGTTTTACCGGTGTTAATGTCAAAGAAATTGAGATTAAAACTGTATGATGGTGAGCTGAATGGCAGAAACTGCACATTTGTGAAACATGTTGTACTGTACTGTCGCGGACAGGCAAATCCCCTGTAGTTAATGAGCATTACCTGGTAGTCGTCGAATCTGATCTGCTGACGGTCCATAACGTAGTATTCCGGATCGGCAGGAGTAACTCTATTCTGAGAAAATCCTGTAAGAAAAAACATTATAAGACTCGCGATGAAACAGATTCTAAACTTCATTTTACTATTGTTAATAATTTCACACATACGCTTTTAAAACCTGAAAAAATCTCTGGCATTATCCCTGAATATCCTCCCGGCTATTTCGATTGCAAGTTCTTCAGTCATCCAGCCTTTATCAACTCTTTCTGAAAGAACTGTCGCAACCACCTCTTTAGCCAGCTCCAGTGAACCGATACTGTCACCGATCCACGATACATCGCCTCCCCACATAATCTTATTATAGGGAACGGCATCCAGCATTTCATGCAAGGTACTTACAGCTTCGGTTTTGGATATCTGTGGAAGCCATACCAGATCGAGATGGATATTGGTAAAGTTTTTTCCGATTGCAACAAAATCGCCTGTCCATGGATAGCCGCCATGAAAAATACTGAACCTGACTTTGGGATATCTAAGGAACAGGTTAAGAAGCTTCATCGGCTGGCCGTTATCCAGACGGCTGTTATTACCTGCCAGGTAACCTGTATGAATCTGAACAGGCAAATCGAGTTTTATTGCCTGCTGTATTATATGATGAAAGATAAAATCCTCCAGTTTCTTTCTCTCAGCCCAATCAAGTTCTCCCTGCTTGTTATAAATTGATGAAGCATCTTCATATGAGATATCCTCAAAATATAGGGTTCTGCTGTAAGCCAGTGTATTCTTGATACATACTGCTCCCTTTTTTTTAAAAATATCAAGCACTGAATTCACAATGGAAAGATATTCATCAAGATTTGCGGCTGAAACCTCACGGTTTTTCAGCAACCTGAACAATTCCTGTTCATTTGTAACTTTTTTTTCTGCTGCAGCTTCGCTGACAAGCATTACAAGGGTGTTTATATTACAAACCAGTTTGAAGTACGATGTATCAATATCCGTATTGAAATGATCCCAGTACTGGTCAAGAATCATGGTTTTAAATCTGCCTTTCTTATAAACTTCAGCAAACCATTGATCATAATTTCTATAGTTATTTGCAAGCATCCTGTCATATAATGGTTTGATATCTTCCTTTTCAAGAAAAGGTTTATCAAAATCGTACAGTATCCTTAGGGTGTTCATGAATTGCTCATGATAGCTTGTTGCCCTTGAATAGTTATAATTCTTCCCGAAATGTTCCCAGACTTTTTCCGGATCAAAACCGTTTTTATTATCAGCCTTGTAAGATGGCAGTCCGGCGGATGCCATATCACTCGGGAAGTAAGATACTTTATCAAATAAATGGAAAGCAGCTGAATCACCAGGCACCTGTATGTGCTCATGAGTATCAACTATCTCAATCGTGTCGAGATAATTACGGATCTTATTATACGAACTATCCTGGCAGGCCGTCAGGATCAGTGCTGAAAGAAAAAACAGATGATTCTTCATGGTATGGGATTTTATTTAATTATTCTTTATCTTTTTCTTCCCGGTAACCATTTTGATCTGCCTCCTGTTTCTGCAAGGAACTTCATTGCCTGCTGGTGGCAGATCAGCTGTGCATCGAGCAGGTTATCAGGCAATTCAATGTTTCGTTTCTGAGTCTCCCTGTTACCTGAGAATGAATGGCTTGGTGATTCCACAACAACACTGAGTGCACCGCAATGCCAGTTAAGAGCGCCATCAAGATTATATGCTCCGGTTGAAGCCTGTTCAGATGCATTTCCCTCGATGGCAGGATCATTGGTGTATTGCAAACCTTTCACAGCAAGCTCTGAATGAACATAATGGAAAAGTGTATCAAATGCAGAATGAAGAGCAGGTTCTCCGAGCGGTCTGTCCATCCTCATGTAAACTGCTCCGGTATGAAGATTTATTACCACATCGGGTTTTTCCCTGTCAGTAAGATCAAACAGAGCCTGAGTCTCAGGCTGGATATTTCCGAGGAAATTATCATGCTGGAAATTAACTCCGTTATCATTGGGATAACCTCCAGGGAAACCTGGCTTTGAGAAATCCATGGGGATGAATTCCTTGATCTGGGGCCAGCCTGTAATTTTCCCCTTATCGTCACCACCTGTGTTCAGGTATTCAGCAACAGTGAAATCGGTATCCCGGTAAAATTCCATCCGAAGCGGGATCCTTTCCCTACCGTCAGGATTTGTTACAGGAATAAGGACAAGCCTGTCAATTTTTGATGCAACTTCATTAATCTGCGGCCACTCTTTGCCACGGAGATCCTTTCCTGTTTCAAGGACAGAAATCAGGTTGACCATTCCTACAATTCCCTCAAATTCACCTCCATGCACTGCGGCCATTCCCATGTATACTGTTTTGCCGTGATCTGGTCCCCTGTATGCGGCCACATCACCAAAACCGAGGGATCCGGAAAAAGTGGTTGTGCCTTTTCCCTGACGGGGTGAGCCATAAAGTACAGCTTTTATTTCCCTGCCTCCTGCAGAATTGCCAATGACTTCAATAGAACCCTTCTTAACAGTATTATCAAGAAAAGCATATACTTCCTTATATTCTGACACCCAGAAATCAGGAATTACAGGAGCCTGCCTGAGATAATCATCAGGTATCTCAAATGTGAAAGATTGTTTCGGAGAATTATTATTCTGTTTGCAACCTGTCGATGAGATAATGCTGATAACAAATAGTATAACAAGATGGAGAAGGATTGTTATTTTCATGATCTGTTAAATTAATTTTGAGTGTGATATTTTCAAAAATAGTAATATTAAATTCAGCATGAGCTCATATCCCAGCCATGTTGATATAATTTATTTGCCGGAAGATTTATTTCCCATCTCAAGCAAAAGTTCACCGCCATTCACAATGTCTTCAAACGAAATATGCATTTCCTCAAGTGATTTTCCGTTTAACCGGGCTTTCTGAATGTAAATATTATCTGCAGAGTTATTAGTTGCCCTGATAACAAATTTATCTCCGTTGTAATATTTATTATCAAGATGAATTGTTATCATCTCAAACAGCGGGCTTGTAAGTTCAACCCTCATGTCGGGAGATGTGCAGCCGTTCATTTCAAAAAGACCCATTGACGACATAACGAACCAGGCACCCATCTGTCCTTCATCCTCATCTCCTTCCCATCCGTGATAAGGTGTTGAACCATAAAACTTATCGAGTATGGCCCGGCTGTATTTCTGGGTGAGCCATGGTTTTCCTGAAAAGTTGAACAGGTATGCTGCCTGCATATTTGCCTGATTTCCATGATTTATATAATATTCATGGATAGTCTTCTGTGTACGGTCGAATGCATGAGCAGTAAAATTTTTTGCCTCAGATTTGGTAAATCCTTCCTCAAGCCGGGTGTTGAAAAGATCTTTTCCCATAACTTCGATAAGTCCCGGGACATCGTGTGGCACATACCATGAGTATTGCCATGAATTACCCTCGGTAAAAGATGCCCCTGAGAAAGGATTGAAATCCTCCTTCCATTTTCCTTCAGAATCTTTTGGCACAATGTATTTAAGCTCCTGATGAAATACGTTTTTCCAGCTCCCTGACCTTTTAATAAAGAACTGATAATCATCCTCATTACCATATGCTTTTGCCATCTGGGCAACACAGAAGTCCGTAAAACAGTAGTTTAATCCCCGGTCTGTCCTGTGAACATTGTATGGCACATAACCCAGCTTATTGTAAATATCAAGATGATCATTACCTGCAAGTCCTGAAAGAGGCTGTTTATGACCCTGTTGTGAGACGGTGTTCCTGACAGCCTGGTAAAGTTTCAGAGTGTCATAATTCCTTATACCTCTCATGTAGGCACCAACCATAAGAGCCACTTCATGTGTTACTTCCATAACCCCGGTATGCTCAACACCTGTCGGGCCGTTGTTGGTCCATCCTGTTTTATCAAAAAGCTCTATCTCTGTCCTTACCCAGTTATTGACAATCTCAGGCGTGATAAGTGACCAGAGACCATTCAGGTTCCAATAGGTGTTCCAGAATGCATCACCTCCGTACATTACATCACCCGGCTGAAGCTGCTGGATCCTTTCCATCGGATCGGTGTAACGCCCGTCAACATCAGTCCAGGTCTGTTTCTGGGCATAACACCGGTAGAGATTCGTATAGAATTTAATCTTATCCGTCTCGGTACCTCCTTTAACCTCTATTTTTCCAAGCAGCCTGTTCCACTTTTCCCTGGCATCAGTACATACTTTATCAAAATCCCAGTTTACACTGCCCAGTTCAGTCTCAAGGTTTTTCCTTGCCCCATCCATATCAACAAGCGACAAACCGGTCTTCATCAGTATCTGATCACCCTTCCCGGTATCATATGTAATAAAGGCGCCCACATCTATGCTGTCCCTTATCTGCACTATATCCCGGGCAATACCTTTTGCAGACCAGCCATTGAATGACTTGAACGGCTTGCTCATCTGAATAACAAAGTATAAGGTATAATCACCATAATGCTGGCGTGAGGTTGCATACCCTTCAATAGTCTTATCATCAATTCTTGTAATCTGAGCATCGCGTACCCTGAAGGAATATTCAGCAGGAAAGGCCAGATCGATCATTATCCTTGCATCATTGAGCTCTTCAAAGGTATAACGGTGAAAACCGCAATGCGTTGTTGCCGTGAGCTCAGCTTTTGCACGTGCATCATAGAGGTAAACGGAATAGTATCCGGGGTGTCCTTTCTCTGTACTTTTATCAATACGTGAGTGGTAGGGTGCTCCTGCACCTCTGTAAGCTCCGTCTACAGGAGAGTCATATACCGTCAGGTCCTGGGAAGCGGGCATCACTGCCAGACCGGCCATTGTCCAACCATGAAAATGACTGAAATAGCTTACATTGTTTATGGAATAATCATAACCTCCCATCCATACATCACCCTGGTTATCAGGACCAAGCTGTACCATGCCATAGGGAACGCAGGCATAGGGGCCAAGCATCCAGCGTGAATTTGATGTACCAATGAATACATCAACATAATCAACCGGATCTTTTTCTGAAAGAGTACCGGTACAAGCAGTAAGCGGTATTAATAAAAAGATGATAATACGCTTAATGTTTCTTAGATTCATAATTGTTTACCAGATTGACTTTAATTCATTTACCTCAAGTGAATGTATCTTAAGATCTCCCTTAAAAGCAAGACCTTCATCAGATTTTTTCTCTTTCAATTGTTCTGAGATAAACAGCTTACCTTTCCCGATATAAGCCTCAACCGATGTCCTGTCGAGTATGACTTCAATGCTGAACCTGAATATACCCGGCTTATCGCAGATATATGGTGCTCCGTTAAAACGGTTAAAGTTTCCATCATAATAAACAACTGGATTGCCCTTGTAGAAGAGTTCGAGTCCGAGTCCATGGACAATTTCTGCATCCATTTTCAGATGAAACAGATCTCCTTTAACTTCCTTTAATTTTTCATTTGCCGAAGCGGTTGTAAGGTCATTCCATGAATAGCTTTTTTCATGAAGAAGTGCGATCTCCTTAACCGGCTCACAGAAAAGCCTTATTCCTTCGGTTGTAGTCCTCAGCGTCAATTCACAGGGAAACAGCATCATCTGGTTGAAGGCCATTCCGGCATGTTCAATTCTTCCCCATCCGACCTGTATTCTTCTGCCGTCGGCTACATCATTATATGTCTGTGCAGCATACTGGCTGCCCCAGCTGTAAAAATACTTTCCATGCTCCGGCGTAAACTTCTCACCGTTAAAGCTGCCTGTCATGTAAGTGCCTGATGCACCATACATAACCCATTTTTTATTCTTAGGATTTCCGTCAACGGCAAGCTCAAAGAACTCAGGGCATTCATAAAAACCGGGTACTATACTTTTCTCCTCCCATTTTTTAAGATCCTTTGAATTATAAATGATAAGGTAGTTGTCGTTATAAAGCACCATCACCCAGGTTTTTGCCGGCTCGTACCAGAAAACCTTAGGATCACGGTCGGGACCGAGAATGGGATTGCCTTCATATTTTGTGAAACTTCTTCCCCTGTCGGTGCTGTAAGCGACATTCTGTGTCATTTTTTTGCCGGCAGCTGTGTAGAATGCAACCAGGGCATCTTTTCCCCAGCCGGCAGTATTATTCTTGTCGATAATTGCCGAGCCTGAAAACATTGTACCCAGAGTGTCAGGTTCCAGGGCAATTCCAAGCTCCTCCCAGTGAACAAGATCTTTGCTTACTGCATGTCCCCAGTGCATATTCTCCCAAAATTTCTCGAATGGATTATGCTGATAATAAAGGTGATATTCACCATCAAACCAAACAAGTCCGTTGGGATCATTGTTCCACCCCCTGCGAGATGAGAAATGGATCTGCGGACGGTTAAACTCATTATAGAGACTGTCCTGACCGGCAATTTTGTCATCCTGGTAAATATCCTTCAGTCCGGAACTATTACCATCATAGCTGATTTTTAATTCCTTACCCGTATATTTTGAGATATCCCAGAATACCCAGTAATCGGGTTTTTCAGGGGCAAGACGGATAACAAATTCCTTTGTCTGTTTGCCGTCTGCTGTAAATGTCATCTTTGCACGATCGGCAGCCTGGGAAACGGGAATATTGAGGTATCGCTTTGATACTGTTATTGTTAAATCAGGAACAGAAGAATCTGTCTTTTTTGATTCAGAAGAATTACACGAAATAGTTATTGCCAGGGCAATAATTATTATTGGTAAATATACTTTTTTCATAATAGCAAGTTTATTTAGTGCAACTCATTAATAATTCTATATTGTTGTATTCCTTTGTGTTACTTAGTGACAACCTTTGAGATCCTTTGTGGTTAATTTTTTTTTACCACAAAGTCACACAAAGATCTGCACAAAGGATTCACAAAGTCTTTGAATTTTACATTTTAAATACGCTTTATTAATTCATTAAGTGGCACTGTGATCATCCTTCCCAACGGTTTACCATCCCTGTATGTAATAACCCTGAAGGTATCGGAATCCTTTGGAA
>CALMJY010000348.1 GCA_937864815.1 uncultured Bacteroidota bacterium
TGTCAGCATCGGTTTAGAAACCTGCAATTAGCAGGGGAGTAAAAGCAGGCAATAATCATCGGAGAGAGGGTGTTTGATATAGTTCATTTTGTTGTGAGATGTGTCTGGGGTACATTTTATATCTCAATTTTTTCTAAGCAACCTCTCTTATAAAAGAGTATAACATCTCATTTATAATAATGAAAAAGTCACAGAAGAACCCCATCTCGGATTACAATAGATTTCATGTCCAGGATCCTCGATTAGACGTGACAATGAAGTAATCCATGGAAAGAGTCAGATGTTTCTTTATTATTTAGAAAATGATATTGAACATAATGCTTAGTGGTAACAGAAAGCCGAAGGAGATCATTTTGAAGTGCCTAATATGCGGTTCCCCGATGCAATTCTACTTTTCAAAAGAATATGACTCTTTTGATCTTGGGAAAGTAGAATACTATCGATGTGATTGTTGTGGATTCACTCTCTCAAAAACACATACTGAGATGTCAGATCATTCATGGAAACGACTCAACCACCAGTATCATAGTAGTTATCACGGCCAGGAAACATGCCCGGATGACCCAAAATGGATCAAGAGATTAAACACACAATCAATGGTAATTTCCGATCTCACTAAGTTAGGGCTTCTTGAATCAAAGGGGAGATGGCTCGATTTTGCTTGTGGAGATGGTAAACTCTCCGACACTCTAAAAGAAAACCATGATCTCAACCTACTGAAGTATGACAAATATATGCAGAAGACTATAGGCTTTATCACGGATGAAGCCTTAGTCAAGAGATCCTTTGATTTCGTTATAACAACATCTGTGTTCGAACATTTTACGCGAAGAGAAGATTTCGATTTTGTAGAATCACTGGTTTCAATAAATGGAGTCCTAGGATTGCATACCTTGGTATGCGAGGATGTCCCCCAGGATCCATCATGGTTTTATCTTCTGCCTGTCCACTGCGCATTTCACACAAACAGAAGTATGAGCTTATTATTCAAACAATGGGGATACAGTGCATCTATATATAATGTCGAAGCACAATTATGGCTATGGTTTAAAACCGATCCAGAAAAAATTCAATCAACCATTTTAAAAGCCAATCTGCGAGAAAACAGGCCAAAGTATTTTTATAAACCGGATTTTGTCGATTACTGGAAGGTTATTCCATACCGGCAATAATTCCCATTCTCCTGCCGGCCTAGAAAAATGGGTTTTTCAGGGACAACTATCTTAACCTGTTGAATAAGGGTTAAGGTTAAGAATAATAGTTAGGCATGAATCTGTTCCAAATATTTCAGGATTCCTTTTATTGAGTTTAGTGTGGGCAACACTTCATCAGGGAATGTAATTTTATAATGCTCTTCCAAGGCTAAAATTATTGTGAGTTGATTTAAAGAATCCCATTTTTCTGTATTCTCTATTGTGGACTCTATGTTTAACAAATCAGCGGGTATATCCAAGATATCACTCATTATTGATATGACAATTTTTTCCATTCTATTCCCTCATCTCAATATTTTTAAAATATGAAAAGTCTTTCTTAGGTAGGTTGTCTGTATATAATACCCAGCAATTTTTATTGTTTATAAAGCCATATCTTTCATAATAATCCTTAACCTGAATATTTTTCTTGGTTTCTGAGTATAAGCCAATTATTCTTTTAATTCCTGTCCTCTCTAATTGCAGGATTACATTCATTAAAAAAGCATCTTCAATGGTTCTGCCCAATGCTCTACAAGACATAAGGAAAGAATCTATGAAAGCTGATTCATCCTCATATCTTAAAATAATTAATCCTACTATTCCAAGATCTCCAATATTATCTCTTGCTTTAACATAATAAATATCGTGTGAGGGATCTTCAATAAAGTGTTTAATATCTTCTTCCGAATACCTTCTTGTTGTAAAATTAAACTGATTAGTTCGTTGTGTTAGTTGTGATGCTCTGCCGACTTCCAGATTTGTGACCTTGCTTATTTCAAGGTTCATCTCTAACGATGTATAATATTCCAAGAGATTGGTTTTATCTGATTTTATCTTTTTCCGTTGAAGATCTTCTTTATACATCTGCCCACGTTTTTTATCCTCATCTGAAAGAGAAACAGTGTCGAAAAGCCCACAAGACGCCAATATGATGCTGTAGTCCATCGGTTTATTCATATGCAAAGTTTCTATTTCAGGTATAAGTGATTTCACTAAGTTGCATTCAAAGACAGAGTCATCGGCAAACACAATACTGTCCAGCCCTATGTTAAGATTTTCAGCAATAATCTTTATATTAGTAGCTTTATCATCCCAGTTAATTTGAGAGGTGGCTATATGTTCTTTCTTCAAGGTCATATCATTTCTTTTCCTGAAAACTTCCCAAACATCGTCTTCATTATTTTTACTTACAAGAGCAATTATTATTCCCCGATAGTATAGGTTTATTATCTCACGATGAAAATTAATAAACTTTTCATCTAGCTGTATTTTCTCTATTCCATCTTCTCCGACAATCCCGCCCCACAATGTATTATCACAATCTAAAACAAGACATTTTTTATTCTTTCCTTTCAGTGCTCTAATATATTTAAAATCCTCATTGGCGATTTCTTTCAGACCATCAAGGCTGTAGGGCATTTTTGAAGAGTACCACATACGTCTATCATAGAAAAAATTGCCCAAACGACTCTGACATAAATTTGTATCCACACAATAGACACCTTTGAATTCATAGGCCAGTCCTTTTGTCAGGGAATTAATATTATTAATAATTTCAAGCTGGCTATTTTCTGAGATCGTATCAAATATACCGAGATTCGGGTACAGAGGTACTTCAAAAGAATGCCATAAGATCACTGCATTGCTGCTTTGTCTTATATTGCTGAATACCCCTTTGAAAAAAAATATTATATTTGATATTTCAAGCTGGATATCCTCTGTTCTCATCCTTGAGAATTTATATGTTAGGTTTTCTGTCATCATTTCAAGTTTGGGAAAAATGAATATAAAATCATAATCAGATGACAGATTATAACTGTCTTGGTATATAGTATTATAATTTCCCCATGTGATTGCAGCATGATACCCCATCAGATTAGAATAATACCTATAAAAATGTTCGATAGGGTCCAAGGTAATATCTCTCAATATCAAAAGATTTAAACTCGGGAGGTCTTTATTTTTATACTGCTTGTTATGCTCAGTGATCTCTGTTAGCAGCATGCTATTCCTCTAGTAATTCTACTATTCCCAATCCATCAATTTTAAAGAATGAAACTTCTCTATTGTTGAACAATTTAGCAGGACAGGGTTTTTTTATAGTTACTTTCCGCTCGAAATTTGACAGTGCTTTGTTTATATTGTGTGTTTCGAAGCAAATATGATAAATAACAAAATCCTGACCTTTCAAAATTGATTTAAATCTATCCGGATTGTAAATCAACTCAAGTGAAGGCATCGACGAATGTTTGCAGAAAATTAAACTAGCATCTTGGGCAGGATCGTAAACATTATCAGAAATTTGATAACCTAATGCTCGTATCTGTGCAATAGACTTTTCAAGATCTTTTACTGCAATACCCAAGTGATGGAATCTCAGATCATTCATCCATAGCCTCTAACAGTTTTTCCAATTCAAATAACCGTGTACTTCTATGTTTAATAAACCTGGCAGGAATTCCTCCAACAATACTACTCTCAGGAATGTTCTTGGCTACAAGACTCATCGCCATAACAGTTGAACCTTTATTAATCTTAACATTAGGAAATATAACACAGCCACATCCAATAGATACTTGCTTTTCTAGGATCACTTTTCCTGAATCAATTCTTCGAAATTCCATAGGTATAGTAGGATTGTTCATGAACTCACCTGAATAATCATCTGAGCCAGAATATATTGCCACGTTAGAAGAGATCCCACAATAATCATGAATTTCTATACCGTAGACTCCGTATAGACCACAGAATGGTGCTATATGGACGTATCGTCCAATAGTAACAGGTTGCTTTGCAGAAATAATACAGAAATCATCTATTCTAGAATTATCTCCTATTGAAATATTCTCTGTGCCATAAAAACGGGCAAAAGGGCTTATGAGAACATTCTTCCCCAGATATGCAAAATTCAGGTCTTGCATGTATTATCTCGATCCATAATTATAGTATCCTCTGTGTTTAATGCTTTTGTATTATTATATAATTGGTTAATAGTTGTATCTGAGCAACCAATAGACAATATCTCACATTGAAAACAATTGTCAAAAGGAATCTAGGTATAGTTAATGATACAAAATCATAAGGTTAATTGATGTATGTGTTTATTTACTTAGCTTGTAACATTTCAAGATGCACCCTGTTTGAGGACGGTTGCTTACGTTATTTATGACATGAACTTCTAAAGAGGGGAAAACCAATTTTGCGATTTTCTGATAGGCATTGGGGGATCTTACGTGTCTTCCTCTATCCATCAAGCTTATGCGACGGGATATGAAATCCTGGTTCTCTACGAGAGTGGGATCCGCAGTAAACATAAAACCCGAGTCATGTAACGCACAGAACCCGATTCTGAATAAGTCTCTCGCCTCAGCATCGTTCAGGTGATGCAGTAGGCCATCTGCGATCACAATGTCGAACAAACCAAGATTCTGAAGATCGATGTCGCTTACACGCCTGTTGAAGAACCTGGCCCGATGGCCGAATCTTTTCCGGGCATAGGCAATGTATGCTGGGCTCATATCGAAGCCCACGTAGTCAACGTCCCGGGGGAGCAGGGCCAGGATGTCGGCGCACCCACAACCGATGTCAAGGATCTTTTTCCCGTTCACGGGAGCAAGGAAGCGCTCAATGCACATCCGGTATTTCCCGTGGCTGTTCATGAGGAACTGGAAGAAGAGGTATACCTCAGGCCTTCCCAGAATACCTCGTATGCCGCTGCTGATCTGGTCGCTGTTGTCCGGGGCCTTTGCCATCAGGGTTTCCCGGTCAGGACCTGCTGCTTATCCGGAAGTGGGGTCCTACTCCCTTCGCCGGGACCGGAATCCTCGGTGTAAATC